>DATKMS010000023.1:0-80269 GCA_035541735.1 Candidatus Margulisiibacteriota bacterium
CAGCAACGGCCACATCAAGACCACCGCGCCGAGTTGGCCGATCTCCACACCAACATTGAAGCCGAACAGGGCCTGCACCAGGCGCACGGACGAGAGGTCGGCTTCGAGCAAGACCGCCGCAAACCCAAAGCCGTGCACGAGGCCGAAGATGAAGGCGATCGTCCAGCGCAGCGGCGCCGGGCGCGACACCTGCTCGAGCAACCCGAAGTAGCAAGACGAGAACAGCGCCAGGCCCGCCAGAGTGATCCCCGGTATGCGGCCGTGCCCACGCGTCGCGGCAAGCGCCAATAATGCAAGTCCGCCGCCGATCAGCCAGGGCACCAACGCGTTGCGGCCGCTCGCGAGCCAGACATTCTCGACCGCCACCAGTGCGATGGACAGGCCGATGAGCGCTTCGATGGCCGCCGCCGCAGGTTGCACATACCCAAATGTCGCCAGCCCGAGCGTGATGCTATGCGCCACCGTAAAGCCCGTCACGACCTTGGCCACTTCACGCAACGACGTCTGCATCAACAGCAAGGCCAGCAGAAACGCGAGGTGGTCGTAGCCCGTCACGATGTGCTCGATGCCAAGCAGCACGTAGCCGAAGACCGAAGTGCCCTGCCCCGCGGCAGCCTGCGGTGACGCGGTGTCGATCAAACTCCAGGTTCTCTCGCTGTCGGAGAGGACCCGTTCGAGAGGTTTGGATGTCCCGAGACGAACACGGGCGAAGTGGAGGTGTGACGGGGCCTCGTCGAGCAGCAGGTCACTGCGGATTCGTAGTGGCTCTGCCACCGGGCATATCAGTTGCCACTCATAGACCGTCCGGCCCGGAAGCGCATCGAGCGGATGCGGCGTACCTGAGACGTCACAGGCAGTGTCGCCCGCGAACAGTTGGAGGTGTTGAGTCAGGTACATCGCCAGCGCGCGCTTGCGCTGGTCGGTGTCGGCGGCCATCAACGGTAGTCGCGACAGATCAAGTTCGCTGATGCGCACCGTGACGCGGGCGCGCGTCCCGTCGATCTCCCAGGCCGAGTACGAAGTGCTCCGATCGTGCGCCCACGCGGCGCGCGCCAGGCAGGCCATGACCAGCGTCGCAACCAGCATGTGGGAGTGCAGCCGCGGCGGCTTTGCGCCAGTGAATGTGCACCCCTCGATACGCCGCCAGAAGAAGGCGGCTACTCCCAATGAACGGGGAGCAGGAGCGTTTGCCGGTCTCGTGTTTTCGGTTTCGTCGTTTCCGGTTTTCCATTCTCTCCGAGTTGACACGAAGAGAAGCCGTATCGAGGGGCTTTGTGGATTCTCGGGCAAGGCCAACGGGGGAGTCATTGAAGGTTGGGGTCCACGACGACGTGGGCCCGGGCACGAAGGTCGTTCAAATACGTGCGCAAGGCCTGATCGCCGGCGCGCCGGCGGAACTCGGCGACGACCTGCGGCTGGATGTCGGCCAGGGGTGGTGTCTGATCGCTTTGCCGCTCGAGGATCTGCACGACGTGGTAGCCTGTACCCGACCGTATCGGCTCGCTGACCTCGCCGGCTCCCAATGCCAACGCCTTGGCAAGCACGGTCGGGCCGAGGTAGTCGATGAGTTTCTCTGCCGGCAGCAGCGCATCCGGCAACGGCGACACCTCGAGATCGCCGAGCGCCGCTTGGACAGCCTCGAAGGCCTCACCGTCCCGCAAGCGCCGGCTGGCTTCAGCGGCACGCGCACCAGCAGCGGCATTGCCGTCTTTGGCCGGATTGATAAACACCTGCCGTAGGCGCAGCCGGCCCGGGCGTGTGAAGAAGGCGCGGTTCTCGTCGTAGAACGCTTGCAGCTGCGCCGGCGTCGGCTCGACGTCTTCCGTCTCGGCCACGACAGAAGCAATCACCGCGGCGGTGAGATCCGCGCGCACTTTGCGATCGTGTCGCGCCAGCCCAAGTTCGATTCCACGCTGCACCAACAGCTCCTCGTCGACCAGCCGATCCAGCACCTCGCGGCGCTGCTGCCCGTCGACACCGTCGCGCCGGTCGCCCGCAACTCCGGCCAGCGTCCGTGCAAAGTCCTCGTTGCGAATCAGCTCGCCGTTGACCAGCGCTGCCGCACCGCGCGGCGGCAAGAGCCCACTGGTACGTTTCACGTCGACCAGACCGGTCGCTGCCAAGATGATACCGAGAGCGGCGCCTAAGCCGAGAAGGAGAAGGCCTGAGCGCCGGGGAGGGTGCGTCGTCGACATGGGGAACTAATAAAACGTAAAACGTGAAACGTAAACGGAGGATCGCATGATTCCCTTGCCCTGATTACGCCTTACGCCTTACGCTTTACGATTCACGCTTCACGTCCACGTAGATCGGCGACGACCATGCCCGTTCCTCGTTGGGCGAGAGACAATCGTCGTCGAACGGCGTGCGGTAATCCCCGTAGCACGGATGCACTTCGACACACTCGCCCTTGTCGTTGTACTTGCACCGTAGATTGCCCGCATTGACCGCCATCGTGGGTTCCTGAATGGCACGCACGTAGTAGACGACATCGCGGCCGCCGGATACGAACTCCGGATCATCAAACTCCACAGTGCACCCGACTTGATTCGGCGGGCATTCCAGCCGGCGCCACGGGTCCTCGATCAAGGGAGCAACCGGCTCGCCGGCATGTTGCTGCGGGCGGATGCGCACGATCTCGATGCGCGTGATCAGATGGCGCTCGTCGCTCGGATTGTAACACTCGCCGCGGCAGATGCGCTGCAGCCGTTCGGGCGAGAGCGCGTTCACGGACTGTTCCGGGCACCCGGGCTTTTGCTTCAACGCACCGACGGCGCGGACACGGAACTGCGGCGCTGTCGCCAACTGCACTTCGCTGCCCATCGGCTGGGACCCGTCCGGCGCATTGACGAGATCGAACCACAGCAGAATGCGATCGCCGCTGGTGCCGTAGACTTCGCGCCGCTTCAGCGCGTTCCAGATGGCGTTGCGGTCACGGCCGTCGGAATGCACCGCGACGAGACCGCCGGTCATGAAGAACGACGCCTGCCGTTCGGTGTCGACCTGCTGGAACACCTGCAGCGTTGTCGTCGTGCGATCGAAGGGCACGGCCTCGGGCGCGCGCGCCGGTGGTGGTCCGACAATGCGTGCGCGCCAGGCCTCGTCGCGGGCACCGGTCGCTTCGGTCATCTGGCGGCGCGCGAACTCCTTGTAGCCGGTGCCCGGGCGGGCGGTGTGATTGTCGCTGGAGCCGATGAAGCCGAAGTGGAATTGCCGTGGATGTTGGGGATCGTCGAAGTTGCGGATGGCGAGCACATACTGCGCCGCGTTGCCGGGCCGGAAGCTGAACGCCGGATTGAAGCAGTCGCGGCATTGGCCGCAGTCCTTCCAATCATCGATCGTCGCGCCGGGCACCGTGAGGTGTCCCGACACTCCGGCTTGCAGATAGGTCACACGGGCTTCTGCAACGCGCCGCTCGCACTCCGCACTGGAGATATTGCCACAGCGGGCACGGATCAGCTCGCCGGCACGCCAGCAGCACGGCTCGTAGTTCCTGGTCGGCGCCGGACAGATCGGCATGCCACGGTCGTCCCATTCGATGGCCTTCCAGTCGCGGTACTCCTCGGAGTTGCCGTGCCCGGAGTAGATTTCGAAGAGGCGCTGTTTGTCGGGGTCGTCTTGCGCCTTGGTCAATTGCTTGTCGAAGGTCGTACCCGGTGGCGTGTAAAAGCCCCACGTCGTGCCGTGCGGAATGACGATGGTGTCGAACCCCCACTGGGAGAGCTTCGCGTACAGTGCCTCGGGTGTCTGCGCCGACTCGTGGCAATCAGCCGGCAGCGTCTTGGCATCCACGCCCTCCGGACAGGCTGGAACGCCGCGCAGTTCTTCCTGGTAGGCCGCAAAGTCGAAGTAGCGCTGCCGGTTCGCGAAGTCGAGCAGCGGGAACTGCAGGCGCTGCCACAGCGGCGGGCGCTGACGCAGCGCCCCGATGAGCTGTTGGTTGAGCGCGCTGATCGGCCGCGTTGGAACCTGGTCCTCGCCGGTGTCACGGAAGATGACGTTCTTGTGTCCGTAGTGATTTTCCGGAGTGGTGCCGACCTGTGTCCACTCCCAACCGAGAAACGCCACAACGTCCGGATTCTTCGGATCGCCCGCGACGGCATTACACTGCCGGATGGTCTCCTTGGTTTCCCGCCAATGCTGTGGCGAGATGGCCTCGGCGTGATCGTTGATGCTCCAGAAGTCGAGCCCCGAACAGAAGCGGGCGAAGTCGCACGCATCCGCGGGCGGATGGGCGCCCTCGCCCTGCAACATAGGCAGGCTGCGCATGAAGGCATCGGCGGAGAACGTCGTGTGGACGTGGAGGTCGCCGAATAGAATCTGCTTGGCGGGACGCGTCGCGGGCTCGGGCACGAGTTGGGCAACTTCGCTCTGCTGCTGCGCGGCACGCGCCGCGACCACGGGAGCGGGCACCGGCTTTTGCGTCACCTCACCGGGGCCCTGGTGCTCTCCCCGACAACCCATCGTCGAGAGCATACACGCCGTAACCATGATCGTCAGTCGCCGTCCCATACACGCCGCCTTCCTGTGCTTGCCGCTGTCAGTGGGCACGCTACGCGCTGTTTGCCTCATCGGCAACGCGGTATACGGCAGTGCGCGCGGTGGCACAATTGTCCTGATGGAGCGACGTCTGCGGAGTGTGTTCCCTTACACATGACCTACCTCAACGACTCGGACTAACTGCCGCGGGTCCGCGATGATGGGCGCCACCCGCGCGCCGACGAGGTCGGCGCGCCGCAGCCCCCACGCGACGCCACAGAAGGCGACGTGCCCCGCACGTGCCGTGGTGACGTCGATCAGCGAATCGCCAACCAGCAGTGTGCGTGCCCGCGATGTGCCAGTGACCGTGAGGAGATAGTCAATCCCCGCCGCTTCCGGCTTGCGCACCGCAAGCGAGTCGCCGCCAACCACTGCGGCGAAGCGTGGCAGGAGTCCCAGACCGTCGAGGATCGTGCGGCTCATGGCCGCGGGTTTGTTGGTCAGAACCGAAAGGACGATGCCGCGCGCCGCCAACTCTGCCAGCACCTCCGGAACTCCGTCATACGGCTGTGTATGGTCCAGCAGGTGCGCGCCGTAGTATGTCAGGAACACGGCAAGCCCTTCGTCGAGTTGGTCGTGATGCGCGGGACCGAGGGCGCGTTGCACGAGGACACGCGCGCCCTCTCCGACGTACCCGCACACGGCCTCCAGGGGCAACTCGGCCAGGTCGAAGGTGCGCAGCACGTGATTGACCGCCGCCGTCAGATCGCGACGCGAGTCGATCAATGTCCCGTCGAGGTCGAAGATGATGTGCTCGAAGGCCGGCGCGTAGACTTGGTCGGTCATTCTCGGCGTCACGCCACTGTGCCGCCTCACGCTATCAACCGCAACTGTGCTAGCGTGGCCGCGGAGGAACGCCGATATGGTGCTCGAAGGGATCTTGCCGTTGGTGGGATCGTTTCGCGATCAGGTGGTGCTGGTCACCGGAGCGTCGAGCGGCATCGGCCGCGAGACGGCACTAACCTTCGCAGGTCGCGGTGCGGCGGTAGCGCTGGCCGCGCGGCGCCGCGCGCAGCTTGAAGAAGTTGCCGCCGCCGTCACCGACGCGGGCGGCCGTGCCTTGGTGCTGCCGACCGACGTGACCGACGCCCGTGCGGCACGCGCCAGCGTTGCCAAGGTCCGCCGCAAGTGGGGACGCATCGACATTCTGGTCAACAACGCAGGTGTTTTGCTGCCGGCACCGATCGAGCAACTCTCGGCGGCAGACTTCGAAGCCATGTTGCGGGTGAACGTCTTCGGCGCGCTGTTCATGATGCAGGCTGTCTTGCCCGTGATGCGTGAGCACAAGCGGGGCACGATCATCAATGTCGCGTCGCTCGCCGGGCGCCGCGGCATCACACCGCTCGGCGGCTACTGCGCCACCAAGTTCGCCCTCGTCGCGTTGACCGAAGCGCTACGCACGGAGGTCGACACCTCGCAGATCCACGTCGGTCTCGTCATGCCGGGTGTCGTGGACACCCCTATGGCGCAAGGCTTCAACCAGCAAGTGGAGCTTCCCGCGTGGCCCACCGCACTGAACATGCCGCCGGAATGGGTTGTTGCAGCGATCCTACTGGGAACGCGATTCCGACTCCGGGAGGTCTCGGTGCCACCAGGAGCAGCGACCGTGGAGTTGCTGGGCGCTCTCGCACCTGCCCTGACCGACACCTTGATTCGTTGGACGTCGGCCGCCGCAAGCTATCTGGCCGGCGCCGCAGCAACGGCGGCAAAACCCGCCGCGAAGAACGCTCGCCGGCGGCAAACCGCGCCGTAGCTCATCACAGCAGCAGGCCGCCAACGATGCCGATTTCGTAGGCCATGAACAAGCCGATTCCCAGGCTGAGGACCCCGGCAGCCGTGCGCACTGCAACGTGGACCCGGCGGAAGCGCGTCGCTGTCAACCATGCCGGCAGCGCAATCACGGTGCTCATGAACAACATCCCGCCGATGGAACCGATGCCGAAGGCCGCTATGTACACCAACCCCAACAGTCGCGACGGAAGCGTCGAGAGCACCAGCAGCATCACCGCTGCGCTTCCCGCAAGACCGTGAACCATACCAACGAGCAGCGGCCGCAGCCCCGGCTGGAAACCGTGATGGGCGTGGGCGGTGGGCTCTGGCGCGGCGTCGTGTAGGTGAGGATGGATGTGGACATACCCGTGGTGCTCATGCGCATGCAGGTGAAGGTGCCCCCCGCGTGCCAGCTTGCCTAACGCATTGGCACCCAACCCGATCAGCATAAGGGCCACACAGAACTCGAGTGCCAACTGCACACGCGCGCCAATCTGGACGTGCAGCAGAAGCATCGCGACGCCGGCAACCAGCAGGGCGATGGTGTGTCCGAGCCCCCACAGTGCGCCGATGACGGCTGACTTCGCGAGACTTCTTGATTCGCTGACGATCGTCGACACAGCCGCCAAGTGATCGGCGTCGAGTGCGTGCTTGAGCCCGAGGACCAGCCCGATGCCCAGAATGAGAGGAGCGGACCCCACACCACTGGCAGCTAGCCCCACAACCCACCGGAGTCAACCGCGTCCGTCATGCGCCATCGGTTCGCAGCGACTTCACCGCGGGCGCGTACCCGCAAGCCGTTCGGTGCTCCATCCGCGGGCCGACGCGGTCGTCGATGGCGCTGACCTTGCGTCTTGAGACCTTTCTTGCGACAGGCGCGCATGCCCCGCACGCAGCGCACCGTCATGGTCGCCTACTTCCTGCTCTTCCTGGGCGGCGGGGTGTGGATGCCATATTTTCCACTGTACCTGTCGCATCTGGGGTACAGTGGTTGGGAGATCGGGATCATCTTCGGATTGCAGCCGGCGCTGCGCTGGGTCAGCGCACTCGGGTGGGCCTATGCGGCCGATCGCTGGCGCGTGCGCCACCGGCTGCTGGTGAGTGCCGCATTGAGCGGGGGGCTGTGCTTCATCCCGCTGTTGTTTGTTCGCAGCTTTGCGCCGATGGCGCTGGTGACCGGGATGATCGCGGTACTGCATGCGCCGCTCATCCCGATGACCGACTCAACGGTCATGGACCATCTGGCCGGCCTCGGCGGCGACTACGGGCGCCTGCGGTTGTGGGGGTCCGTCGCGTTTGTTCTCGGCGCGCTCGGGAGTGCACCCATCGTACGACCTGCTGTCGCGGCTGGTGCCGCCGCAGAGCAGCACTGGCGGCCAGACACTGTACGGCCTGGTCGCATTTGGCATCGGCGGCAGCATCGGGGTGGCGGTTGCCGGTCTGGTCGTCGACCGCCTCGGCACGGCGGGGCTGTTCGGTTGCGAAACCGGGGTCGCGTTGTTTGGCCTGCTGCCGGCGCTACGCCTGCGCCGGCTCGTGCCCGACTGACGCACTCACCCGCCACCTTTCCGCAGTTGCAGGCGTGGCGGGGATCTTGTGAACGCTTCGAGATCGAGGCGACGGTTGTGCAGGAGGTGTATATCGGCTCGAACCCGGGCCCCGAGTGCTTCGACATTCACACCTCCCGCCGTCGGCGGGTGCGCGGTGATCTTCTCAAGCCCCATCTGCAGCATGCGCCCGGCGCCACTCCATAGTTGCTGCGAGACCTTGTGGTACCCAACGGCAATCTGGATCAGTCCGATGTATAGATCCCACAGCTCGCTGGGAACCTCGTCCAGACCTTCTTCGATGATCTCGTGCGCCTCAAAGTAGTGCCCCGCGTTGAACGCCCGCGCCGCTTCAACGAGGAATGTGCGTAGCGCCGGGCTGGGAGTCACGCTCTCTTTTAGCGCTTGGAAATGCTGGCGCAAACGGCTTGAAATGAGTAGTAGCATGCGGCGGAAAGGTTGTTGCCACGATATGACCAGAGGCGCAGGGAAGTTCATCTACAGCACGCCGGGCGCGCGGGCCTTACTCTTCGGCGCACTCTTGCTGGCGCTTTGGCCTGCGACTGTCGGGCGGGCCGTGACGTTCACGGTGAACAGCACCGCAGACGCAGTCGACGTAGCGCCGGGCAACGGTACCTGCGCGACTGCGGCAGGGACCTGCACCCTGCGCGCTGCGATTCAGGAAGCCAACGCCCTGGCGGGAGCAGATACCATCAATGTACCAGCCGGCAGCTACTTCCTGACCATTCAAGGAGCAAACGAAGATGCCGCCGCCTCCGGTGATCTCGACCTGAGGAGCGACCTCACGATCAACGGCACCGACACCACCTTTCCGGTCATCAGCGGCGGCGGGATCGATCGTGTCTTCGACATCCTGGTCAGCGGCGTCGTGACCTTGTCGCGTTTGATCATCCAGAACGGCAACACGAGCAGCGCAGACGCAGCCGGCGGGGGTATGCGGAACGCCGGGAACCTGACATTGCTCGACATCAGCGTCCGCAACAACACGGTGCAGGGCGGGGATGGCGGCGGGATCGGCAACCTCAGCAGCGGCCGAATGCAGTTGACCAACGTCACCATCAGCGGCAATCTCGCAGCGAATTGGGGCGGCGGGATCTTCAACGATGTCGGCGGCTCAATGCAACTCGTCAACGTGACACTGACCGACGACGGGGCATCCCAAGGCGGTGACGTCGCCAACATCGGTGACGGGCAGTTGGTGAACACGATTGTCACGAATAGTCGTCAAGGCAGAGCTAGCAACTGTTACGGCGTCGCGCTCACATCGCTCGGACACAACCTTGATGACGGCGAGAGCTGTGGGTTGGTCGCCACTGGCGATCTCTCGAACACCAACCCAGGGCTGGGCCAAGCCACTAGCGCGACGTTCTTCGCCTACCCGCTCGTTGCCGGCAGTCCAGCAATCGATGCGGGCGACAATGCCCACTGTCCGGACACTGACCAGCGCGGCCAACCGCGCCCCACCGACGGCAACATCCCCCCCGACGGCCGGTTCGACTGTGACATCGGCGCGTACGAGGCGCCTGGACCGCTGGCCTTGACGCCGACCCCGTCACCGACGTCAACCGCCACGCCGGAGCCCGCCACAGCCACCGTTACCGGGACCCCCGGACTGCCCACCCTGACGCCGACGCCCAGCTCATCCACCGTTACACCCGGCGGCGCGGCCATACGTCTGAGCACTGTCATGGGCAGTCCGGGCGATCAGGTGACGTTTAGCGCGGTGCTGGACACCGGCGGTGCAGACGTTGGGACCGCCCAGAATGACATTACCTTCGACAGTTTCAATATACCGGTTGCCGCAACGGACAACGGCACGCCCGACTGTACAAAGAATCCCGACCTCGCGGATAAGGACCCAGGCTTCAGCTTCCTCTTGGGCAGCCAATGCACTGCGGCGGTGTGCACGATGCGCGCCTTCCTCCTTCAGCTCGCACCGCCCATCAGTCCGATAGCCGACGGATCGCTGTTGTACAGCTGCCGTGTGAATATCTCGCCAGAGGCCACACCCGGAGAGTACCCTTTGACCGTAACTCGAGTGCGACTGTCGAACCCGCTCGGCGCTAATGTTCCCGGAGGCGGCTTCGACGGCAAGGTTGTCGTGGTGCCCCGGCCGACGGAAACGCCGACCGCCACTCCGAGCCAGACAGCCACGCCGACTGCATGCGTCGGGGACTGCGACCACAGCAATGACGTGACCATCGAAGAGGTCGTCACCATGGTCAACATCGCGCTCGGCGAGGCCCTGCCCTCTGCCTGCCAGGCCGGTGATGTTGATGGCGACGGCACCATCACCGTGAACGAGATCATCATGGCGGTCGACAATGCGCTCCATGGGTGTCGGAGTGCCCAACCAGCGCGTCAGCTCGGCGAACGGCGCGCCTGAGAACTATGAGAATTCTTGACACCTTCAAGGCTGATCACTACGGTGTCGGAACCGATGAGCATGCTCGATCGAGTCTCACGTTTGGTAGTCGGCAGCAGGGCGGCGACGGTGCACGACGCGGCCGATGTCCTCCGCCAGTGTTTCGTCGATTGCGTCACGCGGGCGCGGCAACTGAGGCGGCACGCGGAAGTGGCACCGCAAGCGCACGGTGTCGAGGGGCTTACGGAGCTGGCGGCCGCGGAGGAAGCGCAAGCCGAGCGGCTGCGTGACGCGCTGCGGGCGGCGGCACAGGCGCTACCGACCATCCCCTCCAGTTCGCCAGCCCCCGGGGCGTTGAATCACTGGGCGAGGCTGGTGCAAGACCTCGAAGCACACCGTGCGTCAGCGCGGCGGCTACGAGAGTTGGCGGTCCACTTTGCCGAGACGCTCCCAGACACTGCCACACTTTTCGACGATCTATGCCGCGAAGAACAGTTGCACTGCGAACGGCTGCGCGGTTTGATTGCACGCGCCGACCCGCAGGCCCTCGACTGATTCTTGGCCGAGGGCGGCAAAAGCTCGTTCGACCGAGCAGCGCACCGCCCAGCAGTGAAGCTCCATGGCCCTGACCCTCCCGCACGATCGGACCGCCGTCGTTGTAATCGAGTGCCAGAACGATCTCGTTCACGAGTCGAAGATCGGCACCGGCGGCATCGGCGGTGCCTTGGCAGCCGCGGTGCGTGACCGCAACGTCTTGGACCGCATCGCGCAAGTGCTGCGTGCGGCGCGCGCCGTGCAGGTACCCGTGCTGTATGCCAACAAGGAGAGCAAGCCCGGCATTCCGACGACCAACGCGCCCATCTTCCGCATCGGCCGCCGCAATCCCATCCTCATCGAGGGAACGTGGGGTGCCGAGGTGCATGCCGCCATCGCACCGGCGGACGGCGATCATGTCATCCGTCGGTTCCTGAGCATCGACGCCTCCTACGGCTCGAGCTTGTTTGGCACGCTGCGCGCCTTGGGGCGGACGCTGATCGTCGCCATGGGTGTGTCGACGAACTTCGCCGTAGAAGGCACCGTGCGCGGGGCGGTGAACCGACTCTTCGACGTCGTGGTGCCCGAAGATTGCTGTGCGAGCGTGCCGGAGGAGATGCACCGTTTCTCAATCGATCGCATCCTCGCATTGCTCGCGACGATCTCTTCGAGCGACGAAGTGGTGCACGCGCTCGGCTTCGGGCCTTGAGAGCGGCACGACGGTCCGCTGCTGATGACCATTGAATACATTCGCGAGCGCCTGGAGCTGCACCAGCCCGTGGTCGCGGAGGGAGCCGGCTATGCGCGGGCCGCGGTGGCCATCGTGCTACGTGAGGGCGAGAGCGGGCCGGAGTTCATCGTCATCCATCGGGCGCATCGGCGCGGCGACCCGTGGTCCGGTCACATGGCGCTCCCGGGCGGCCGTCAGCAAGCCGCCGACGGTAGCGTGTTCGCGACGGCGGCGCGCGAGACGCTCGAAGAGGTGGGCGTTGATCTCGAACGCTGCGGCACGCCGCTCGGCCATCTCGATGACCTGCGCGCCATCGGCCGCGGCCGGCCACTCGACTTGATCATCACCCCGGTCGTGTGCGCGCTGCACGTTCCGGTAACGCTGACGCCGAACGCGCATGAAGTGCAAAGCGCATTCTGGGTACCGCTGGCGTCGCTGCGGCGCCACGAAGCGCGCGGCACGTATCGCCACACCATAGACGGACTGGAGCTCGAGCATCCGGCGTTCGTCTACGAAGGCCACACCATCTGGGGACTGACACACCGCATCCTCACCGGCTTTCTCGACGTGCTCGCTTGAGGAACCAACGCGCTGCGTTGACTCGCCAGATCGCTTTCCATATTGTCGCAGCACCTGCATGCTCATCACGCTCCTACCGCAACGGAAGCAAATTGAGATCGAGGGTCGTCGGCGGGTGGCGGACATCCTGTGTCAGCTCGGTCTCCTACCGGGCACCGTCATGGTGATCCGCGGCGACACGTTGGTCACCGACGAGGAGGTGGTGGAGGCCAACGACGCGATCGAAATCCGCACCGTCATTTCGGGTGGATGATGAAGTGCAAGCGCTGCCGGTCGAAGGCCGAGGTGCAGGTCAGGCATCACAACGCCGCCTTCTGCCGCCCGTGCTTCCTGTTTTTCTTCCAGCGGCAGGTGCAACGCAGCATCGAGAAACATCGGATGTTCACAGCGCAGGACGACATCCTGGTGGCGGTCTCCGGCGGCAAGGACAGCCTGGCGCTGTGGGATGTACTGATCGAGCTCGGCTACCGCACGGTCGGGCTACACCTGGCTCTCGGCATCGGTGAGTACTCCCGCATCTCAACGGCCAAGACCGTCGATTTCGCGCTGCGCCGAGACGTGCGGCTGATCACCATCGACCTGGGCGCCGACGGGGTTGCGATTCCGACGCTGGCGCGCTTCACGAACCGCCCGGCGTGCGCAGCCTGCGGCACCACCAAGCGGCATCATTTCGATCGCGTCGCCTTTGAAAATGGCTTCACCGTGCTTGCGACCGGCCACAACCTCGACGATGAGGCGGCGCGTCTACTCGGCAACGTCATGCATTGGCAAGTCCACCATCTGGCCAAGCAAGGCCCCGTGCTGGAGCCGGTCCACGAACGTTTCGCGCGCAAGGTAAAGCCGCTGTACCGGATCAGCGAGTACGAGACCGCCGTCTATGCCTTCTTTCGCGGGATCGACTACATCATCGACGAGTGTCCGAACAGCGAGGGGGCGACCCAGCTGGCGTACAAAGACGTGCTCAATCGGCTCGAAGCCGTGATGCCGGGTACCAAGCTGACCTTTGTCCAGGACTTTCTCAAGTCTGGACGGCACGCGTTTTCCGCCAGCAGTGACGGCGCACCGCAGTCATGCGAAGTCTGCGGGATGCCGTCTTTCGGGACGCTGTGTTCGTACTGCCGATTACGGCGTGAGGTCGAACGTCGGCAAGCGACGTGGAAGACCCCCCGCGCCGCAAGCGGTGGCGGCTGAGGCGGGAACACCGCCCAGGGATAGCGAACCATGGAGACGGGTGGAGCGGCGCGGCTGCGGGCCGGCGAAGCCGTGTTGTTCATCGACCGGAAAGAGCGCGAATACCTGCGTATCCTCCGCCCGGGGACGCGCGTGCACATTCGCGGCGGCACGCTGCAGGCGGATCATCTGATCGGGCTCGAAGAAGGCAGCGTGGTGCACAATACCGCTCAGGAACCCTTCCTCATGTTGCGGCCGAGCTTCGCGCAGTTGATTCCCAATCTACCGCGGCGGGCCCAGGTCATTTATCCGAAAGACATCGGCCCCATTCTGCTCTGGGGTGACATCTACCCCGGCGCCACCGTCGTAGAAGTCGGCACCGGGCCCGGCGCGCTGAGCATGGCGTTGTTGCGTGCCATCGGACCTGCGGGCCGGCTGGTCTCGTACGAGGCGCGCGCCGAGTTCGCGGAGATGGCCCAGGCCAACGTCCGGCAGTTCTATGGGGATACACCCAATTGGTCGGTCAAGGTCGCCAACGTGCTCGACGGCATCGAAGAACGGGGCGTCGATCGCGTGACCATTGATATCGCAGAGCCCTGGCAGGTGTTGCCGACTGCGGCCGCGGCCCTCCGACCCGGTGGGGTGATACTTGGATACGTGCCCACGGTGTTACAGGTGAAGCAACTGGTCGACCACCTGCGCGCGCACGGCGGCTTTGCGGCGGTGCAATCGTTCGAGACACTGCTGCGTTTCTGGCACGTAAAGAACCTCAGCGTCCGCCCGGAGCACCGCATGGTAGCGCACACCGGCTTCATCATCGTCGCGCGACGGACCGTGGACGCGGTGCCAACGGAAATGCGTTGACTCAGGCACACTCATGTAGTACCGAGTTTCCTTGCTCGAATTCATCTTCACCCATGACGAAGGACGAGATTCGCCAGAAGGTGCGTACGCGACTCCGGCTAGCGGGCGGGGCGCGCTTTCCCGGTGTTGAAGGACGCATCCCGAACTTCGTCGGCGCAGAGCACGCGGCGCAGCTGCTCTGCGAGCTGCCGATGTGGAAGCGCGCCAAGGTCGTCAGCGTCAACTGCGATCCGCCGCAGCTCGCCATCCGGCGCGCTGCATTGCGAGACAACAAGATCGTGTACATGGCCATCCCTCGGCTGCGCGGCGAACGCTGCTTCGTCGAGCTGGATCCGGCGAAGCTCGGCAACAAGATTCTGCGCGTTGCGAGCATCAAAGGCGCCATGCGCTTCGGCCGGCTCGTGCCTCCCAACGAGATGCGTCCAGTGGATCTGATCGTCTGCGGCTCGGTGGCAGTCACCCGGCAGGGCGCGCGTGTCGGTCGAGGGGGCGGCTACTCGGACCTCGAGTATGCATTGCTGCGCACCGAAGGGAAGGTTCGCGAATACACCCCGATCCTGACCACGGTTCATCCTCTACAGATCATTGATGAGCGGCTGCCGATGCGTGGTCACGACATCCCCGTCGACTTCGTGATCACCCCCGATCAGGTGATCGCCGCGCCCAGCTTGCATCCGCGGCCCCGCGGGGTGATTTGGGAAATCCTTCAGGAGAGCAAGATCCTCTCGATCCCGGTGCTGCGTCGCGGCCGGCGCGATGTGCGCGGGACACCGACGCCGCGGCGCCTCTGAATCACGTGGTGCCGGTGGCCGCAGCCATCGCCATCGCCACCGCCTCTGCCGGCGTCTCCGCACGCAGCACCCCCAGGTAGTCCTGCCACGCTTCCAGCCCGACCACGCAGCGACCGAGCTTTAGCGCCAGCGCGATCTCCGATGCTGTGCCGTGCTCTCCTGGTAGTGCAATGACGACATCGCCGCTGGCAACCACGAGAACGTTGCGGGCGTGTCCGAGACCACTCGGAATGACGACATCCAACCACTGGTTGGCCGTCTGGCGTTCGTAGGTCGGTAGAATACCGACCGTGAGTCCGCCGGCCTCGTGCGCGCCGCGCGCCGCAGCCTCCATCACGCCGCCGAGACCACCGCAGACAAGCACGGCGTCGTGACGGGCGATCTGCCGACCAACCTCTTGAGCCAGCTGGCGTACCGGCCCGCTACACGTGCCGGCACCGCTGACGGCAATATGAATCCGGCGCCTTGTCACCCTTCACCGCTTGTATTGTACGCGTACAGCGCACTCACGGCGAGCACCCTTGCCCTGCGAGTCAAAAGCGGCAATCGTAGGATCATGAAGCGACCGATTGCAGAATTTCTGGTTATCACCCTGAACCCGGGTGCCGAGGCGGAGCAGGCCCGCGCGGAGCACGAAGCGTGGCAGATCCTGCGGCGCAAGCAGGGATACGTCACCCATCGCATCTACCGGCACCTCAGCAACCCGTTGGTACGCCTCGTCTACTCGGAATGGGAGAGCACCAAGGCGGTCGATGGTGCCCGGCAGCACTTACAGGGCACGCCACTGATGCGTCGTGCGCGTGTCACTTGGGCCGCACCACCGCAGCGGCAGGTATTCGAGATATCCGGACCGATTACTTCGACAAAGGGTCTGGACCTCGGAGACAGCGCAGTGGCGGCAAGCGGCGTAGGGCGCCTGAAGCCTCCCGGCGACACCTGGCGCGCGACGGAGCAGAAACTCTGGGCCCTCCTGGCGAGCCAGCCGGGGCATGTCACGCACGTGCTGCTGCGCCGGATCGGGGAACCGCTGGTCATCGGCTCCGTATCGCACTGGGCAGACGCCGCTGCGTTCCAAACGGCGCTCACCCAAGTCGAGAGTGCGGTGAGCACCGCTGTCGCTGAGGCTCTTAGCGGTGCGGTTGACTACGTGCTCTACAAGCCGCTGCGTGATTAACAGCCTGTTGAAAAAGTCCGCCGATTCTGGCCCGTCATTCCCGCGAACGCGGGAATCCAGATCTCCCGCATGCTTCTGGACCCCCGCTTTCGCGGGGGTGACGATGGCGACCAGTTTTTCAACGGGCTGTTAAGCCGCCTGGGCGATGGGCAGGGAGACGATGAAGGTGGCGCCCTGCTTGGGCGCGCTCTCCACGCGCACCATGCCGCCGTGAGCATCGATCATCGACTTGGCGATGAACAGCCCGAGCCCGGTGCCTTCGGTCTGCGGGGCTGACGAAAGCCGCTGATATTTTCCGAACAGCTGATGCTGTTGCTCCGGCGGTATACCAGGACCGGTATCCTTGATGCGCACCTCGACGGTCCCGTTGTAACTGCTCGTCTCGACGGTGACACGCCCGGTGGGCGGCGTGTACTTGATGGCGTTGCCCACGAGGTTGACGAATACGCGGTCCATCTGCACCCGGTCCACGAGCAGAGGCGGCACAGGGTGGAGATCCTCGGTCAGCTCGATGCGCTTTACACGGGCGAGCGGACCTTGGTAGCGCACCACCTGATGCAGCACCTCGTTGATGTTCGTGGCCGCACGATGGAGACGGAGTGCTCCGGCCTCGATCTTCGAGAGGTCGAGGAAGTTCATGATCAGATGCAGCAGTCCACGAGCGCTGGAATCGATGCTGACCAACATCTCGCGACAGGCGGAGTCGACGTCGGTGTCGTTCAGCAGGATCTCCGTGTATCCCACGATGATGCTCACCGGGTTCTTCATATCGTGGGAGATCATGGCCAGAAAATCGGCCTTCATGGTTTCGATCTGGCGGCGTTCGGTGACGTCGCGCCCGATGCCTTGAAAGCCACGGACGCCGCCGTCGACAAGAATCGGCCGGGTCTTCACCTCCAGGATGATCACTCGGTTGCTCTCAGACTTGAGATGGGCCTCGGAAGAGGGTTGGCCGGCTTGGAGACCCCGCCGTCGTAGCTCGTGCGCCGGAGTGGGGCTCGTCGGCGCCAGGAAGTCACCAAGCGATCTTCCTTCTGTGTCCGCACGCTCACGCCCAACGAGGTTCAGAAACACCTCATTGACCTGCTGCAGAACGCCGTCGTTGTCGCAGACGAAGATGGCATCCGAGGCGTTTTCGAAGAGCTCGCGGAAGCGTTCCGCAGACGCGCGCACCGCCTCATTCAGGGATTCGCGTTCGCGCAGCAGGCGCAAGCGCTCCCGATTGCGCTCGAGGACGAGCGGAAGATCGGTCAGGTGTGACAGATCTGGCCGCTTGACGATGTAGTCCCAGGCTCCCAGGCGCATGGCGTCAACGGCGACGCTGGCGTCGTCGGTTCCGGTCAGCATGATCACGCAGACCGATGGGTACTCGGCGCGCAGCGAACGCAGTACGTCTAGGCCGTCGCCGTCGGGTAGGCCCCGGTCGAGGAGCACGAAGGTCGGGAGCGCCTCTTGGAGGCTGCGTCGGCACTCAGCGCCATTGGCGACGTGACGCACCTGGAAGCCGGTGCGGTCGAGCGCCTTCTGCGCCAAACGTGCCTGCCCGGGATCGTCCTCAACAAGCAGAATGTCGTTCGGTTGCATGGCGCGTGTGACCCGCGTTCTCCGGCAACTCGATCACCTCGATGAACATTCCGAGCTTCACGACCCGATCGATGAACGAGTCCATCCCAACCGGCTTCACGACGTAGCCGTTGGCACCCAGTTCGTAAGCCCGATTGATCTCATTTTGATTGTCGGTCGACGTCAGCATGATGACGGGAATTTTCATCAGGCTTGGATCGCTCTTCAGGTGCAAGAGCACTTCGAAACCATCGAGTCGCGGCATGCGCACGTCCAGCAGCACAACGCTCGGGTCCGGGTACACGCTTGTATCTTGGTATGCACCCGTGCGGGAAACATAGTCGATGGCCTCTTGGCCGTCTGCGACCCTGACGAGGTGGTTGATGATCCCCCCGCGGCGGAGGTTCTTCTCCAGGAGTCGGGCATGGCCGTCGTCGTCCTCGACCAAGAGAATGGTCACGCGCTTGTGCTCTGGGGTCATTCCAAACCTCCTGCGTCCAGGGCTGGAGTGCTGTGTAGCGAGTGTGCCACTGTCATTCATCCCGAAGGCGCCGGGTCAGAACGCAACGCAAAGCTCATGCCACGAATCCTGTGGCGCTGGAGTAAATCAAAACGCTCGTGCGCGGGGCTGGTAACGCCAAAGCGGCGTAAGCCTGGTGCGCTTTTGGACGGTGCTTGCGTTCGCACAACGGGTCGGGTAATTCCGGCCCCGAGCACACCGCATACCGTCTGTCGTCCGGAGGACTCGACCGCTCAGCCGGTGGCACAGGAGGGTGAGAAATGGGAAACAACGCCAGCGAGAAGCACGAAAGCTCCCTGGGAGCGATCCTCGGATGGGGTAGCCTGGCGGTCTTCGCGATCTGCTTTGCCTGGTACGTGGGCGCACCGCTGATCATTGGCGAACGTTGGGCAGACAAGAAGAACGAGGCGATTCAGTTGGTGAAGGACTCCAAGCCGCTGGGAACGGACACGCTGTACGACATGATTCGTGCCTTTTCTCTGAAAGCCAAGGAGAAGGATGTCTTCATCGGTGAGTTCAGCTGGGATGCGATCCAACAAGATGGACCTGAGTACCAGGTGACGCTGTTGTGGACCGAAGGGTCGGAGCGCAAGGTGGCGCTTTGGCGCGTCAACCTGCAAGCAAAGGAGATCCGGCCTCAAGGGAACGAAGCCGCGGGCCTACCGCAACGGCTCAGCGGAGATCCAGCTGCACACTCGTCTTAGCCCTGCACTCGCAGGGGAAGGGTTGCGTCCGCTGTCAGACTCGCTGACGTTCAAGGTTGCTCGCAGCGCGCAGGGCGTGTTCGGTTACCATCCAACGCGGACACAGGAGGATAAATCCGCGAGAGACCACCGTTATGACGAACAGGTCGTCGATGAGACCCACGGGAAAATGCTGCGTCGGGCATCAAGTCGCGCGCGGCCACGCCATAGCCTATGGCAAATGCAACAGCGATCTTGCCGAAGAGTGGTGCCTGACGATCAAGCAACAACCGCACGTACACAGGAAGGCCGAGCAGAAGCGAGTTTCCCACTCCGGGCCACCCATTCTCCTTCCAGCTCGCCACCAATCCACGGCCCAGAAGCGGTGTCACCAACGCAAGCAAAAGGAACACGCAAGCCCGCAACACCCAGATGGCCCAGAGGCTCGCGGACCGGCGTAGAAACCGGCCAGTGCGGCGTAAGCCATATCGCACCCCCTTGAAGAGATTCGTCGTCCCGGCACTCAATTGCCCCTCCAAGGGCTCAATGCCAAGGCCTGTGGCGAGTACGACACGCAAAGGTTGAGACGTCACGCTCGCCGCGCCACGAAGGTGTTGGATCAGCGTACCGCCTCCCGCGCAAGCGGTAGATCCCCGCGCCTTCAGCTGGTGGACAAGCATCTGGTGGAATTGGCAAGGCACCGCCCCGACCGTCGGCGCGAGCCGGGGCCTGGTCGCAGCTGTCGACGCCGCGAGGCACAAACCGCCTATCAGTGCCGCCGCCAAGTTGAACTTCCCTCGGGACCGCCGATCAAGAGTGACTGCCTCGCGCCTCTGGCACGTTCGTCATCAAAAACACCGCTTTCAGCTCGGCCGCCATGCGCGTGACGGAGCAATTACCGCGCAAGTGCGGCGCGGTGCCGGAAACACGATGGCACCTGGCTTGCTCCTCGCGAGGACGCGAGAACAGTGCAGCTCATGGCTGCTGGAGACACTGGAGGACGAAAAAGATGTTCGACCGTATGAGCGAGCTAGTCCGTGCCTTGCGCCGCGAACTCAAGATGACGCAAGAGGAGTTCGCACACGAGTTGGGCATAACAGTTGGGACTGTGAATCGCTGGGAGAACGGTCGCTTTCGACCCAGCAAGCTAGCTCGTGCCACTCTCTTTGAATTCGCCAGCAAGCACGGGCTGTCGCTCGAAATACTTGCACAGAGGGAAGAGAACAACACCAAGGCCACGGCTCGTCACTGACGCAATCCCTCCCAGCGTCTTCGCCTTCCGTCACTCAATCAGGCATGCCGCAAGCCACATTCTTTCGGAGTCCTATATGCCCCGGCCGCTGGCGAGTAGCCGCTCCAGCTTGTCGCGCACCACATTCGGATCGACGATCGGCTTTGCCACGTAGTCGTCGCAGCCCGCCGCCAGCGCCTTCTGTTCGTCGCCTGCCATTGCCTGCGCCGTGAGCGCAATGATTGGAATGCTGCGACCTATGTCCATCGTTCGGATCCGCCGGGTCGCCTCCCATCCATCCATGACCGGCATCTTCAAATCCATGAAAATCAGATCCGGCCTTTCTGTCTCGACCATTCCCAGGGCTTCTTGTCCGTTGCTCGCCTCGAAGATTTCGAAGTCGCCGATCCGCTTCAGCCGGTAGACGAGGATCCGCCGGTTGTCGAGATTGTCTTCGACCACAAGGATCCTCTTTCGCTCCATCGATCTATTCCCGCACCAAACCAACTGCGCCCTACGTGGATCCCCTCTCGAGTCGCTTCAAGTCCTCTTTACAAAACAAAGGGGCCGGCCACGATGTGACCAGCCCCCCTCTTTGTTTGCAAAGGTACTCGCGGCTTCCTCAGGGTCACTGCGGCGTATACCGGACAAAGTCTCCCTTGCCTGCTGGCAGTCCAACCTCATTCAGGTTGACGGCCGTCGACGCCACACCGCCCGTGATCGAATCCGTACGGAATTCCTGCGCTACAGCCAGCAGCCCTTGGCCGATGCTCAGATTGCCATCCTTCACACCGCGGATCCTCGTCTGTCCTGCGAGCGTACCTTGCACACCCACATTAAATACCGAGCCGGCTTCCCCACCTGGCTTGGTATCGATGTTCGAAAGCGGCGTATCACTGTAGCACTGGACCCGCGTAGCGGTAGACATGCGCTGCTCAAATTCGTTGAAGATGAGGAACTGTACCACGGTGATTGCCTCTGGTTCATCCGTCGACAAGTCCTCCGTGCACGGAACGAGCGTTAGCCTGTTCGTGATCTTTCGCTGATTTGCATCCCCTGGATCTGGAGCCTGATCAAAAAAGTTATTGAGAATGAGGGTATCGGGGCAGGCGGCATAGTTGGCAGTTGGACACGGTGAACCGGTTCCGGTCGTCGCCCCAAGGCACATCAGTGCATTGCATTCACCCAGCGGGCAATCCGTGTTCACGTTACAGCCTTTGCCGTCATTCGTACCGGACGTACACCGTCCAGCGCCGCACGAGCCTGCGCCGCACTGTGTACCACCCGCTGTGCACACCGTCTGACTTCCCACACAGACGCGTTGCGCATCCGGCGGCTCACTTGTGGACACAACGGAGGTTTGGAAGCCGATGGCGTTGTACGTGCTGGTGTCGACATCCTGCACGACACCATTCACCCGGCGAAACGTATAGATGGACGCCTCTCCTTTGAGGTCATTGGCGTTTACCGGCAACGGTACGTTCTGATTGTTCACTTCGATGCACTTCAGTTCGCCCAAGAACGGATCTCGACCGGCGATCAGCGGGGTCGAACTACCGTTGCTCACTTGCCACGCGAAGGGCTGCCCCGGTGAAAGTGCAATATTGAAATTGAAGGGCTGACAGTCCGTGCCGCTCACAAAAAAGCAGTGAACATTGCGCGCATTTTGCGAAGTATTCGTCAGCTGGACAACGGTCTCGGTGACTGGGTCCGCCGGCCCCGTCGGCTGCGTATTCACCTGAATTTTCGGAAAGACAAGGTAGCCGGCAGGGACATCCGAGGCGGGAAATGGCGATGGAGGGTTCTGAGCCGAAACCGGCGCCACCCCAGCGCCGAAAAGGACAGCTGCCAACCCCGCAACCGTCGACTTCCACACTGCACGTGCCCTCATGGCCTGTCTCCTTTCGCTGACCGATCCGTCACGCTGTTGTGTCCTCAAGTTCACCATGTGCATCCTCGCTCAAGGTGTGGAGGATAGCTGTATGGTTCCTGGAGTTGTAAAGACACAGGGACCGGAATTTGAAGGGCAATCGGCATCGCGCATGCAGGTGATAAACAGCGTCGTGTTACTGCAGATCCCCTCGCCATGAAGATTGGCCGCCGCGGAAGCAGTATTCGCCACGCTGTCACCGTAGAAGGTCTCGGCAACTCCCACTACTGGAACCGCCGGACCCGTAGACACCACCGACTTGAACGCCCCGGTCATATACGGCGTGTCAGTAAGGCTCACGAGCGACTGAGAGAGAACAAAGCTGCCCCAACAAGGAAATGGCCCATTCCCCCGGCTGATCGCCGTCTCCTCTTCGTCTTCGAACGCAAAAGTCAGCTTAAAGTTGCTGGTCGTCAGTGCCTCGAAGTCCAGAGTGCACGGCACAACGGTCACACGTGTCTCGACACGTGATTGGCCAGTAGAGCAGGTCAGGCTTTGGCATGTGCTGCCATTGTTACACGGCGCGCCGCTATTGGTCCCCCCAACGCAGCGACCGCCATTTCCAAGCCCTTCGATAACCTGATCGGGCCCCTCTCTATTGAAGTTCACAATCAGGGACGCGGGACACGCACTATAGTCAGAGTCATTAAGGCTGAGAGTGTTACTCCCGGTGTTGCTCCCGAGACCCTGCACGGCCACAGCATTGTACTTGCTGACGGCGTTCCTCGTCACCGAGCCCGATCTGTCTACTAAGGTGGCCTCGCCCTTTACCGCGTTGTGCTTGACTGGCGTATCGGAGATGTCGACCTCGGCACAGATCAGCGCGCCCTCGAAATTTTCGGGTAGCGGCGGAATCAAACCAGGATCGAGACCCGTCTGACTATCGGTTGGATTGACCCGGCGTCCGCTGCGTACGCTCCACTCGGTCGGTTGCTGCTTGGTAAGCGCAATCTCGAAATCGTTGGGGGAGCAGGTATCACCATTCAAGTAAAAGCAGCGCAAGATATCACTCATGTTGCTGGTGTTCGTGATCTGAATGACGGTATCACGTGTGCCGGTAGTCACCACCTTGGGGAAGATCAGGATGGACCCCGGGCGCTCGGTCGTGGTCGCCGCACTTGCGACGCCACTCATCAGCGTGCACGCGAGGATCACAGCCGGAAGCCAGCTAGCGCGCACGTACTGGATCGTCGTCATGGTTCGCCTCCTTCTTGGTACCACCACCTGAACTGCCCCTATCCAGGTCACGCCGCAACCTCAGGGTATCGTGATGATGTCAGTCCCGGCTCTGCTGGGAATTTGCTGCAGATTGTATGCCACTGAGCTGGACTTACCAAAGAACCCCCGCGCAACGCCGAGCAGGCCGTGCCCTGTAGCCGCGCTACCAACACCGCGGATGCGGGTCTGCCCAACAAGAGTCCCCTGCACATTGAAGCTAAAGATCGAGCGCGAGGGATTGCCAGTATCGATCAGCGACATTCTGCTTTCGAAGAAGCAGTCGACCTTCCGGCTTGTCGACAGGCGTTGTTCAAACTCGTTGAACACGAGATATTGGGCGGTGGCTTCCCCAGGCTCTTGCCGCAGAAAATCGTCACCGCACGGCACCAGTGTGAGATCCGTCGTCACCGTCGGCGCTGCATCTGTCGAGATGGATAGCGGGTCTGGCGCGTTATCAAAGATTTGGTTCAGGACCAGAGTGGCCGGGCAAGCGCCGTACTGCGTATCGTCCAAGACGACGGAACCAGCAGGATGCGCAGCATCAGACACCGGCGCGATAAAAGGTATCCCGATCGCGTTGTATCGTGCAACATCGACCCCGCTTGTTTCATCGCCAGATTCTATTGCGGCGCTGCCAATGAGGTCACCCGGGACATTCGATTGATCCGGCACATCATCCCTTGTGTCAAACTGAATGCACTTCAAGGAACCAACAAAGGGGTCCTCAGGTGTCGGTGGAATGCCGCTACCGGCGTTGCTTGGCGCTTGCACGCAAACCCCAGCGCCACATCCGACTCCGCCGGTCGGGCTGCTCGGGTCGAAAGTACAGGGCTGCCCATTGAGCCCCCCACCCTGGCAGACACCTGTCGAGGTGATCGGAAAATCCTTCCTGGACAACCCCTTGCTCGCGCGCCACGCCAACGGCTGATCTGGCGTAATGCGAATGTCGAAATCGATTTCCGTCCACCCGGGGACACATGGAGCAAACGCCGACGCATTACCCGCGAGCGGGCAGTCGGTCGAGCTGCCACACACCTTTCCAGGCTCGGCGGCGGTCTCTGCGCAATGGCTGTTGGCGTTTACGTAAAAGCAGTGCGCACGTTTCGGATCCTTCGAATTGCTGTTGCCCAACTGAAGGACGGTATCCGTTTTGCGACTCTCCAGCGTCGCGCTCGTATCGACCACGATCTTCGGCCAGACGAGAACCGCCGCGGGCTTATCGGAGGTGGTGATCCCGCCGGCAGACGAAACCAAGCCGAGGATCGCAATCCCCAGTGTGAACCCCGCTCGCGCTGCCGATGCAAGCCGTCCTGTCTTCACCATTGCGCATCTCCTTTCATTCCACTCACCCGCTGACCACCAACTCCCGTAGAAACGGTTGGGCTTCATAGCCTGCTCTCACTAGGCCCCGTCACTGGTTACTCGTTCTCGGGAAGAACTATGACATCGCCCTTCCCTCCGCTCGAGATACCGCGCGTTCCTTCCCCGTGGAGGTTGATCGCCGCAGCCGCCGTACTGGATCCTAGGGTGTGAAATTCCTCGAAGACTCCAAGCAATCCGGCATTCGCTACGTTTGATGAGGTAATCTCGCTTTTCACAAAGGTGCCAACGACCGAAAAGTCGTAAATGCCGCCCGCGCCGGTGACGGGGTCGCCGCCGAATCTGGGATCGGAGAGCGAGAGATTGACCCAACAGGAAACCGGTACCGAGGCACTGAGACCATGACTTTCCTGTTCATTTACTACGTCAAAGTGGGCGATGACGACGTCCGGATCGAGGAACGGATTGAGATCGGAACCCGCCGGCGTCGGCCGGTTGTGCTCGATGTCCTCGCTGCACGGGACGAGCGTAATTTCGCCCTTGACGTTGGCATTCGTAAACAGGTCAGTTGCCCCCTGCGAATAGGACGTGAAGGTGAGACCCTGCGGGCAAGCATTGTAGTTACTGTCGTCCAAACTGAGCTGCACCTGGCAAGCACCACCCGGACAATCCAACCCGCCCGCGCAGTGGTTGCCGTTATTGGACCCACCACTACATACCGACATCGGATTCGTACGCGCCTGAACGGCGATGGCGTTGTACTCGCTAACGTCGCCGGTAGCCAGCGTTTCCAGCAACGCCTCGCCCTTCAGCGAGTTACCTGCCATCGGCACCCCGGAGGCGTCGACCTGCACGCACTTCAACTCGCCCTGAAAATTGACCAGGGGCTTCGGGTTACCGATGAAGAACCCAGGGGTGGCCTCGCAGGTACCTCCCGCCGGGGGAGTGTCGCAGTCCGAATTCCCTGTACAGATCCTGTGATCGCCTGCGGTGCAGCGGAACTCATTCACGATGCGCCCGGTCGAAGCCCGCCAGTACACCGGCTGCTGCGGGGTAAAATCGACCGAGAAGTCATCAGGCTGGCACGGGAGCGGCCCGCCAGTCGCATTGGTCGTCCAGCAATGCGCAGCTGTACCCATGTTGGACGTGTTGGTGAGCTGGATCAACGTATCTCGGGTCCCATCCGCGATCACCTTCGGAAAGATCACGATCGAACCTGGTGTGTCCGAGGTGACATCCGCCCGCGCCTGCCCGATGCATGCAGCCAGGACAGCGAGCAGCGCCCCAAGGCCCGACAGCCATGGATTCCGGTTTGACACTCCCATTACACGCCTCCTTTCGACAACTCCCACAGCTCCATCAGTCGGGACCCCTATCGATCCCGGTGAAATTGCGCCACTTCTATGCCCCATTCCGTAAAACTAGTCAAGCGGAAAAGCGAAATATTAGTAGCACCCATCACGGTGGTACTCGAACGATAATCTGTTCGGCTGGTCCCAAATTAAGCGCCGCAGAGCTGTCACGCAGCCGAACGGTAACCAGCGTATCTCCCGTGAGGAACGCCTGCCCTGCGGCAACATCGTCGCAGAACTGTACCAGCGGCCCCGCCGCTGGATTGCCCAGCGTCGCCAAACCGTTGCTGCCGAGTAGGCACGGAGTGTTGACTGAATTACCCGCAAACCGACAGGAAAAATCCTTGAGCGCGCTGGTGATGTTAGCACCGGGCCCAAAATTGGGGGGATCAACGGCAGCAATGCCGTCCAAATTAGGGCTGCTTGTGCAATCGATCACCATCGAATTTCCGTTTCCCATCGGCATGGATGCCTCGACCTGTAGATCAGGTCTGCCATCAGGAAATGCCGGTGGCTCGCGCAACCGCTGCCCCGGTGGCGAGCCACTGGCTCCAGTCCTTCCCTCCACCACGAGCCGAAAACGGCCGTCCGGTCCCACCGAAAAGATCGGACGGCCCGAAGCATCCCCGGGGGGCGTGGCGATGGGCGTTCGCGGATCGCAAATGCAACCCGGTACTCCCGGACAGAGGTAGCACCCTTGATTGTCGGCAACGGTGAGGAAGGTGATCACCGGGCCGGGGTCGTTGGTTGTTGGTTTCGGCGTTGCGCTGGGCGTCGCCGTGCGCGTCGGCGTGGGCGTTCTCGTTGCCGAACGCGTTGGTGTGATCGTCGGCGTAAACGTCACCGTCGGTGTCGGCGTTTGAGTTGGTGACAGCGTCAGCGTCCGCGTGACGGTTGCTGTAAACGATGGCGTCGCCGTGCGCGACGGCGTCGCCGTCGGCGTGTTCGTCGGCGTGTTGGTCTGTGTCGGCGTGTTCGTCGGTGTACGGCTCGACGTGCGGCTCGGCGTCGGCGTCGCCGTGGGCGCGTCGGTACCCGTCGGCGTCGGCGTGAACGTATTCGTCGGCGTGCGGCTCGGCGTCGGCGACCGCGACGGCGTCCCCGTCGGCGTCGCCGTGCGCGTCGGCGTCTCGCTCGGCGTATTGGTTGGCGCCACCGTCGCGGTCGGCGTGCGGCTCGCCGTCGGTGTGCGACTCGGCGTCGGCGTCCGCGATGGTATTCCCGTTGGCGTCTCCGTGCGCGTTGGCGTCTCGCTCGGCGTATTGGTTGGCGCCACCGTCGCGGTCGGCGTGCGACTTGCCGTCGGCGTGCGACTCGGCGTCGGCGTCCGCGACGGCGTTCCCGTCGGCGTCTCCGTGCGTGTCGGCGTCCCCGTGCGTGTCGGCGGAAGGTTCACGGTATGGGTCGCGGTACGACTCGGACTCGGCGTCGGGGTTGCACCTGTTGGCGTACGGGTCGGTGACAATGTTGCGCTGGCTGTACGCGTCGGACTGTGGGTGAGGGTTGCGGTTGGTGTTCTCGTATCGGTGGGGGTGCGCGTGGATGTGCGGGTAATCGTCGGGGTCGGAGTAATCGTCGCGCTGCGCGTGATCGTTGGTGTTGGCGGCGGCGTACCGGTCATCGTCGGCGTCGGCGTTACCGTGGCGGTACTGGAAGCCGTTGGAGTCTGCGCCACCGTCTCGGTCGCGCTTGGTGTGCTGGTGGGACTTCCTGTCGGGGTTGACGTTGGCGACGCGCCCGGGATGCTGGCAGTGGCCGTGGGCGTCTCCGTGAACTGAACGGTTCCTGTCGGGCTCATCGAAGCTGACGTGGTTGGGGTCGGCGCCGCGACGGTCAGCAAGAGGACCAAACCTGAAAGGTCAGGCGCCGACTTGACGCCGTCAGCGTTGGCGTCGGCCCCGGCACACGAGTTGTCGCCAAAGATGGCCGCTGCCACCGCATCGAGATCGGATTGCGTCAGCGCTCCATCGCAGTTGGCATCGCCCGGTGCGATATCAGCAACAGCCGGCACTGCTCGCAAGCAGGCGCCTGCGAGAGCGACAACGACCAGGCGCGCGGCGATACGGGAGGCGGCGCTGGTCATGCGTGTGTCAATCGTCTGCATTACATTCCCCTGTAGAGTCCCCGGCATCGCCGCCCCCCGCTACGGCCGCATGCGCTGTTGGCCTTGAGTCCGGGTTCACCCTCCCGGCTTCGGCGTCGCCACGCGAATCACGATCTGCTTGCTGGGTCCGAGGTTGCCATTCGCGTCACGCACCTTCACGGTTACAACCGAATCGCCCGGTGGGAACGCTGCCACGGTCGCGACCTGATCGCAAAATTGCACAGTACCGGGCGGTGCGTTGCGGGTGACCAGCTGCGGGTCCTGCGTCGCATCCACTTTGGTGCACGGGCCCGTAGCATTCGAACCCGAACCGACATTGAACACGCCAAATCGACACCCGAAGTCGTTGAGGGCATCGGTGATCATTTGGTTGGTGTCGTCGAAACTGGGCGGATTGATGCCTGGAATTCCACCGCCTTGTGGGGCGGGTCCGGTATCGCACACTTTCGTTGTGGGATTGGCGCCAAGGTTGCTGGTGCTCTCAATCTGCAGGTCCGAACGGTTGCTGGGTGGCACTGGCGTCAGCGATCTCCCCGGAAGGACACCGCTCAGGCCGGCAGCCGCCTCGACCACGATGACGAACTGAGCGCCGCTGCCGACCTTGAAGATCTGTCGTCCCTGCGCATCAAAGGCCGGCGTCGGAGTAGGAGTGCGCGCACAGCTCACGTCGCAGCAGAACACACAGTAGTCCGACCGAACGATACCGGCGTAGAGGATCTGCGGCCCCTGCCCCGTCGGCGTCGGCATTGGCGACGGCGTCGCGGTCGGTGTCGGGGTGAACGTTCCTGTTGCCGTGCGCGTCAGCGTCGTCGTCGTCGTTGGCGTTCCAGTACGGGTTGGCGTGGCCGTTGGCGTTGGGGTCGGCGTGGCCGTGGCCGTCGGCGTGCGCGTCGGTGTGCGCGTCGGCGTGGCCGATGGCGTCGGCGTCGGCGTCCGCGTCGCCGTTGTGCTCGGTGTGGGCGTCAGGGTACGTGTCGGTGAGACCGTCGGACTCTCTGTCAGCGTCGGCGTAACGGTGCGGGTGAGCGTCGGCGTCGGGGTCAGTGTCGGGGCGCGGGTGTCCGAAGGCGTCCGCGTCACCGTCGATGTCCGCGTCACCGTTAGTGTCCGCGTCGCAGTCCGCGTCATAGTCTGCGAAGGCGTGGGCGTCTCGGTCCGCGTTCCCGTGGGTGTGCGGGTCCTAGTCGCCGTGCGGGTCCCAGTCGTGCTGGGGGTGGGGCTCACGGTCCGTGTGGACGTTTGGGTGGGCGACGGCGCCCGGCTCGCGGTTTCAGTTGCGGTTGCGGTCGCAGTCCGCGTCGCGGTCTGCGTTCGAGTCGCGGACCCCGTCGGGCTCGCCGTCCGCGTCCGCGACGGGGTCGCTGTGATTCCGCCCAGCAAGGTTGGTGTTTCCGTGGGAGTCGGGGTCGCCGACAGCGTCCGTGTCGTGGTGCGCGTTGGGAACGGCGTCTTCGTTAGCGTCGCACTGGCTGTGCTTGTCGGGGTCTTGGTCGACGTCAGGGTGCGGGTCGGCCGCGGCGTCATTGTTCCTGTCGCGGTGACCGTTGGGGAGCGCGTATTGGTCGCGGTCCGCGTACTGGACGGCGTCCGCGTACTGGACGGCGTCCGCGTACCGGTCCCGGTGATTGTAGGGGTTCCCGTCTGGCTGGGCGTCGAGGTGGCCGTTACGGGCGACGTTACCGATGGTGCAGCCGTGACTGTGGGGCTCGCTGTTGCTTCTGGGGTGACGGTAGCCGTCGCGCTAGGGACCAGTGTGGAAGTGGGTGAGGGCGTATTCGTTGGCTCCACCGTGCTGGTCGCCGTGGGCGTACGAGTCGCGGTGCGCGGCGCTCCCAGCAACTGGACCTCCGCCGTAAGGTCCGCCGCGCTGACCGAACCGTCGCCGTTCACGTCCGTCCCACAGACCTTATCACCCGCAAAGACCGCAGAGGGCAACGCCGCAAGGTCATGCGCATCAACCGTGCCGTCGCAATTCACGTCCCCAGGCGGTGTTTGTGCCGTTGCGCGCGTGACGCAGGCCCACCCACACAGGATCATCGCTACAACGAGCCACTTGGTGGGACGAATCGCCGAGGTCGGGGTGAATGGCCGGTCACAACTGCGCACTATCATCAACTGCCTGAACTACCTGAGGCGAGTTCTTATGCGCTTAGTGCAGCGGTTTTGCAACTCAGAAGCAGGCCAGCGCCCGGCCTGGCGCGAACCAGCGTCCAGTATGCTGCGCCGCACCTGAACCCTAGTGCGGCAAGCCCGCGCGAGTGCGCTCGATGTGGCGCGCGAGCAGCAGCCTCATGGTCTCCAACGGCTGAATGCCGGTGAGCGGAAATTCACCGAGGAGGAACGTCGGATAACCAGCGACGCCCTGCCGTTGCGCCTCGTCTCGGATCAGCGCCAGCTGCGGCGCGGCGCGACGCGTTGCGACGAACTCCATGAAGCGGCCCATCGGAAGGCCAGCGGCGACCGCGGCACGCACCACCACCGTACGGTCACCAATGTCGTCGCCACGCTCGTACAGTGCGGCGAATACCTCGCCATGGTACGCCGCCGCACAGGCGCACTCCTCGGCCAACACCGCCCCTTCGAGCGCCGCCCGCGAATCGCACCAGCGTTCAGGAATGCGCAGCGCCATGCCCGTGTCGGATGCCACGCGCTCGATCTTCGCACGCGTGTCGCCGCCGATGAGGTCGCCGGGCCTGCACTCCGGATGCTGCGCTGCAATATGGACCGGGCGCCAGCTCATCGCGACTCCCAGCTCGGCCTCGAGTCGTGCGGCAATGCGCCAGGCGATATAACAGAGCGACGACGCGTAGTCGAAATAGACAGGGATGATAGTGCTCAACCGCTGGCCTCGCTTGGGCCCGAACGCGTCTCAGTACATCCCGCCGAGCTTGCTGTGATCCCAACTGCTGATGTGCTCCGGCACCACCTTGATGACCACGCGCTTGCGCGCCTGCGCCTTCAGCGCCTCCTCGATACCTTCGGGCATCGCGCCGGACATTTTCTGATGGACACGCGCCAGCACGCGGGCGCAGAAATCGACGTCATGGATCAACGCGGCCTGACCGCGGATCAACACACCTTTCAACGTATCGTAGGTCGTCCCCGACTCAGCCATCAATGCGACTTTGGGATTGCGTCCGATGTTCACCGCCTTTTGCGACTTGGCGTAGGTGGTCATCAAGCAACTGTCGCCGTCCATCACGTACCACATGGCGACCGAATGCGGATAGCCGCGCTGGTCGATTGTGGAGAGGACAATGGTCTTCGCGTGGTGCAGGAACGCCTCGCGCTCTTGTGGGGAAAGCTGAATCGCGTTGCGTCGCTTCATAGTCGGAGCTTCCTAGTGGAAGGCCGCTCTTGAGTCAAAGCTCGGACCGCGCGCGCGGCCGTGCAAAGTCGACACCCGCCGTGAACGCAAGCACGCAAGCGTGAAACATCTCGGGCCGCTCGAGCGGCAGGTTGTGGCCCGCTCCTGGAATCATGAGCAGCCGCGCGTGGGGCAAGCCGCGGCTCATCTTCACAGAACCGCCCGGCGGTGTGAGTTGATCGTCGAGCCCCTGCAAGATCAGCGTCGGCGCCTTCAGCTGCGGGAGATCGGCCGTCCAGTTGTAATCACTGACGGCACGCGCCGCCGCGGCGTACCCCTTCGGGTCACACGCCGCATTGCGCCGCCCGAGATCGGCCACGATGTCCGGGTGACTCTCCGCAAACGCCGGCGAGAACGCACGCGATGCATCCGCCGTCTGCGCATCGAAGCCATCGCGTTCGATGCGGTCGGCCAGCCGCTGCCACGCGGCGATGGATTTCTCACCGACCTCGCTGGAGGTGCTTACCAAGACCAGCGAGCGCACGCGGGCCGCAAAGTCGAGCGCCAAACGCTGCGCGATCACTCCCCCCATCGAGATGCCGAGCACGTGTGCGTTCTCGACGCCGCGCGCTTGCAGAAGCCCGTCGAGGTCGCGCGCGAACAGCGCCGGCGAGTATGGGCCCGGCGGCTTGTCCGACGCGCCGAAGCCGCGCACGTCGGGTCGCAGCACGCGATGGTGGCGCGCCAACACCGGCACATCGTTGTCCCAGATGTGCAGGTCCGCGCCGAGTCCGTGGATCAACACGAGGTCCGTGCCGTGCCCCTCTTGCTCGTAGTTGAGTCCCACAGCACCGGTGTGCACCCGTGCCATGACGCGCTTCCTACCGAGCCCCAGCGCCCTGTTCAAGAGTGCAGGGAAACCCAGCTTGGCCGCCCACGTGCGCCGCGTGACGCAATCGCGTGGGGGCTACTGGCTCATGACATCGTCCGCCCCCCGCTCCCAGATCTCGAAGCCGCTCAGCAGCTTCCCATCGTCCGTCCCGTCGTCCTGGACAACGATGCCGGTGAGGTCGAACGCGCCGTCACCAATCGCCTTCAGCTCGTCGAGCAATGCCTGCGAGGTCGTGAAACGCTGCAAACGAAGCGTGTTGATGGTGGTCCCCCCATCATCGCTGATGCTGACCTGCGTGCTCTTGGTAAGCGGGGCCGTCGGCCAGTTCCCCGACCCCAACACCTTCTGCACGCCGTTGATGCGCACGATCGTTCCCGTGTAGCTGGTGCCACTGGCATTCAAAGTGGCAAGGGTCACCACCTGCGGGTTGGGAAGTGCGTTCCCGTCGCTCACGACCGTCCACGAGCCTTGCGTGATGTCGACCGCAACAGTGCCGATCGCCGGGTTCGAATCCGAGGTTGGATCCTGTTGGCGGATCACGCCGCTGGCGCGCAGGCGTTGGCCGGGTTGGAATGGATCATTAATTGCGGCCGATGACTGATGGTACACCATGATCCCAGCATTCCCGTCTTGAATGAAGACCTTCAATTTCATGTTCGCGAACAGCCCGGCGGCAACCGTGACCACGCCCTCCGTGGTGATGGTCTGCCCGAGGTGCACTGCCTTACCGTCCGCATCGCGTGCCACGGCATCGGCGATGGACAGCACGCCATTCTGCGTCGGGGTCAACGTCGCCGTCGCTGTCGGCGTCTGGGTCGATTCCTCAGTAGGCGTCAGCGTGGGTGTTGCGCTGGGCTCTTCCGTCGGTGTGAGCGTCTCGGTCGATGTGGGTTCTGGCGCCACAGTCGAAGTCGGCGTCGCCGACGGCTCTTCCGTCGTCGGGGTGAGCGTCGGCGTGGCGCTTGGGGATTCGGTGGACGTCACGGTCGGCGTCGGCGTGGCGGATGGGCAACCGCTGAGCGCATTGTTCACGGCTGCAACGATATCATTGATCTTGATCTCGCCGTCACCGTTCGCGTCGCCGTTGCGACAGCTCTCCGGGTCCGCCGTCCCCAGCGTAATGTCGACCATCGTGATCACATCGGCGACGCTCACCACGCCGGTCGAGTGACAGTCGCCGACGCAGCCGGCAACCGCAAGGCGCGCTGCGCTGCTCAGGAAGATCCCCAGAATGGTCGCGGAAGCAAGACGAGTTGCAATGCGGCGGATGAAGGTAGTTCTCAGCTGCATGAAGTCCTCCACGTTTCAGTTGTCAGTTGTACGCCATCCGTAGCCCGGCGAAGACCCAGCGCCCCGGCCCCGGGGAGCCGAGCTTGTCCTGGTGCTCATCGTCGAGCAGGTTGTCGGCACCGACGAAGAGCTGCAGGCGATTGTCGAACTGTTTCGTCAGTTGCGCGTTGAACAGCGTGTAGCTGTTGACCGTCACGTCGCTGCCGAAGCGGTCGAGCTGCTCTGAGGTGTAGAGGCCTTCGAGCCGCACGATGAACTCCCAGGGCAAGAAGACGCGCAGGATGCCGTTGAAGCGGTGCGGTGGGCGGTGCTGGACGTCGGACTCGCTGGTCCCGGCACGCGTGGTGCTGCTCGCCTGCGTGTTGAGATAGGTGTAGTTGACGTCGAGACGCACCCAGTCGATCGGCGTCCCACCGAGGGCGACCTCGAGACCCTGCAGCGTCGCATCCTGGATGTTCACCGCCTGCCCGTTGTCGCCACCCTGGTTCTCGATCAGGTCGCTCACGTCGCTGCGGAACAGATTCAGATCCGCAGACCCCTGGGGGAACTGCAGGTGGTGGCCGATCTCATAGACAATCGCGATCTCGGGCTTGAGATTGGGATTGCCCTGCACCGGATCGAACAGCTCGCGCAAGGTCGGGAAGCGGAGCTTGCGGCTGATGGCAGCACGCGACGTGCCGTAGCGGCCGAAGTCCACAGCGACGCCGCCTTGCGGATCGAGCTCCCACTGCGTGCTCGCACCGCCGCCGCCCTGCAGGTCGAAGCTCATCCCCGTGACCAGCGAGATGCGGTCGCTCACCAGGTACACGTTCTCCGCCGCCACGCTGCTGATGGTGATGTGCGGATTCACGCTCGGGCTGCCGACGTTGTCGAAGACATCGGCCGCGGCCCGCCGCACCTGCACGGTTGCCGCCAGGGAGTCCGCAGCGGCGAGCTCGGCGGTGAGGCGGCCGACGCCACCGGCTTCGTCACTGTTCGCCTGCCTGGTCACCGCCTGCTGTGTGAAGCTGGCGTCGGTGAACTGACTCTCCTTGGTGTCGTAGGCCGTGTAGAAAAACGCGGCCGCAGCTCCGAGGCTCGGCGTCAGGCGCTGCTCCCAGCCGGCTTGCCCATGCCACAAATTCTGGTTGTCGTTGCGCAGAAACGGTCCGAGGAAGGCCGTCGTGCTCGGCGGGATGCCGAAGCTCTGGGTCGACCCGAGGAACGCCAGGTGCGCATGCCCTTGATCGGAGTAGTCATAGCTCAGCGTGCTGAAGAGGCTCTTCTGGTTGACATCGCTGTTGAGGCGGAGGCCCCCGTTCTCCCAGCGGCGGTGCGAGGGGGGAAGTTCGTCGAAGTCGCCGGGCAGCGGAAACCCCGGGCTCGTCAGATAGCGGCCGCCCAGCAGCCCGACGACACCGTCGCGCGACACCGCACCGCTGGCGCGCGCATCCCAGAAGTCCGAATTGCGCCAGATGGTCGACGCGCTCGCGCTGACCGGTCCGGGCGGATGGTAGGTCGTCATCTTCACCGTCCCACCCATCCCGTTCGGGCCGAAGAGCGAGGACGACGGTCCGCGATCGACCTCCACCGCATCAAGCATCTCGATGGGGAAAAGGTTCAGATTGATAATGCCGTTCCAGGGTTCGTAGACCGGCACGCCATTGAGCGTAAACAGAACGGCACGTTGATCGAACCCGCGCACGTCGAGGCGCGGTTCGCCGCGGCCGCCGTCGCGCTGATTGACGCCGGGCGTGAGGTTCAACACGGCGCCAAGCTCGTCCTTGTGCGAATCGATCAGCTCCTCGCGGTCCACTTCGCTGCGCGCCGGCAGCAAAGCGTCGACCCGGCTCGCCTGCACCGTGATCTCCTTCATCTGGATGGGCTCCTCACACCAAGCGCGCCACGGCACGAGAACCAGCAGGCTACTCATCACCGCCGCGCGGCGAGATATGCGAAAAACCCGGCGCGGCGCAGCGCCGCGAGCACGAGCGCGCCGAGATAGCCGCCAGCCAGACCGAAGACCGTATGGGTCAGGGCGGGATACGTCCGCCCCACGACGAGAAACCCGGTGGGTATGCCGATCCATAGCTCCAGCAGCACCTTCACGCCGAGCTTCGCGAGGTTGCCCACGAGCCCGGCAACGGCACAGGTCAATGCCCCCGATGGCAACAGCCCGGAAATCAAGTCCACACCCGCGCCGGCCGCCGTGTACGACAAGAGAGTGTCGAGACCTCCCTTGTCTCCCACACCAACGAATGCTGCCAGCAAGCCACTGAACACACCGACGCAGGATGCCGCGCCGAGCTTCGGCACCATGCCGCGGACAATCACCAGGAGTGCCATCCACACCACGCCCGAGTGTCCGGGCAACTTCACCGGCAGGCGCAGCGCCACGTTGCCCACCACCACCAGCGCGGCGAACACGGCGAGCAACAGCAGCTCGAAGGTGGAGAAGTACGTGCGCCCCATGCCGTGCTCAGCGCAACAAGAACGAGGTCCCAAGCACCAGCGCCGTGGCCGCCAGCAACGCGTGATCAACCGGCCGTAGCCGCAGCACGCGATACGCGCGGCGCTCGGGTGACTCGAAACCGCGCGCTGCGGCGGCCTCGCTGATCGCCCACGCGTGCTGGGTCGCCAGCACGATGGCCGGCATGACCAGCGCCGCGACGCGCGTCAGATCCGCGCCGCGCAGTTCCCACCAGTGGGTCCGCGCCGGCGCACTCTCGATCCCGCGCGCCTGCTGCGCTTCGAGGATGCCCCGCCATTCGCGCTCCATGAGACCCAGCGATCCGAACGCGGTGGCAAATGCGAACGCCAAGCGCGGCGGCAGGCCGAGCCGTTCACCCGCCAAGCGCAGCTCGTCCGGAGTGGTGGTGGCGAAGATGAGGATGCAGGACGATGTCAGGAGCGCGAGCCGTAGCGTGATCAAGGCAGCGAAGGCGAGGCTGACGAACACCCAGTCGAGCAGGAAGAGGACGGCAAACCACAGCCGCCCGCGCCAGAGCTGTGCGGCGGCAGGCCGTGCTACATCCGCAACCACGAGCAAGCCGACAAAGCACGCAGCAACCAGCGCCAACGATGGCAACGGCAGCCCCGCCGCCGCAGACGTGGCGACCGCCAGGGCGATCTTGGTGCGCGGATCGATCTGGCGCAGAAAAGAGTCCTGCACGACGAGCGGTCGCCTCATACCGTCGCGTGGCATCGCTCCTCGTCTTCTGGTTGCCGCAACGCCGTCGCATTCCGATGCGCCGCGATCCGCCCGTTGTGCAGCCGGATGAACTCGTCGCACCACTCCGCTGCCCACTCCACGTCGTGCGTCGCTACTAGGCACAGGTACCCCGCCGCAGCGAGGTGACGCACGACGCGACCGATCCGTCGGCGATGTTGGTCGTCCTGTCCGAGAGTTGGCTCGTCGAGACACAGGCCACGGAGGCCGGGACGCGTCAGCAAGATCGCCAGCGCCAAGCGCTTCTTCTCCCCCTCGCTGAGCAGCAACGGCGGCGTGTACTCGTACGGCGCCAGGCCGGACAGTTCGAGAGCGCTGCCGTAGAGGTCTGCGTCGATGCCGCCGTTGCCGAAGAGGATCTCCTGGCGCACCGTTGGATTGAAGATCTGCTGATCCGGGTTCTGGAAGCACAGGCCGAGATGCCGACCGCCACTGTCGTCGTGAATGTCTCCGTCGAACGGCTGCAGCCCGGCCAACGCGCGCAGCAACGTCGTCTTGCCCGCACCGTTGGCTCCCAGTAGGGCAACCACCCGCCCGCCCGCAAGCGTCAGATCGATGTCCTCCAGGACGCGCCGCCGGCCCAGCGTGACTGCGAGGTTGCGGACGCGCAAACGCCAAGGAGCCACTCGCCGCCACTCCGGCAACGACACCTCCGCCAGCGGTGCGCGCGCCAGCACGTGGGGTCGGGCGTCCTCACGCCAGCCATTTTGGGGCAGCCGGTGCTCAAAGGCGAGCAGCGCCGTCCCTTCGCGGCGCAGACGCTGCAGGTGATCGGCGATGTCCGCCGCCGCCCGGGTGTCGAGCATGGAGAAGGCCTCGTCGAGAATGATGACCTGCGGCCGGCGTGCCGCGATCGAGGCGAGGACGAGCCTCTGTTGCTCGCCGCCGCTCAGCGTGTGTGGGTCGCGGTCCGCCATGCTGCGCAGGCCGAACGCGTCGAGCGTCGCGTCGAGGCGCGTCTGCATCTCTGCTCGCGACACGCCGAGGTTCTCGAGGCCGAAGAGCACCTCGTCGCGCACCGTCGCGGCGAGCAGTTGTGCCGCCGGATTCTGGCCGACGAGGCCGACGCGCCCGCTGAGCTGCCACAGCGGCGTGTCCACGGTGCGCTGGCCATCGACCTGCACCGCGCCGCTGAACGTGCCATGGTACAGGTGCGGAATCAGCCCGGCCAGCATGCGCGCGAAAGTGCTCTTGCCGCAGCCGGATGGGCCGCGGATATGGTGCAGCTCGCCGCCGTGCACCGAGAGGGAAAAGGGACCGACGGCATGTTCGCGGCCGGGATAGTGGAAGGCCGCCTGCGACGCCTCGAGGAGTGGCGTCACTGTTCCTCCTGCCCCTCGCCATCGCCGTGGCATTGCTTGCGATCGAAGCAGCACCAGCCGTCTTCCGTGCGTTCGAGCAGAAGCACCGGGCGCCCGCCGATGAGGCGGGGACGCACGCGGTCGTAGGTAATAACGTCCACGTCCGCCGGCACCGCATCGCCGTTGCGCGACACCGAGAGCAGCGCGATGCCCTTCTGCCGCAGCGCGTTGGCGGGTAGGCGCTCGCCCAGATCGCGCAAGCCGCCGGCCAACTCGAGGAAGCGACCCGCGTTGCCTTCCGCCGTCAGGCCGACGGCCGCGAGCGCACCGATGATGCCATCGCCGCTGCCGCCCAATTCCTCCAAGCGCACGCCCTCGCGCTGCGCCAACCTCGCCGCGTCTGCCTTGTTCAACACCTCGCTGCTGGCGCGCCAGCCCCAGGCGACGACCGCCGCGCCGACGGACTCGCGCGGCGCCAGACAGAGGCCAGGATCAGAACCCTGTGCGGCCCGCGATCCGACGTAGCGCGCAGCCTCTTCAAAGACGCGCGGCGCCGCGCCGTTGCCGTCGCGCGGCATATCGAGGATCAGACAGGCCGGGCTGTTGTGACTGGTGTACGGAATGCGGGGGTCAACCAGCAACTGCTGGCGGACCACCCCGATGAGTGTGGCCAGGCCGGCGTGCTCCAAATGCGCGCCGAGATCGCGCGCCAACCGCCCGGTCCCGGGTTTGTGACCGAGGACGTCCGTGTCATCGACGCCGAGGAGAGCGTACATAGGATCACCTCACAATCGAGCTGATGCGTGCCAGATCCAAGCACCGGCCGCACCTGGCCCCGCGATTCAAGAACGCGACACCGCACTGACCGCACTATAGGTAGCGCCTATAGTCGGGCGGGGTGGCGGAAGTCAACCCACGACTGCACTGACGCAGAGGCCTTCCTTGAGCCACCGCGTTAGCGCTTCGGTTCGTAACCCACCGGGAGGTTGATCTGCTTTGATTCGAGGTAGGCCGCTAGCCCTTCGGGACCGAGCTCGCGGCCCAGCCCGGAGGCCTTGAAGCCGCCGAACGGTGCGCTGAACTCCATGGCAAAGCCGTTGACGGTATAGGTGCCCGTGCGGACGCGCCGGGCAATGTCGAGGCCGCGGTCGACATCCGCCGACCACACCGAGCCCGACAACCCATAATCGGAGTCGTTGGCGAGGCGCACCGCGTCGTCAACATCGTCGTACGGAATCACCGCCAGCACGGGGCCGAAGATCTCCTCGCGCGCGATGCGCATGCGGTTGTCGACGTCGGCAAAGACCGTCGGCTCGACATACCAGCCGCGCCTCATGCCGGCGGGCCGCCCGCCACCACAGACGACGCGGGCCCCTTCTTCACGTCCGATACGGATGTAGCCCTCGACCCGGTCGCGTTGCCGCGCCGCCACCAGCGGCCCCACCACGGTAATGGGATCCATTGGATCACCCACCGGGACCGCCGCAACCGCGGCTGCCAGAGCGTCGACCACCTCGGCATACCGCCGGCGCGAGGCCAGGATGCGCGTCTGTGCGACACACGCCTGGCCGTTGTTCATGATCGCAGCGGGCAGCAAGCCCGCGATGGTAGGCGTCAGGTCGGCATCGTCGAGAATGACGGCCGCCGACTTGCCGCCGAGCTCGAGGGTGACGCGCTTCAGTTGCTCGCCACAGATCGCCGCAATGCGACGGCCCACCGCGGTGTTCCCGGTGAAGGCGACCTTGTCGATCCCCGCATGGCGGACCAGATACTCGCCCACCTCACGACCGGCGGGGACGATGTTGACGACACCTTGCGGAACGCCCGCCGTCTGCAGCGCCTCTGCCAGGAGCATCGCGTCGAGCGGCGTCTCGGGCGCCGGCTTGACGACGACCGTCGCCCCCGCGGCCAGTGCCGGCCCGAGCTTGAGCATGATCGCAAACAGCGGGACGTTCCACGGGACGATGCACGCAGCAACGCCAACGGGCTCACGCCGCACCAGCGCCGGCCCCTGGAGGCCGGGACGGACATCTTCAAAGGCAAACGTGCGCGCCAGCTGGGCGTAGTAGTCGAGCACCATCCACGCGGCCATCGCCTGACCGAGATTGGAGAAGGAGATGGGACACCCCATCTCGGCGGTGATGGTCATGGCGATCTCTGCGGAGCGCTCCTGCAGGACGCCAACCAACCGGCCCATGACCTCGGCGCGCTCCGCTGGCTCCATCCAGGGCCAGGGGCCGCGGTCGAAGGCCGCGCGTGCAGCCGCAACCGCACGGTCGACATCGGCCTCGCGCGCCTCCGGCACGCGTCCGACGACCTCCTCGCTGTGTGGTGAGATTACATCGATCTTGGCGGCGGTGGCGGGCGCAACCCATTCACCGCCGATGAAGAGCTTGTTGTACGTCTGCACGCCTTCAACTCCCCGGGTACGCTATTGCCCGTTCCCGCTCTGCGCACCGAGATTCACCCAGACGCTCTTGATCTGGGTGTACAGCTCCAGCGCCGCCTTGCCCATCTCGCGTCCGAAACCGCTTTGCTTGTAGCCGCCGAATGGCGAGGCGGCATCGAAAACGTTGTAACAGTTGATCCACACCGTGCCTGCCTTGAGCATCTCGGCGAGGCGATGCGCCTTCTGGATGTCACGCGTCCACACCGCGGCTGCCAGGCCATAGGTGGTGTCGTTGCCGGCAGCGGCGACCTCCGCCGGGTCCTTGAAGGGAATGGCGCACACGACGGGTCCGAAGATCTCCTCGCGCGTGATCTTCATATCCGGTCGGACATCGGTGAACACCGTGGGCTTCACAAAATAGCCCTTGTTCAGCTCCTTCGGCCGCCCGCCACCAGCAGCCACCCGTGCACCCTGCTGCGTTCCGGCAGAGAGGTAGCCGGTGACGCGTTCGTACTGTTCACGCGAGACGAGGGGTCCCATTTCCGTCGCCGGATCCATGCCGTGACCGAGCTTGATCTTCTCCGAGTAGTCCACCAGCTTGGGCATGATCTTGTCATACGCCTTCTGCTCGATGAACAGGCGCGAGCCGGCGCAGCAGCACTGGCCGTGGTTGAAGTAGATGGCCGACGCCGCACCGACGGCGGCTTGATCGAGATCGGCGTCGGCGAAGACGATGTTGGGCGACTTGCCGCCGAGTTCGAGGGAGACGCGCTTCAAGTTGCCGGCTGCAGCGCGCATCACTTCCCGGCCCACCTCGGTGGAGCCGGTGAAGGCGACCTTGTCGAGATCGGGATGCGACGCGATCGCAGCGCCGGCGGTCGCGCCATAGCCGGTCACGATGTTCACCACACCCGGCGGGATGCCGGCCTCATCCAACAACTCACCCAGGCGGAGCGCGGACAGCGGTGTTTGCTCGGCTGGCTTGAGGACGACCGTGTTGCCGCAGGCGAGCGCCGCACCGAGCTTCCAGGCCACCATGAGCAACGGGAAGTTCCACGGAATGATCTGGCCGACGACGCCGACCGGTTCGCGCAGCGTGTAGTTCAAGAAGCGCTGTCCGGGCGTCGACACCGGAATCGTCTCGCCCTCCACCTTCGTGGCCCAGCCAGCGTAGTAGCGGAAATGGTCGACGACGAGCGGAATGTCGGCGACGCGCGCCACGGCCAGTGGCTTGCCGTTGTCGAGCGTCTCCAGTTGCGCGAATTCCTCGGTGTGCTGCTCGATCAGGTCGGCGAGCTTCCACAAGGCGCGGCCGCGTTCCGACGGCGTCATGCGCCGCCAGGGACCGCTCTCGAAGGCGCGGCGCGCCGCGCGCACGGCACGATCCACATCCTCCTTCTCGCCGGCGGGGACCTCAGCGAGCGGGTCCTCGGTTGCCGGATCGTACGTGGTCAGCGTCTTGCCCGACGCCGCCTCCACCCATTTGCCGTCGATCAGCATGCGCCGCGTGCGCTCGCTGATGAACTGACGCACGGCTGGTTCGACTCCCTGATACGCTGTCTGTGGGCTCGCTGACGCCATGAGTCACCTCCCTATTGCGCCCTGCTGAAAAGGGGCGTGCTCGTGCTCAGCGCAGCGGTGCTCGTAATCGTTCAGTCGCTGGGCTCCGACTACGATTACGAGCACGAGCACGACACGCCACACCGGAGAACTATTTCTTGATGTTCACCACCTGCATCTCCGTGAACTCGTTGTAACCCCAGACGCCGTTCTCGTGTCCGATGCCGCTGCACTTCGCGCCGCCGAAGGGCGCGTACGGCGTGATGTCCATGTGATGATTGACCCAGCCGGTTCCCGATTCGATCTCCTGCACCAAGTCCTTGCCGCGCTGCAGATCGGAGGTCCACACCGAACCGCCCAGGCCGTAGTGGGTGCGGTTCGCTTGTTCGAGCGCGTCCTCGAGCTTGCCGTACTTGATGACCGGCAGCGCCGTCCCGAATTGCTCCTCGTCGACCAGGCGCATGCCCTCGTGCGCTCCGGTGACGATGGTCGGCGGGTAGAAGTAGCCGCTGCTCTCCAAGCGCACACCGCCCGTTTCAATACGCGCGCCGCTCTTCTTGGCGTCGTCCACCAACCCCATGAGCTTGGTCAGCTGCATCTCGTTGTTGATCGGTCCGAGCTGCGTGTTCGGATCCAGGCCGTTACCGACCTTGGTGCTCTTGGCGCGCTCGACCAGGCGCTGCACGATCGGGTTGTACACCTTCTCGTGCACGTAGAGACGCTTGATCGCCGTGCACACCTGTCCGGAGTTCTGGAACGCACCCCAGAACAGGCCATCGGCGACGGCATCCGGATTCACATCATCGAGAACGATGGCCGGGTCGTTGCCGCCCAGTTCCAATGTGACGCGCTTCAGATCATTGGCGGCAGCCGCCATGATCTTCTTCCCGGTCATCACGCTACCGGTAAAAGACACCTTGCGCGCCGCTGGATGTGCCACGATCTCCGCACCCAGCTCGTTGCCGCCCGACAAGACGTTGAGCACTCCGGGTGGCAGGACGTCGCGCAGCGCCTCCGCAACCATCAGCGAGGTCAGCGGCGTGTATGGGGACGGCTTCGCGACCACGGTGTTGCCGGCGAGAAATGCTGGACCGATCTTCCAGCACAGCAAGATCACGGGGAAGTTCCACGGGGTGATCGCCGCCACCACGCCGAGCGGTTTGCGCACGATCTCGATGCGCTTGTCGTCGTCGTCCTGCAGAACCTCGGATGGAATCTGCAGGTCGGCGAAGTAGCTCAACCACATCGCCGCACCGAACACTTCGCCGGTGGCTGCCGCTAGCGGTTTCCCCTGCTCCTGCGACAGCACGCTGGCAATCTCCTGCGCTTTGCCCTGGATGGCTGCGGCACACTCGCGCAGCTTCTGACGCCGGCAGCCGTCGTCCTTGCGCCACGCCTTGCAGGCCGCGGCCGCGGCCCCCATGGCCTCCTCGACGTGCGCGCTCGTGGCTCGGGCGCACGTGGCAAACGGCTCGCCAAAGGCCGGGTTGATGACCGGGTCCTGCTCTGGTGTGTTGACCGAGCGACCGTTGATCAGCATCGCATATGAATCCATCGTTGCCTCCTCCTGTAAGCGGATTGGGGTGTCTGATCGGCGTGGCTTCAACCGACGGCGGCGACCATCTGGCTCATGCGGGCCAGGTCGTATCCCGCAAACTGCGCTGCCTCGCGGCGAAACGCGGCGTCGTGCATCAGTTCGAGCAGCGGCCGCAGAGGGCGCGACTCGAACACCCGCCGTGGCATGACCAGGTCGTAGCGCTCCTTGGCCAACGGCAGGAAGTCGAGCCCGTACAACTGCGCCGCAGCACGCAGACCCACGCCAGCGTCGGCCGCCCCCGCCGCGATCGCCCCCGCCACGGCACCATGGGTGGTCAAGTCGCGCTCGTAGCCGCGAATCCGAGTTGGATCGATCCGCGCCTTGCGTAAGAGCTGGCGCAGCAAGAGGCGTGTGCCCGCACCCGCCTGACGGTTCATGATCTGCACGTCGCGGCGCGTCAGATCGCGCAGACCGCGGATATGTTTCGGGTTGCCGGCAGCCAGCAGCAGTCCTTGCTCGCGCCATGCCACGTTGATGACCACGACGCGCTCCTCGGGCAGGAAATGCTTGACGTAGGGAACGTTGTACTCACCCGATTCGGCATCGAGCAGGTGGATGCCGGCCAGGTGCGCCCGTTGCTCGTGCAGCGCGATCAACCCCGACAGACTCCCGACGGCGCGCGCCGCGAAGCGGACCTGCGGGTGCTCGTGCGCCAGGCGGCGAGCCAGCAGATCGAGGACGAGGTCATCGCTGCCGACGGCGAAGAGCGCCTCTTCTCCGGCACGCTGGCGACCGCCGAACTTCGCAGCGACGCGCGCGCGCACCATCGCAGCGTCGCGCCGGCGCGCCGGAGGGTTTGCCTCGACGCGCAACCAGCGCTCCATCTCGCGCCGCCCCGCTGCCGTGAGGGTGTACACCTTGCGCTGCGGCCCGCCGCGGCCAGCTTCAACGCGGAAGGAAATCCACCCCTTGTCGGTCATCGTGCCGAGGGCGCGGTACAGCTGTCCGAAGTCGAGCCGCCAGTCCGGCCCGAGTTCTTCCTCCAACCCGCGGCGCAGCTCGTAACCGTAGCGTTCGCCGCGGGCCAGCACTCCCATCACTGCGTGCGGAACGGACATGTCACCTATAGGTATTGCCTCTAGTGGGGAACCGGGGGAAGGTCAAGCGTGGAGCGCGGCGGTGGATGAAAGCCTTGGAAGTTGCCCTCTCCCGCGCATCTGTTCCGCGCGGGAGAGGATGAAGGTGAGGGTGCCAAGGTTACTCGGTGCACAGCACAAGCACGCACCCTCCCCTCTCCTACCCTGCGATGACGCGTGGGAAAGGACAGCGTGCGCGTCTCTCAATTCCCGCGCCGCCAGGACGCAGAGCTCAGGTCAGCCGTTCCCTAGGCGGCGAGTTCGCGTGCCACCCGCAGTGCCCGTGGTGCCGCGCCCATCGCGGTGAACAGCCGATGTGCGCTGCGTAGCTCGTGCTGGCGCGCCACCTCGTCGCCAGCCGCGGCCGCGAGGCGTGCCAGCTCGACCCGTACGAAGGGTTCGTTGCTCTGCGCGCCCGTCTCCTTGATCAACTCGAGCGCCTGCGCCAGACCGGCGCCAATCTCGCCGCTTGACCCGACAGCGTCCAGTCGCAGCAGGACACGCGCCCGCGCGATGTGAGCAATGCACTGGACCAAGCGCGTGCGCCGCTGCACGGCGGCCGCCAGCGCCTCGTCGGCCACCGCCAGCGCCCGGGGCAAGTCGCCCAGGCCGCGATGCACGCCTGCCAGCCACGCCAGCGCCAACGCCTCCGTCTCGACCCCGGCCTGCCCCGCACGCGCGATCGCCAGCGCCTCCTCCAGCGCACCCAGCGCCTCCGGCCACTGCGTCCCGAGAATGTGGGCCTGGCCGAATGCCAAGCATGCACTGGCCCGGAAGAACGGACTTCCCAGCCTGTCGGCAATGCGCATCGTTTCACGTGCGTGCGCCAGCGCCGTGGCGGTGTCACCGCGGATGCGAGCCACCGACACGTACTCGCGATGGGCAAATCCGAGGACCTCCAGGTCGCCCAGCTCGCGTGCCAGGCGCTCGGCGCGCTCGAGATCGTGCACGCCGGCGTCGAGCTGCCCGAAATCGACGAGCAGCTTGCCGTGCTCACGGATGAGGCGCAGGTAGGGACTGTAGCCGAGCACCGCCGTCCCAAGCTTCGGATTGTCCGTCGGCCGTGTCACGACTTCCTCGCTAAGCTGCAGCGCTTCCCGCAAACGCCCGGCGGCGCTCAACGCAATCACGAGCCGCGTGCGGGTCGTCAACTGCAGTGCGGCGTCGTCGCTCTCCTCCGCCAGGCGGCGCGCTAGCATGCTGCTCTCCACGAAGTCGTCGGCGCTGCCGAAATGGCTGCGGACGACCCCGTACGAATTGACCAGCATCGCCAGTGACCGCGGATTGCCGGCGCGCATGGCGAGTCCCTCGCCCTCGGCAAACAACGCCGAGGCTTCGGCTGCGGGGATGCCGAGCCGCCAGCCCACCTCGAGGAGCTGCGTGCACGCTTCCAGCGCCAGCGCTGTCGTCTCCACCGTTGCCGGTATCTGCGTCAGGAGGGCGCGGACCTGATGCCAATGGCGATTGGCTTCGGGCAGGTTGCTGACGCGTACCCACTCGGCGGCGCGCCGGCTCCAGCGCGCCGCTTCGAGGGCGTTCCCAGCGCCTTGCCAATGATGCGCCAGCAGCGCCGCACGCTCGTCGAGTTTGTCGGCATAGAGCGCGGCGATCACCGCGGCGACGGCAGCGTGTACACGCGCCCGCCGCTCGGCGAGCTGCGAGCGATACGCCACCTCGTGGGTGAGCGGATGGGTGAAGCCGTACACGGCTTCCGGGAACACCGCCTCCTCGTAGAGAAACTCCGCCGCCACCAACTCGCGCAGCGCCGCCGCGACACCGCCGGCGGCCGCATCGTCACCGGTGGTCTCCGCCCAGACGCGCAGCAGCACCGGCTCGGGGCACTGCTTGCCGATCACGGCGGCGGTCTGCAGCAGCTGCTTGTCGCGCTCGGCGAGCCGGTCGATGCGCGCCGCAAGCACTGCATGCACCGTCGGCGGAATCTGAATCTCGGTCAGCGGCCGCGTGAGCCGCATCGTCGTCACCGGATCGCGTACCAAGACGCCCTGGTCGACCAGCGACCGGACCAGCTCTTCGATGAAGAAGGGATTGCCACCCGTGCGCGCGCGGATGCGCTCCCCCAGTTCGTTGAGTGAGGGATCACTGCCCAGCACGTCACGCAGCAGTTCCGTAATCGCGTCCGCTCCGAGCGGCAACAGCTGCACGAGCTGATACGACGGATCCGGTCCCGCCGCCGGTGCCGTCCAGTCGGCGTGATACTCCGGCCGGAAATTCATCAGCAGCAATGTGCGTGTACCCGCCAGCGCCGTGATCAGGTTCGCCAGGAAGCCCTCGCTGCCGCCGTCGATCCAGTGCAGGTCCTCGATGAGCAGCACCGCCGGCTCGCGGCGACTACGTACTTGCATGACGCGCTGCGCGATCGTCACCAGTTGCCGCTGGCGCGCTTCCGGATCGATGCGCGGTGCCGGGTGCTGCGGATCGGGGACGCCGAGGAAGTCGAGCAGCAGCGGCAAATCGTCCGTGAGGTCGGGCTCTAACAATAGCAACGTACCGGCGACCTTGCGCCGTGTTTCTTCGGCGCCGTCCTGCTCGGTGACGCCGAAGTAGCCGCGCAGCATCTCCAGGATCGGCAGGAACGGAATCATCTTGCCATGGGAGACGCAGTGCGCCTCGTAAACGGCGATCCCGCGGGCGCGGCAGCGCTGCATGAACTCGTAGCACAGCCGGCTCTTCCCGATTCCTGCGTCGGCCACCACGCCGACTGCGTGGCCGTGGCCCTCCACCGCCCGCGCCAGCGCCGCCTCCAACACGCCGATCTCTGCCTCACGCCCGACGAAGCGGGAGAAGCCGCGGGCACGCGACACTTCGAGCCGCGTGCGCAGGGGCCCAACCCCCTGCAACTCGTGCACCCGTAAGGGCTCGCGCACGCCTTTCACCGTGAAGGCCCCGAGGTCGCGCAGCTGGAAGAACCCGGTGATCAATGCGGCAGTGTGTGCGGTCAGATAGGCGGTGCCGGGGTCGGCGAGTTGCTCCATGCGCGCCGCGAGGCCGACGGTCTGTCCTTGCGCCGTGTAGTCCATGCGCAGGTCGTCGCCGATCTTGCCGACGATCACCTCGCCGGAGTTCATCCCCATGCGCACCGAGAAGCGCAGCCCCTGTTGCCGCTTCAACTCGTCGGCGTAGTGACGCAACTGCTGCGCCAGGTGCAGCGCCGCGTAGCAGGCGCGCCGCGCGTGGTCTTCGTGCGCGATGGGCGCCCCAAACAGCGCCATGACGCCGTCGCCGGTGTACTGATTGATGGTCCCTTCGTAGCGGTGCACGCCGTCCGAGAGAATGGCGAAGAAGCGGTCCATGATGCGATGCCACTCCTCCGCGTCGACCTGCCCCGCAAGGTCCATCGAGCCCTGCACGTCGACGAACAGGACCGTGACCTGCTTGCGCTCGCCTTCGAGCGCCGAACGGTTGTTCAGAATCTTCTCCGCGAGATGGCGGGGCGTGTATGAGCGGGGACTGTCGGCTCTCGACTGCCGACTGTCGACTTCCTCCGGGGTCTTTCCGGTGCGATGCGCACCAGGAACCTCAGTGGGTGTGGCCCTTAACGCGCGGCCGCAGCTCCGGCAAAACCGTGCAGTTATGCGGTTGGCGGTGCCACACGCCGCACACGCCACTTCCAACGGGCTTCCGCACCCGTCGCAGAACGCGGCGTCCGCGAGACTCTCAGTTTGACACTGCGCACAGCGCATTAGGGTTCACGAATAGAGGTCCTTCCCGTCGTCGGGCTGCCGCGGCGCGGTCGGCGGCTTCTGAAACTTCGGGTTGGGCAGACGCGTGATGCCCTTCTGCTTCAGCAGTGCGTAGTACGCTTCCTTATCCGCCGGCACCGGTCGCGGATCACCCATCCACACTTCGAACAGCAGCGCCCCGTTGTCGCCGGCGACTAGCGGACCAAAGCTGGCGCCGACTTCGAGCACGATCAGCGTACCCGCCGGACAGTGGCGCTCGCCCACCATCAGGTCGCCCTCCAGCACGTAGACGAGATGATCGCTGGCGTGGCCGTGGCGCTCGATGACGACGTGCGGGTCATAGCGGCCGAGGACCACCATGCGCTGCGCGGTCCACTCCAGGAACTTCTCGTGCACCGAGACGCGCCGCTCACCGTGCAGCTGCGCAATGACCTCGGTCCACGGCACCTCGTCGGCGCGCACGAACGCCAAGCGGGGCGTCCGTGCCTCTACACTAGACTTGGTGGCCTCAGAGTTGATGGCCTCCTGATCCATACGGTCCCTCCCTGCAACGCAGCAACTGTATCGCGAATGCCGCTCAAAAGCACCGCGGGAGGGTGTACCGCGCCTCCACGATTGGAATAAAATGGCGCTTCCTGGCGTTGCCAAGACAGGAAAGAAAGGACGGCAGTGACCGTTGGCCGTACGCACGCACAGCCGCGCGCTGTTCGAAACCGAAGCGCTACCGCATCTGCCGGCGCTCTACAACTTCGCCCTGGCTCTCGCGGGAGCGAGCGACGCTGAGGACCTCGTGCAGACGACGTGCGTGCGCGCCCTCGAAAACCTCGATGCGTATCGGCCCGGCACGAATATGCGCGCCTGGCTGTTCACGATCTTGCGGAATGAGTGGGTGTCCCGGCACCGCCGCTCCCAGCGACGGACGGCAGTGGAAGTCTGCTCCGGCGCGGAGGACGCCGCCGAACTCTGCGATGAGACGGCTGACCTGGAGGCGGTGCTCATGGACCGACGCTGGTCCGCGGAAATCAAGGCCGCGTTGCTGGCGCTGCCGGAGGGCTACCGCCTGCCCGTCTATCTCAAGGACGTCGAGGGCTTCGGATATCGCGAGATCGCCGAGATCGCCGGCTGCCCGATCGGAACGGTGATGTCTCGGCTGGCCCGCGGGCGCGCCAGCCTGCGGGCGGCGCTCGTCCAGCAAGCGCACGAACGCGGAATCCTGCCGGCCAACGCCGCAGTGAATGCCAGCGATGGAATGTGACGCGTGCCGGCGGCTGGTGCCGGCCTACGGCGACAACGAACTGAGCGTCGAAAGCGCGCTCGAAGTCGAACGACACGTGCACACCTGCGCGCGGTGCCGCGCTGCACTCGAACGGCAGCGGCTGTTCTCGCAGTCGATCGGACAACTGTATCCGCGGGCGCCACTGCCGTTCGGTTTAGAGGATCGTATCCGGCGCGCCGTGCGCACGGCACCGGGCTCGCGCTTCTGGCTGAACGGTTTGGCGCTCGCCGCCGCGGTGCTGCTGGCGCTCGGCACGCTGTGGCTGCTCTGGCGTCCGCACGCAAGCGCTGCCCCGGCGAGCGTGCTGGCCGCCGCGGACATCCATCGCAGTGCGTGCCAGCACGGACTGCCGCTCACCCTCCATTCGTCGGACGCGGCAACGGTGAACGCGTGGCTCGCACGTGCCCTCGCCTTCCCCATCAACGCAGTGGTTCAACAAGCCACCGCGCTGACGCTCGAGGGTGCCAGCGTGGTCGAATTGGCGGGTGAGCGTGTCGGCTACGTGCAGTACCAGCGCAACGGCGCCCCGGTTTCACTGTTCCTCCTGCCGCCCCGCGCCTGGCCGGAGACCGGGCAGCGCCTGCGTGTGCGGGACGTCGACTTTCATCTCTACACAATCGACGGCGCCAAACTGATCGCCTGGAACCACCCGCCGCTGTCGTACGTGCTGGTCTCCAACCTGGCCGGACAGGGGGGGCAAGCCTGCGCCGTGTGCCACGGCAGCATGGCCGACAGCGCGTCGGTCGGCTCACCACGGGATGGTGAGATCTGAGGGGGTTGTGATGCAGAAGGGCAAATCGCTTCTGGTCTCGATGCTGGGTGCCGTCGTCCTGCACCTGCCACAAGGCGTTTTGGAACCGGAGATTCCGAAGCAGAACCCGCTGACCCCGGCGAAGGTGGAACTGGGGCGCCGGCTCTACTTTGACAAGCGCCTGTCAGCGGATGGCACGCTGTCGTGTGCAACGTGTCACGATCCGTTGAAGGGGTTTGCCGATGGGCGTCCGGTCGCCATCGGCATCAAGAACCAGGCCGGTGCCCGCAACTCGCCGACCGTGCTGTACGCAGGCTTCAACGAGGTGCAGTTCTGGGACGGCCGCGCCCCTACATTGGAAGAGCAGGCCAAGCAGCCGCTGATCAATCCAGTGGAGATGGGCCAGCCCTCGCACGAGGCAGTCGTCAAAGCGGTCGTTGCGCTTCCAGAATATGGCGACGGCTTCAACGTCGCGTTTGGATCGCGCGACGTCACCATCGAGCGCATCGCCGAGGCCATCGCCAGCTTCGAGCGCACGCTGGCCCCATTTGCCTCACCCTTCGATCGCTTCCTCGCCGGCGACAAGCAAGCCATCAGCGACAATGCGCAGCGCGGTTTCACGCTCTTCCAGGGCAAAGCCCGCTGCGTCACCTGCCACGAGTTCACCACCTCGTTCCCGTACTTCACCGACAACAAATTTCACAACATTGGTGTCGCCATGAAGGGCAATTTCGAGCAGCTGGCACGCGCGGCACAGTCCGTGGCCGGTAAGGGTGCGGTCACCCAAGAGTCGGAGTTGGCACACAAGCCGGGCTTCGAGGCTCTCGGCCGGTGGATCGTCACGCGCCAACCCAAGGACATCGGCGCCTTCAAGACGTCGGGTTTGCGCAACATCGCGCTCACGGCCCCCTACATGCACGACGGCAGTCTGAAGACGCTCGAAGAGGTGATGGACTTCTACAACAAGGGCGGCGAGCCGAACCCCAACTTGGACGGCGGCATCCGCCCCCTGAACCTGACCAAGGACGAAGTTGCCGATGTTATCGCTTTCATGCAGTCGCTCAGCGACGACAACGGCGGAACCAACTTCGACTGGGAGCAGCTCAAGGAACTGTCACGCAAGACGCGCGCCGGGGAGATTGTCACCGCCCCCGCGCCCTGACCGCGGCCGCAGAGGAGGAACCGACATGGCGAAGTACGTGTTGCCCGGGGAACGTAGACGACACGAGTATCAGGATCAGCGCGAGCGCTGGTTGCAGAAGCTGCCGCAGATGAGCCGCCGCGACTTCTTCCGCACAGCGGCGCAGGCAGCCGCAGCGGCCACTGTCGCCTGGAAGGGATTCCCGCCGCATTCGTTCCAGCTCATCAACGTCGCGGAGGCCAAGGAGACAGCACCCAAGTTCACCATCGCGTACATCTCCGACTCCCACATCCTCGACAAGGGTATGAACCACCGCTTCATCCGCGCCTGTCAGAAGGCAGCCCAGGACGTGAACGCGCTTGACCCACAGCCGGACTTCGTCCTCTTCGGCGGTGACCTTGCCCAGCTCGGGAAGCCCGAAGAGCTGGCCATCGGGCAGGGCATCCTGAAAACGCTGAAGGCGCCGGTGCGCATGATGGTCGGCGAGCATGACTGGTATCTCGACATGGGCGAGAAGTGGCGCGAGATGTTCGGCGAGCCGACCTACTCGTTCGACCACAAGGGCGTGCACTTCATCGTCCTCAACAGCGTGATCGTCGAGGACTACTGGACCGCGCCGAAGATGACGCCGATGCAGCGCATGCTGGCCATGGCGCAGCTCGACAATCCGAACGGCCGCCCGTTCACCGTCGGCGAGGCGCAGCGCGACTGGCTCAAGAAGGACCTCGCGAAGGTCGACAAGAAGACGCCGATCATCGTTTTTTCGCACTCGCCGCTTTACAAGTACTACCGCCCGTGGAACTTCTGGACCGATGACGCCGAACAGGTGCAGCAAATTCTGGCACCGTTCAGCAGCGTCACGGTGATTCACGCGCACACGCACCAGCCACTGACCAACCGCATCAACAACATCACCTTCCACGGCGTGCTCTCCACTGCCTGGCCGTGGCCGTATGCGCCGCAGGGGCTGCCGCCGCTCACCGTGCAGATGGTGCGCGCCGATCCGTTCAACCAGTTCGATGGCTGCGGCTGGGGTACCGTGACGGCGTTGGACAACGGCCAGGTGAACAAGCGCTACAATCTCTGGGACCGCAATCCGATGGACGTTACCTGGGACGATGTCAGCGCCGGCAAGAAGTGGGTTGAGCAGACGGACGCGCAGCTCAAAGGCAACGTCAGCTGGCCCTCATACTGAGCGGTCGCGCGAAAGGAGACAGACCATGACGCAGTGGGGTCGAAGTGTGATGATCTTTGTGACGCTGGCGCTCGGCGGCAGCCTGGCAGCCCTGGCGGCCGGCGGTGATGCGCCACGACATCAGCTCCCTGCAGCGGCCGACGGGCAGAGCAAAGTGGTTGGGCTGTGCGACGGCAAGACGAGCGTGACCGTCACCGGCGTGGCACCGGGCGAACGGATGGACGCGACGAAGGCCCGCGAGGTCGCAACTGAACTGATGGACAAGTACGACGCCACTCTGCAGGTGGCACACGGCGGCACCGAACACACGTCGCGTGAGCTGCGGGTCTGGGAAGCCGAGACCAAGCGGGTCATCGATGACGGTTACAAGCTCTTCCACTCGCCGGAAATCGGCACCAACGGCATCTCGTGTGACATGTGTCACCCCGACGCATCCAACACCCACCCGGAGACCTACCCGAAGTTCCAAACCCAGCTGAAGAAGGTGGCGCTGCTGCGCGACATGATCAACTGGTGCATCGAGAACCCGCTGGAGGGGCCGAAGTTGGCGGACGGCGACGACAAGATGAAAGCCCTCGAGGCCTACATCCTGTCGACCCGCAAAGGGGTGCCGCTCGATCCCGGGAAGCATTGATGATGCGCGCCACGCTGGTCAGCCTTGCCAGCGTCGTCGTGCTCTTCGTCTCCACAGCCGGCGGCGCCGAGTCGTCTGACTCGGCGCCGCCCATTGTCGACCAACTGCTGGCGCACGCGGCAGCGCTTGCACTGAGCGCGACGCAAATCCAGGCCCTCGAAGCCATCCGCGAGCGGCGGGTACACACACTTGCGACGTTGCAAAACCGTCTGCGTAACAGCGAAGCGCAAACGACGGCAGCCGCTGCGCACGACACGCTCACCTTGATGCAGGACGTGGGGCGGTTGCAGGTTTTGAGCGGCCGCGAGGCGCTACAGCAACTCACCCCCACCCAGCGGCGCCGCTGGGCCGCAATGGCGGCAGACCACGCCGGGACACCGAGCGGCGTCCGTTGACTTCGCATGCGCCGTCTCCTATCCGCCGGCGCATGGGCCAGCCGTCTGCGGCGCTGCGCGGTGTGCGCGTGCTCGACCTCGCCGACGTCTCCGGCGCCTATTGCGGCAAGCTGCTCGGCGACATGGGTGCTGACGTCATCAAAGTCGAGCCACCCGGCGGCGAGCCGGTGCGCCACATCGGTCCGTTCCTTGGCGGAAAGGCTGACCGCAATCGCTCGTTCTTCTTCTGGCACTACAACACGAGCAAGCGCAGCGTGACGCTGGATCTGCAAACAGCCGGTGATCGGGAGCGGTTTGCGCGACTCGCGGAGAGCGCGGATCTCATCATCGAAACGCAAGCGCCTGGCACCTTGGATTCCCTGGGCATCGGCTACGCCGCACTCGCAGCGCGCAATGCACGGCTGACGATGGTCTCCATCACGCCGTTCGGCCAGACGGGACCGTACCGCGACTACCGCGCGTCCGATCTCGTCGCGCAGGCACTCGGCGGCATGGTGTACGTGAACGGCTTCGCCGACGAACCACCGCTTCAGGGGCTGGGGCTGCAGGCCTACCACAGCGCATCGACCTACGCCGCCATCGGCGCAATGCTCGCGCTCGTCGCACGCGAGCGTACGGGACGGGGACAGTGGGTCGACGTCAGTCTGCAGGAATGCGTCGCCGCGTGTGTCGAGCACGCCAGCAGCTTCTTTCATCAGAACAGCACGATCGCCGAACGGCAAGGCAGCCTGCACTGGACGCGCTACTTCCGGGTCGGGCGCTGCGCCGACGGGCACGTGATGCACTGTACGTTGGGTGATTGGACCTCTCTGATCGAGTGGGTCAAAGCCGAGGGCAAAGCCCAAGACCTCGCCGACCCGCTGTGGGACGATTTCAATCATCGCCGTGACCACTGCGCGCACCTCTTCGATGTGCTCGACGCGTGGGCGAGGCATTACCAGGTCGCCGACCTCGTCGAGGGTGCACAGCTGCGCCGCATCCCCTATGCGCCTGTGCTGGCCCCGGAGACCTTGCCGCAGAACCCACAATTGGTTGACCGCGGCTTCTTCGTTCCTGTCCGTCACGAAGAGCGGGACGCAACCGTCACTTACCCCGGCGCTCCGTACGTGTTCAGCGCTACACCCTGGCGCATCGATCGGCGCCCGCCGATGGTGGGCGAGCACAACGAGGAGGTGTTCACAGCAGAAATCACGGAACCGTTCGTCAAGGGTTCCCCTCCTTACCAAGGAGGGGTCAGGGGAGGTTTTGGAATGGCGGGCCAGCACCCCCCCCGGGGCTCCTTCCTTGGTAAGGAGGGGGTTCCGCAGCCGCTGGTGCTCGAGGGAATCCGCATCATCGACTTCACCTGGGTCGTTGCCGGGCCGGTGGCGACGCGCATCCTCGCCGATCACGGCGCCGAGGTGATCAAGATCGAGCGGCGCGATGCGCTCGACTTCGGCTCGCGGCGCGGTGGCCTGACGGGAAATCTCAATCGCGGCAAGCAGAGCATCGTCCTCAACATGAACGACCGCCGCGGCCTCGACATCGCCAAGGCGCTGGTCGCCACCGCCGACGTGGTGATCGACAACTTCAGCGCTCGCGTCATGCGCAACTGGGGGCTCGACTACGAGAGCATACGGCGCATCAAGCCGGACATCATCGCGGTGAGCATGTCCGGCTTCGGCCACACCGGTCCGTGGCGCGACTACGTGAGCTATGGCCCGACGCTGCAGGCACTGGCTGGCTACACATTGCTCATGCGCCATCCGGGACGCGAGCCCGCCGGCTGGGGCTTCTCGTACTCCGACATGGCCGGGGGCTACAGCGGGGCGCTCGCCGTGTTGCTCGCTCTCTGGCACCGCCGCCAAACCGGCGAAGGCCAGCACGTCGATCTCTCGCAGTTCGAAAATGTGGTCACTTTACTGGGCCCCCGCTTGCTGGAAATTCTCAATCGTGCCGGCTTCGACGCACCGTCCGTAGGACCTCCGTGCGCAGGCCTTGACAATGGTTCGCAGGAAATGCCAGGTGCACCGCACGGTGTCTATCGATGTGCAGATCTGCCCGGCGAGGGACCGGCACGCGACCGCTGGTGTGCCATCGCAGTGTTGGGAGAGCGCGAGTGGGCACGTTTCCGCGCTGCCCTCGGCAATCCGGTATGGTGCGCCGATGCACGATTCGCGACGCTGCCGGAGCGCGTCGCCAACCGCTCCGCCCTTGATGCACACGTGCAAGCGTGGACTCGTGCACAGCGCGCCGAGGAGGTCATGACCCTGCTGCAGCGCGCCGGCATTGCCGCCGGCGTCGTCGCCAATGCCGAGGACCTCTGTCGCCGTGATCCCCACCTGCAGGCGCGTGGCTATTGGGCGCAAGTGCCGACCCCGGAAGGCGCAACGGTCGAGTGCGACGGTGTACCGGTCCAGCTCTCGGCGACACCCGGCGCCGTTCGCACTCCCGGTCCGTTACTCGGCGAGCAGACCGATGCAGTGCTGCAGCGTGTCCTCGGCATGAGGGCCGCCGCAATCACTGCACTGCGCGCGGCGAAGGTCATCGTCTGAACAAGAGGGAACACCATGCCACGCGACTTCAAGACCATTTTGTGCCCGACGGACTTTTCCGAAGAATCGTACCGCGCCATCGAGTACGGCCTGCGCTTCTCCAGGGCGGCCGATGGTACGCTGCTGCTCGTCCACGTCATCCACGTCCCGAGCGGCGAGCTGTACCTACCGGACGGACACGTACTCAACTTCGACGAGGCCAAGCAGCGCAGCATCACACTGTTGGAAGAGTTGCGCACCAAGCGCCTGCAAAGCTACCCGCATTGTGAGTTGTTGGTCGATATCGGCGACCCGCATGACGTGCTGCTCCACCTGGCAACGCAGCGCAAAGTGGACCTGATTGTCATCGCCACCCACGGTCGCAGCGGCCTGCAGCACCTGGTGGTGGGCAGCGTCGCCGAGAAGCTCATTCGGCACGCACCGTGTCCGTTGTTCGTTGTGCGGCGCGGCGCAGACTGAGCCGCACCATTGGCGGCGTGCACCGCGCCCGCTGCACGCCAACTACGCCGCCGCTGCCGCGCCTCGGGACGCGCCACGGCACCAGTCGATCACGAAGACTTCCAGCAGCACCGCCGGATCGCCCCGCGATGACTTGAAGCGGACATCGAGATCGGAGAGCTGCACCAGCGCCTGCCGCAAGCTCCGACTGTCGATGCGCGCGGCATCCTGAAAGCGGCGATAGAGCACAAAGGGGTGGGCCTTACCGAAGACCTCAGCAGTTTCCGCATCGATGCGCGGCATCACGCGGCTCTGGAAGACGTTGAACGGCATATCGCCACGCCACGTGCCGCGCAGCGCACCGTCCAAGCACTCGCGTGCCACCAGGAGCAGACGCACCTCGCGGGCGATCATCGCCAGCAGGCGCAGCGGCGGCTCGCCTTGCGCGAGCAAACCACGCAGCAGCGGCAGGGCGCGCGCCAGTTGCCGCGTCGCCAGCGCGCCGGTGAAATCAAAGATCCACGACTCAGCCATGTCGCGGAAGACCAGACGGACGTCCTCCTCGTTGACGACCGGCCGCTCGCCGACATAGAGGCACAGCTTTTCCAGCTCACCCTTCAACAACGCGGCATCCGTTCCTGCCCGGCGCACGATCAATTCGTACGCCTCCGGTGCGATGCGCTTGCCGTATGCGCGGGCGGCGTGCTGCACCAACTCCTCGATGCTGTCGCGCGCCAGGGCGCCACTGCGCTCCTTGGCCGCACCGAGCGTCAGACACGCACCGATCTCGCGCAGCCGCTTGAACAAGCGCTTGCGCGCGTCGACCGTCGTCGCCGTCAGCAACAATACCACGTGCGGCGGCATCCCCCCGTCCAGGAACTCCATCAACGCTCCGCTGTCGTCGCGATACGCAGTCACCCCGAGCTCACGCGCCTGGCAAGCGGCGTGGATGGCGTCGAGCTGTGCCAACTGTTCTGCGTCGAGGTCGTCACCGAACACCTCGCGCAGACGCGTTTTGGCAACCGCGGTCCAGCGCACTTGCACGAACTGCTCTTGCGACCAGCCGGCCAGTGCCACCATGGTGACGAGCTTCTCCGCCGCCTCCCGTTCACGTCCGTCATTCCAGGCCGCGAACAACGACTTGGTCATCTCTGGGCGTTTCTCACCCGAGAGAAAGAGCGTGGTCTCACGCACCCACACCACTTTCGTGCCCGCGAAGAAGCCGGGCATGCGCAGGCTATCGATCACGGTGCTGAGCGGTGTGATGCGGCCATCATAGGTCTCGAGGTTGAACGAGCGGCGCGCGCTCGGCACCAGGGCGTCGAGCAGCACGTGCGCAGCGGCGCTCGTTTCAACCGCTTCGCCGGCAAAGAGATAGACGGCTTTGGGGGCACCCGCCGCCGCTTCACGCACCAGCGCCGCGACCTCCGCCTGGGGTGGCATCGACGCGGGCTCCGTCATTGGCGCTGTCTAATAGCGCGCGTCAGGTGAGAAGTCATCACGAGGGGCGGCGCCGTCCTGCCGTTTGTTGACATCCCCACGGCCCACAGCTACGCGTACCGCATGCCGCAGCTCGCTTCGGTTGCAAGCGCCCGTCCCGACGGCGGCGGGGCGATGCTCGCACATGTGCTCGTGCAACCGGGCGAGATCGCCTTCCGGGAGTTGCCTCGTCCGACCGCTGGACCCGACGATGTGGTTGTGCGCGTGCGTGCCGCCCTGACGTGCGGGACCGACGTCAAGGCGTTCCTGCGTGGCCATCCGAAGTTTCCGATGCCGACGCCGTTCGGTCACGAGTTCTCTGGGGAGATCGCCGAGGTGGGCGCAGGAGTGCGTGGTTTTCGCGAGGGGGATGCCATCATGGCGGTGCCGACGGCACCGTGCGGACGTTGCTACTACTGCCAGCGCCAACAAGAAAATCTGTGCGATATTGTCATGGAGACGATGGTGCTCGGCGCGTATGCCGAGTACATCAAGTTGCCAGCTCAGTTGGTCAAGGTGAACCTCTATCCGAAGCCACGCGATCTGCCGTTCACCGTCGCAGCGCTGCTCGAGCCGCTGTCCTGTGTGCTGCACGGCCTTGAATCGGTCGTGGTGCGACCAGACGATCGCGTTGTGTTGCTCGGCGCCGGTGCCATCAGCCTGCTCCATCTGCTGGCGCTGCGGGCCATGGGGGTGCGGCATGTCGCTGTCCTCGGCCGGCGCGCCAATCGCACGCAACACGCCAAGCGTTTGGGGGCCGAAGAGGTGTTCACCGGCGGCGTGCGCCACGCGCACGAGCAGGTGATGGACTACACGCTGGGGCGCGGCGCGGACGTGGTGATCGAGTGCACCGGTCAGGTGGATGTATGGGAGGCGGCCCCCGGGCTGGCGCGGCGCGGGGGCCACGTGCTGTTGTTCGGCGGCTGTCCACCGGGCACCGCCGTGCGCATCGACACGCAACGCTTTCACTACGACCAGCTGCGCATCATCAGTCCGTTCCACTTCACACCACGCGCGGTCCGGCGCGCATACGACCTTCTGATCGGCGACAGCTTCGACGGCCGGGCATTGATCAGTGGCAGCTATCCTCTGAAGGAGTTGGCGCACGCGCTCAGCGAGCACCAGCGCGGTGACGGCATCAAGTTCGCGGTCGTTCCCTGAGACCATGAAGGTGGCGCGCCTCTACGACTACCTCGATGTGCGCATCGAGGAGGAGCAAGTGCCGCGCCCCGGTCCTGGTGAGGCGTTGGTGCGGACGCGCGCGTGCGGCATCTGCTCCGGAGACGTCGTCCCGTGGTACATTCGCAAGAAGGCACCACTGGTGTTCGGACACGAGCCCGTGGGGGAAATCGTCGAGGTCGGTCCGGGCGTCACGCATGTGGCCCCGGGCACGCGTGTCTTCGTCCATCATCACGCGCCTTGCCTCGCCTGTCGCGCCTGCCGCCGCGGAGAATTTGTCCAGTGTCCGACGTGGCGTGCCACCAAGATCGTTCCGGGCGGCATGGCGGAATACTTCCTGGTACCGGAAATCAACCTGGCGGGCGATACGTTGGTGTTACCGGACACGGTCAGCGACGAAGATGGTGCGCTGGTGGAACCGACCGCGTGCGTGGTGAAGTCATTGACGCGCGCCGGCCAGGTTGCCGATGCCTCCATTCTGATCATCGGGCTGGGCGTCATGGGCCAACTGCACGTCGTGCTGGCGCGACATCTCGGTGCAGGGCAGATCCTCGCCGCCGACCTGGTTGCGACGCGCTGCGCGCATGCGCGCGGACTCGGCGCGGATGTCGTCATCGATGCGTCGGCGGGCGACCTCGCGGCGCAAGTGGCGGAGATCACCTCGGGTGACGGCGCCGAGGTGGTCATCGTGGGACCGGCCACCATAGACGCATTGGAAATTGGGCTGCGCTGCGTCGCACGTGGCGGTACGGTGGTGCAGTTCATGGGGACGCCGCCGGAGGAGCGCTTGCAGCTGTCGCCCCACGACCTCTACTTTCGCGAGGTGCGGCTGGTCCCCAGCTACTCGTGCGGGCCCATGGAGACGCGCGCCGCGCTACGGTACGTCGCCGATGGAATTGTTGCCGCCCGCCATGTGGTGACACACCGGTTCCCACTGGCCGCGGCGCGCGACGCGTATCGCGTCGCGGCGCAGGACAAGGCGGCCCTCAAGACCCTCGTAACTTTTGGGGAGACGGGGCCGAGTCACCCACTCGCCTGAGAGGCCGCCAGCAAGGGCCTGTTGATCGTTGCGGGGCGTGCGGAACCGACGCGCCGCCGCAAACAAAAAAGGCGACCCGCGGGTCGCCTTTCTTTCTCGCCCGTAGGCGGCGAGTTACTTCCGCATGTGCTTCTGGAAAATGGCTTCGGCTTTATCGGCGGCTGCCTGCGCCTTCGCAGCTGCGTCAGCAGCTTGGCGTGCAGCTGCTTCCGCCTTGCTTGCGGCAGCTTCCGACTTGCTCGCGGCGGCTTCCATGCGTGCCGCAAGGTCCTTCTCCGCTTGGCTCGGTCCACACCCGGCCGTGACGCCAGCCAGCAGCACCATCCCCGCAAGTCCAGCCGCAACCCGTGTCATCGTTCCAAATCGCATCCTGTCACCTCCTTACTCACCCTCCTCTGCCTTCTGGCCAAAGCGGGCGATGTAGTCAAAGGGCCTGTTCTAGATCGGTCGATTACTTTCGCATACTCTTGTGGAACATCGCCTCGGCCTTATCCGCTGCCGCCTGCGCCTTTGCCGCTGCATCGGCTGCATTCCTGGCCGCCTGCTCGGCCTTGCTGGCAGCCATCTCTGACTTGCTCGCGGCGGCTTCAACACGCGAGGCCATCTGTTCCTGCTCAGGTGTTGGCTTCTTTTCGCATCCCGCTGTCACCATCGCCAACACCGCCATACTGGCAATGCTTGCAGCAATTTGAGTCTTCCTATCGAACCGCATCACGTCACCTCCTTAACTCGCCGCGCAATGCTTCCTCCACTCGCTCGCGGGTGTTTCATTGCACAAAAAGTCACGCGCCGCAAGGGCCGAGCAGTGCCAAACGGCAAAAGCCCTGAATTGGCGATCAGAATCCAACGTGCACCCCACCGACGGGCACAACGCCGGGAGGCGTATTTTGGTAGTTGAGAAGCGGCTGCGTATTGGTGGCGATATCCGGCGACAGACGGCTCGCGAGGAATCCGGACGGGGGGCCCGGCTGCACGCCGCCAGCGGCCACGGGCTGCACAACGGCAGATGGAACGTCCTGCGGCGCCAGCAGGGCTCCACTCCCAGCGGCATGTTGCAGGTTCAACCCGTTCGGGCGCCCAGTCCCGATGATCTGCAAGCCGGACAGGTACTGCCCCAGTTGGGCATCATCCAGTTGTTGGGGCGCCGTCGGGAAGCGTCCCTTCTCCACCCGAGACAGGAGCCGAGGGCCCACCTGAACGCCCGCGCCCAGCACGCCGAGCTTGCCAGCAACTTCGACGGTCTCGGCCAGGCCCACGATATCGGTGGCCTCGGCGTTGGGGTCGTAGAGGACAATGAACTCTGTACCGCGCACACCGGCGATGGCGGTCGGCGTCTCGATCTCGTAGCGCGCCCGCGGCTGCCGATAGTATTCGCTGACCCAGGCGCGCACTTTGCCTTTGACGACGCGCAGCAGGGTGTCGAAGCGCCGTCCCTCCGCATCGAAAGCCTGTTTATCCACGGTCAGCTCGCTCTTCGGGGCAACGTCAAGCACCGAGTCGTCCCGAAAGACGACTTTCGCCGCATCGTTGGCGCCGGTGCGTAGCCGATCGCCGACGAAGATCGGTGCGCCCACACTGGCGTTCTGCCACGTCGCTGCGCGCTGCACCTGCAGCGCGCCCTGCATGGCCGCGACCGTGCCGACCTCCGTTTGGGCCCACACCCGGGCCGCCCATAACACCACCCCAACCAGCAGCCACAACGATCGCAATCCGTATCGCCGGTCCATCATCTGCCTCAGAAACTGACCCGCACACTCCCCGCCACAATCCCGCGGTCGTACTCGAAGTCGGAAATGTTCGAGTTGTTGATGACCCCGAAGTAGTCTATCTCGGCCGACACGTTCTCTGTCAAGCTGCGCTGCAAAGCGATGGCGAACTGGTTTTCGTTGTCGTGACGCCGGTACCCAAACGGTTGGCCGACACCTTGCCCGCTGCGGCTGTTCGGGTACTGATAGTCCTCGAGACGAAATAGGTAGGCGACCTGCAGGTGCATGAGCCAGTACAGGGGGACGTGCAGGTCAATGTCGCCTTGATTGCCGATGTTTTGGAAGTCGCGGGCATCCAAGCCATTGTTCAGGGTGGTTTCCGCATCGAACTGATAGCCGAAGTTGAGCAACCAGTCTCCCGGACCGAGCGTACCCAGGTTGAAGTATTGGCGGATGCCGACGGCGTTATTGATGCCATTGCGGGCCGGCCTGTAGGGCTCGCGGAAGAAGTCACGCGCCCGCAGCGTGTAGTAGGCCTGGGTGGCCGCCGTGTCGCTCTCGTTCAGGCTGATCCACGGCGTGCCCAATCCTTCCTGGAAGAACGACTGATAATCGAGCGCATAGAAGTCGTACATCGCCGACAGACCATAGCTCCACTTGCCGGGCGGGGACAGGGCGTCGAACCGCAGCCGATGCCCCTGCAGATCAAACTGCGTGAGATTGAAGTGGATACTCTGGTAGAAATCATACTCGGCATTGAGCGATCCCTTGTCGCCCCTGAGGAGCTGATAGGTACCGCCCAAGCCGATCACCGCGCGTCCATCGGCTTGTTTGGTGATGCCTTCGGAAACTTTGACTCCGGCGTCGGAGGGAGCAAGCACGACGTTCGTGTCATACTGGAAGCCAAGCTCGCCGTAGACCAGCCACGGCTTTTGCGGAACCGCCGGACCGCCAGCTGGCTGCGGCTTCTCACCCACGGCGCGCTGCGCGGCCTTGCCGATCTCGGATTGCGGCTGCTCCCGCATCACTTGTTGCATCTCGGCGCGTGCCGCGTCCGTCTTCCCCTGCCGGTACAGCGCTAGGCCAGCGTAGTACTGGGCGCTGGGTCGCAGATCGGGATCCGCCTCGGCTTCGCCGAGGTACTTCTGCGCCGCCGTATCATCGCCCGTGCGGTAATACGTCAGTCCGAGGAAGAAGGCCGCTGTGAAGCGCTCGACACCTTGCTGATAGGCACGCTCCAACCAGGTCTTCGCCGGCGCGTACTGTCCATCGTCAAAATAGGCGATCCCCAAATCCAGCGCCGCGTGTGGCAAAGCCGGGTTGAGTTGAAGCGCATGCTCGATATCACGGATCGCCGCCGCAGACTGCTTGAGCCGCGCCAGCGTCAGGCCGCGGTAATAGAGCGCGACCGCGTCATTGGGATCCGCGGCAACCGCCCGGTCGAAGAGCGTATACGCCTGCTCCCACTGCCCGCGATCGAAAGGAATCAGACCGCGTGCATACAAGGCCTGCGAGCGCACATTGGCCGCAGCGGGGCGGAGCGACAGTGTCGCCGTCAGTGCCGATACGACCGCAATGACTACCAGCCTGCGGGCCGACTTCACAGTCACACCCTCCCGTCCTCGCGCCTGCGCCTCATAGAGTGGGGGTGCCCGGCCCGATGAACCGGCCGAACGCAGCCGGAGCGCTCCCCACGTCGATGTTGCTCACGCCGCCGGTGGCGACGTCGATTACCGAAACTTTGTCCGCTCCCAGGGCCGCGACGTACACGCTCGTGCCCTCGGCGTTGACCGAAATCCCGAAGGGACCGTTTGCCACGCCGATCGTCGCCATAACCTGGTTGTTCGTCGTGTCGATGACCGAGACGCTGTTGTCCAAGAAGTTGGACACGTACACGCGAGTGCCGGCGGGGTCGACTGCAAGGGCGACAGGTTGGTCGCCGACGTCAACTGAACTGACTTCGAAGGTATCACTGGCGACGATCGACACGCTGTCGCTGCCGGAGTTCGCGACATATGCAAACGAGCCAGTCGGGTGAACGGCAACGCCGAACGGCGCAGCACCCACGGAGACGGTGGTGATATCTCCCTGCGCGGTGTTGAGGACATCGAGGATGCCCGCACTCGCATCGGTGACGAAGACCTGCTCCTCCGCGACGGGGTTGACGTCGACTCCGTACGGACGGCCGCCCAACGCGATGCTGGTGACGTCGTCAGTCAGCGTGTCGATGACAGAGAGCGTCCCGCTCAATTCATTTGCGACGTAGACGCGTTTCCCGGACGAGTTGACCGCGACACCGCGCGGCAGGGTCCCGACCGACAACGTGTTGATCACCTGGTTGCTGGCTGTGTTGATGATCGACAAGGTACGGTCGAAGAAGTTGGTCACGTAGGCCCTCATCGCGGCGGGATCGACTGCCACTCCGAACGGAACGGTCCCCACCGGTATGGAGTTCACCACGGCATTTGTGCCCACATCGATGACGGACACCGAACGGCTCGCCGAGTTGCTGACATAAGCCAGGCCCGCGCCGCTGAGCGTCGGGGTTGGCGTCGCCGTCTCCGGCACGGAAGGCGTCGCGGTTATGGTCGCACTTGCCGACGGCGTCGATGTGGCCACCGGCGTTTCGCCCGTGGTCGCGGTCTCAGTAGCGGTTGCCGTCGCCGTGGCTGTGCCTGCGGGTGTCGGTGTTTCGCTGACCGTCAAGGTTGCTGTGGGCGTCACGATCGGCGTCTGTGTCGCCGTCGCTGTCTCACCAGGCGTTGCCGTTTCGGTCGCCGTGCCGGTGGTTGTGGCGGTCGGCGTCTCTGTCACCGGCGGCGCCGCCGTTTCCGTCGCGGTAACGGTCAGCGTTGCAGTTGCCTGCGCGGTTGCGGTCGGCGTCGGCGAGTTTCCGGCCGTCGCCGTTGCACTGGCTGTCGGCGTCACGCTGGACGTAGCCGTTTCGGTCGGTGTAGGCGTCGCAGCCGGGGTGAGCGTTTCCGTCGGCGCGGCGGTGAGTGTCGGCGTCAGCGTCTCATTCACCGTAGCTGTCGGCGTTGCCGTCTGCCCCTGAACAGTCTCCGTGGCAGTGGCGGTGGGCGTCGAGCTGGGCACGAGCGGTCCGGTTGGGGTCTCCGTCGAAGTTGGTGTCGGTTGCCCGGACGTCGGCGTCTCAGTCGCCGTCTCGGTCATGGTGGGCGTCGCACCGACGGCAACGTTCTGCGCGTAGATGCTCGTATTGTTCGCGGGATCGGTCAGCGTGGCAGTCACGTTCATGGGCAGAACGGGAATGCCTCGTGACTGGACCAGCGGGAAGCTGAAGAGGCCGCTGTTGTCGGAGGTGACGCTGCCGAGGAACGTTTCGCCCTCGCCGGCGCCGCTAGGATCGGGCGGCTCATCGGTGGCGAAGATCTCGATGGTCGAATTGGGGGCCCCGCTGCCGACGATGGTCAGCCCCTCGAGCTGGATCACCGGTGGGCGCACGAGCGTTTCTGCGCCATCGGTGCGCTCGATGCCGCCCTCGCCGTTGGCTGCTTCGGAGTTGCGGCTGAGCTTGACGCCGGTGCTGTCCGCCCCAGAGATGGTGACGCCGGGGCCGTCATTTGCCTGGATGTGGTTGGCCGCGCCCGCCTCGCTGCCGCCGATGACGATGTCGAACGCGTCGATGACGGCGATGCCCTCGATGTTGCCGCGCAGATTGGGGTCACCGATCTGGTTGCCCTTGATCGTAACGTCGTGCGCCATTGCCTCGAAGCCGATAACGGCGATGCCGCTACCGGCGTTGCCGGCAATGAGGTTACCATCGTTGGGCCCCGTCCCACCGATGACGTGACCGGAGCTGTCGGTGATTTCAATGCCGTCATCGCCGTTGCCCAAGCTCAGCGTGCCGTCGGCGGAGGCACCGACGATGTTGCCGGTCAAGGTCACGTCGCTCGCATCGACGTCGATGTTGAAGCCGAAGCCGAGGTTGGCCGAAACAACGCTGTTGGCGATGTGATGCGGGCCGCCGTGCACTTCGATGCCGGAGTCGAAGTTGTGCGCGTCGGACGTGCCGTCCAGCGCCACGCCAACGTAGCAGTGATCGACGAGCACATTGCCGGCTTCGACTTCAATGAGGATGCCGACATCAAACGAGCTGATCGACAAGCCCTCGATCGTTACGCGGCTCGCAAACACGTCGAACCCAAAGTCCAGGCCGGGTCCGTCGATCTGTACGTCCGGCTTGCCATCGCCGTTGATGTCGCCGTTGATCGTCGTATCGCTCTCTTCGATCGCCGGCAGGTCGTCGCTCGTAATGCTGATGATCTCGCCCATGAGCGCTGGGTCGAACACGATGAGACTCGGTTCGAGGTCGGCGTTGGCGTCAAGCATCGCCTGCCGCAGGCTGCCCGGTCCATCGTCGGCGGTGGTGGTGACCACATAGCGCGCAAACGGCGGCGTGGCCGTTTCGGTGGGCGTTGACGTGGCCGTCGCGCTCGATGTGGCCGTTGTAGTGGCCGTCGGCGTCCGCGTCGCCGTCACACTGGCTGTCAGCGTCACGCTGGGCGTGGGCGTAAAGCTAGGCGCCGGTGTTCGCGTTGACGTCGGGGTCGGCGTGGTCGTGAGCACCGGCGTCGGCGACGCAGTCGACGTCAGCGTATGGGTTGGTGTCGCAGTGCCGGTCGCTGTCGCACTGGCGCTCGGCGTCGCCGTCACCGTCGCGCTTGCGGTCGCGGTGGGCGTTACAACCAGTTGGCCGGTCGTGAAGAAGTACTGAAAGTTTTGAAACGACCGTTGTGGGCTGCTGGTGTCGCCGGCGCTGACGACGACCTGGACCATGCTTTCCGGCGGATACGGCGTCGGCGTGTCGAAGCGGAAGATGAACCCCGTCAGCATCCGGTCAGAGTTCGCGCCGCATGGCATCTCGCCATTGTCAGCACAGGGAATCAGGGAAGCTCCGGGTGCCGTCTGGCCGTTGGTGACAACTGCGTTGCCCGCGACGCTGACGTCGATCGAGGCTTGCTCAATGCCGGCAGCGGCAGTTGCGATCAGAAAGGACACCGCGGTCGAACGCGGCACATCCGAGGCGGCCAATCCCGGATCAAAGTCGGTTACAAACGGTTGTGGCTGGAGTTCGACGGTTCCCGCATCAGCCGTTCCGCCGGCGGGGATAATGACCGCAACCGGTGCACTCTCGTAGGACGGCGGCAGATTGAACTGGTTCAGCAGGGAATGCTGGGCAAATGGTAGATCGTAGCCGAACACCTGCACGGTGGCCGGCCCTGCAAACACGTTCTGAATGACCACCTCGCGGGTTTGGCTCGGATCAACGAAGGTCGGGCCCCCCCCCGCCCCGCCGCTCGGGGTCACCACGACCTCGACGGTCATCACGCTCGGCGGAACGGAGGTTGGCGAAAGCTCCCACGTTGCCCGCAACGCCACTCCGCCGGTTGCCGTGCCGTTGGTACCACCGCTGCCACAGCCAGCCAGCGCGCCCCACAAACCGAGGACAATAGCGGCACGGACTGCCGTAGTTCTCACGTCGGACCTTGAGACCTCCCGCCGCCGCAACACGCCCTCCCTTCGCGCAGCGGTTCGCATACACCACGCACTCCGAGGAGGTCAAGTCACGGCCCAGTGATCGCGGAAACCACCCTACTGGCGGAGAAATGCCGGGTCGACAGCAAGATCGTACGTGCCCTGATCGGCGGGGGTGACACCGGTGACGCGCAGCACCGCCGCCACGTTCGTGCCAAAAGAGAGCATTCGGCTCGGATCCTCGCTGAACGTACCTGAGATAGACGTCGCACCGCTGCGATCCGACAACAACGCTGCGAACGGAAAGTCCGCGCTGATTTCCCCGGTGATTGAGAAGTTGAAGAACGCCAAGTCTGCCGGCATCCGCAGCAATAACCACGCGGCGGGGTTACCCTCGGGGTCCGCGCAGCTGCCGCCGCTGAGCACGCCCTGCTTCGCTTGTCCGAAGCCAAGGGTGTCGACGGGACACCGACTGAAACCGGCCGTATAATCCCCGCGCGTCGACGTATCGGCGCCGGCGATGATGAAGCCGTGCACACGACCGTCGGACACCGGAACGTCGAGCGGCGCCGTGCTGCAACCGACGTCCGGCACCTGCAAGCCGTTACCGAGCAACGCCAGGACGCACCCGTTGCTGGGCGGCGACACGGTGACCACCGCCGGCAACGTGCCCGCCGCAAAGGTGTACACGTCCCCCCTCCGTCCGAAGCCGAGGTCGCAGTCCGCGTCCTGCCAAGTTCCACTGACCTGTCCGGGCACGGCCGCCGTCGTGGAACACGAGCGCGCCCGCACTGTGAACGCCAGGGGCGGCACGGCGCCGACGTCCACGACGGGCCCGAGCGGTGACGCCGACACCTCAACAAAGTACGTCCCATCCATCGGCAAGACACGGCTGGCGCGTGCGTCCGTTGTCGACTGCTGAAATGGATCGTCGTCGTTCTCCACCACACTGCCGTCGGGCGCGAAGACACGCAGGAACGAATCGACATTCGATGAGGTCATGGTCGTCATCACGAACTGTCCGGCCTGCCCAGTGAACGCATAGCTGCGATAGGGAATATCGCCTGTGCCCAGGCAATCGAGCGTGCTGTACGTTCCCGACACCTGGCGCCCCGTCAACGGGTTGAGTGCACCACTGACCGGACACTTCTGAACCGACAGCGTATAGTTCACCGGTGGGTCGTCCACCTGCAAGGCGTTGTTGTTTGCGACGACGATTGTATACGTTCCCGCCACCGGCAGCGTCGCTGCCAACTGGGCTGCACTGCCGGTGTCGTCGTCGGCAATCAGTTGGTTGCTGGGGGCCGGCCCAAGGACGTACACATGCGGATCATCATCCGACGTCAACTGCGCACTGATGACATCGCCGGCATTCGCGGTGAAGGTGTACAACGCGGCCGGGCTGCTCGGATCGGGGACGTCGTCACCGGTGACCGGGTTGGGCAGCGGTGCCGCGCACGGCGTGTGTGTCGTGTTCCCATCCAGGGTGCCGGTGCAGCCTGCGGTCGATCCGGTACAGGTGAGCGGGTAATTGGCGGGAATACCGGTCAACGCCTTCGGAGTGCACGTCGGACTCGCCACCGTCATTGAGTATCTGCCCGTGCCACCACCACCGCCCGCAAGCAGGGTGTACGTCCCGGTCTGCAAGGCCAAGAAGCGGATCTGCGCGCAGAACAGCGTGCCGGTTGGAGCGGTGCAATCGAGGTTGCTGTCCTGGCTTACCAACTCGAAGCCGTTGGGGCCAAGCAGCGCCATCACCGGGAAGATGTCGTCATTGACCGACAGCTGCTGCATGGTGATCGACACATTTGTCGGCACACTGGTGATCGTGAAGGTGTACACGTCCGTTGGCTCGCCCTGCGTCCCAACTGTGGGCGACCCGGGTTCCGGACACTCTGTTCCGTCCAGGATGAATGGGCGGGAGGAGCCGAGCGCCAGCGCCATGGGCGTCGGACACGGACGCGACGTCACTGTCAGCGTGTAGTCGCCCAACTGCACCGTAGTCGACGGGTTGGACGATACCTGAATGAAATATGGGTTCCCCGAGGTTACCGTGAACTCTATCGGCGAGTCGCCCTCGATGATCTGAAACTGCCCGCCGGCATCGATGACCTGGAGGTAGCCAACGAGCGGCGCCACCGTCGACAGTTGGACTTTGACGGCGGTGCCGGGTTGTGCCGTGATGCTGTACATGTCCGCGGGGCGTATCTGCTGCGAAAACGTCCGCAGGCAGTCGGTGGGCGCGAGGCTGCCGTTGGTCGATCCGAAGCCGATCTGCTGGATCACGCAGGTCGGCGTTGGGATCGGCGTCGGGGTTCGCGTGCTGGTCGGTGTTGCCGTCACGACCGACGTGGGTGGGGGCGTCGGGGTTGCGGTCGCTGTCGGCGGCGGCGTCGGACATGGCTGGCCATCCAGAGCGAGGATGGCGGCGATGTCCGCACCGCTGAGCGTGCCGTCGTTGTTGACATCCGCCCGCAGCAGGGTGTCGACGTCCAACGTCAGCGGGTCGACGAAGAGAACCGCCAACAACGCATCTGCGTCCGCGGTGGACACCACACCATCATGGTTGAGATCCCCCGGGCAAAAATCTTGCGCATGACTGCGCGGCGCGGTGCAGGCGAAGGCAAGCGCCACTAACAACGCCGCCAAGGGCCGCTCGAAGGTTCCGGGGAATCGCACGAAGGCTTCCAGTAACAGAGACCTCTAGTTCATGCGAGGGAGCACCGAAAGTCAAGACAGTTCGCGGCCCAACACCGCCGGCCAATTTGCTGCGCTACCCAGGTTTGCCACCCACAGCGGACTCATTATAGTAGCCGCGTGCCTCGCAAAGAGTCCTCGGCAACCGATGCGGCGCGTGAGATCTCCGAACTGCGCGCGGCGATCGATCTGCACAACTATCGCTACTACGTCCTCGACGCGCCAACGATTTCGGATGCCGAGTACGACCGGCTCTTCCGCCGACTGGCCGAGCTGGAAGGTGCCCACCCCGAGCTGTTCGATGCCAACTCGCCGACACAACGCGTCGGCGCGCCGCCCGCCGAGAAGTTCGAGACCGTGCGCCATACCCTGCCGATGTTGTCGCTCAACAATGCGATGGGTGAGGATGAGTTTCGCGAGTTCGACGAACGCACGCGCCGCTTTCTGAAGACGGACAAGCCGGTGGAGTATGTGGCCGAGCCCAAGCTCGACGGGCTGGCGATCGAGCTGGTCTACACGCACGGCGAGCTGAGCGTGGCATCGACCCGTGGGGACGGCGTCAATGGTGAGAACGTCAGCGCCAACGTGAAGACCATCCGCAGTGTGCCCTTGCGCCTGCGGCGCGAACGCGGCGTAGCAGCCATCCCCGAACGCCTCGAAGTGCGCGGCGAGGTCATCTTCCCCGCCACCGCGTTTCGCAAACTGAACGAGGAACGGGCCACACGCGGTGAGCCGCTATTCGCCAACCCGCGCAACGCCGCCGCCGGCTCGCTGCGCCAACTCGACTCGCGCATCACCGCGACGCGGCCGCTCGACATGTTCTGCTACGCTCCCGGCCAGATCGTCGGCGCGGAGTTCGACAGCCATTGGCACTTCCTTGAAACCATCCGGGCGTGGGGACTGAAGACCAATCCGCGCAACCGGCGCTGCCATGGCGCGGATGCGGTCATCGCCTATCATCGCGAGACGGCCGAGGCACGGACCACCCTGCCCTACGAAGTCGACGGCGTCGTCGCCAAGGTGAACAGCTTCGCGCTGCAGCGCCAGCTCGGCGAGGTGTCGCGCTCGCCGCGTTGGGCGATCGCCTACAAATTCGCCGCGCAGCAAGCGACGACGAAGGTGAAGGCGATTGCGCCATCGGTTGGCCGCACCGGCACCATCACCCCGGTCGCCGAGCTCGAACCGGTGTCCGTCGGTGGCGTCACCGTCTCCAGCGCGTCGCTGCACAACATGGATGAGGTCGAACGCAAGGACGTGCGCATCGGCGACACCGTCGTCATCGAGCGCGCCGGCGATGTGATTCCCTACGTGGTCGAGGTCGTCACCACGGAGCGCACCGGCAAGGAGCGCAACTTTCACATGCCGGCCAACTGCCCGGTCTGCGGCAGCAAGGTCGTGCGCGAAGAGGGCGCCGCCGCCTACCGCTGCATCGGGCTCAACTGTCCGGCCAAGCTGCGCGAGACGGTGCGCCATTTCGCCTCGAAGCACGCCCTCAACATCGACGGCCTCGGCGAGAAGCTCGTCGCACAGTTGGTCGACAGCGGCTTGGTGAAGACCGTCGCCGATCTCTACGACCTCACCAAGGAACAGCTGGTCGATCTCGAACGCATGGCGGACAAGTCGGCGCAGAACATCCTCGACGCCATCGCCGGCAGCAAGCACACCACCCTGGCACGCTTCATCAACGGCCTCGGCATTCCGCAAGTCGGCGAGCACATGGCGGAGGTGCTGGCCGAGCACTTTGGCAGCATCGAGGCGCTCGAGCGGGCCACCGAAGACGAGTTGCTCGGCGTGCGCGACATCGGGCCGGAGACGGCAAGCGAGATCCGCGCTTTCTTTGCCCTCAAGCAAAACCAGGCAGTGATCAAGCGGCTCAGCGCAGCAGGCGTGCGCCCCACGGTCGAGCGGCGCGCCCGCAGCGGCAAGCTCACCGGCAAGACGTTCGTGCTCACCGGGGCGCTCTCGCGGCCACGCGACGAGGTCGCGCGCGACATCGAGGCACACGGCGGCCGCGTCACCTCGAGCGTCAGCAAGAACACCGATTACGTGGTCGTCGGCGAAGAAGCCGGCTCGAAGCTCGACAAGGCACGGAAGCTCGGCATCACGACGCTCGACGAGCAGGAGCTGAAGCGGTTACTCAATGAGTGAGGCCACCCATCAACCAGCCCGTGTGTGGCTGCGCATCAGCGGCCGCGTGCAGGGCGTTGGATTCCGGTACTCGGCAATCGATGAAGCCCGTCGCCTGGGCGTGACGGGGTGGGTCCGCAACACCCATGACGGAGCAGTCGAACTCCTGGCCGAAGGGGGAAGAGAGCAATTGCAACGCCTGGCCACCTGGTGCCACGCTGGACCGCGCGGAGCACTGGTCACCGATGTCGAAGCGCGTTGGCTCGAATACCGTGGCGAGTTCGACGCCTTCCGCATCCAGCGCTAACACAATCGCCCACGAACACGAACACGAAAAAGGAGCGCGCATGATCCAAACAGTTCTCGGCCCTTGCAAACCCGAAGACCTCGGTGTGACACTCATGCACGAACACCTGCTCATCGGCTGGCCCGGGTGGGACACCGATGCCGCAGCGCCGCCATTCCAGCGCCGCGAAGTTCTGAAGATGTGCGTCGACCGCATGCACGAGCTGAAGGACCTCGGCTTGCGCACCTTCCTCGACCCCTGCCCCATCGACCTGGCACGCGACGCCGAGTTCATGGCGGAGGTGGCGCAGGCCACCGGCGTGCACATCATCTGCGCCACTGGCCTCTACAAGGAGGACCAGGGCGCGGCGCCGTACTTCAAGTTCCGCGGCCAATTCACCGACGCGGTCAGCGAGATGGCGGAGACCTTCAGCAAGGAGCTCACCGAAGGCATTGGCAGCAGCGGCATCAAGGCGGGCATTTTGAAGGTGGCCACGCAGGCGCATCGCATCTCGCCTTACGAGGAATCGGTGCTGCGCGCCGCCGCGCGGGCCGCGAAGGCGACGGGTACGCGCATCACCACCCATACCGACGAGGGCACCATGGGACGCGAGCAACTCGACATCTTCGCCTCCGAGGGCGTCGACCTGAAGCGTGTCATTGTCGGCCACTCCTGCGGCAGCGCCGACCTGCGCTATCACGTCGACATGCTCGACCGCGGCTGCCTCCTGGGCTTCGACCGTTTCGGGCTCGACATCCTGCAACCCGATCGCCTGCGCAAAGCCGCGCTCATCGGCCTGCTCGGCATCGGCTTCGAGAAGCAGATCGTCCTCTCACACGACTCCGTGTGGTGCTGGCGTGGCCGCCCGCTGCCCATTCCGACCTCCACGGTCCCAAACTGGAACCCGACGTATGTCTTCAAGAACATCATCCCGGCGTTGCGTGAAGCCGGGGTGCCACAGGCAAAGATCGATGCGATGTTGATCGACAACCCGCGGCGGTTCTTCAGCACCTGACCGGACCGCTTCCAACATCATTGACGAAATAACCTCTCATGACGTAGGCTCCCAGTCTGGCAGGTGCGGAGTCGGGGCCCGCATCGGCAAGGGGGTTCATGCACGATTCGTCGCAGCGCGCGCTGCCCGCAACGCTGGGTGGCGGGCGGTATGTTGTCGAACGTTTGCTAGGCGAGGGCAGCAGAAAGCGGGTGTACCTCGCACACGACGTCCAGCTCGACCGCGACGTTGCCATCGGCATGGTCAAAACCGAGCATCTCGACGAGACCGGCCTCGCACGGCTGCGCGCCGAAGCACGAGCGATGGGCCGGCTCGGCGACCACCCGCACATCGTCACCGTCTTCGACATCGGCGAGGAGAACGGGCGCCCGTACGTCGTCAGCCAATACATGCCCGGTGGTTCAGTGGAAGACTTGCTACACGCCACGGACGACGGTCGAGAGTCGAGAGTTGAGAGTGCTGGAGTGTGCAGCGGCGGAGCCATCCCGATCCCGCAATCCGTGCGCATCGCCGACCAAATCTGCCAGGCACTGGAGCACGCGCATGGTCACGGCATCATCCATCGCGACCTCAAGCCTGCCAATGTGTGGCTCACCGCCGACGCCGTCGCCAAGTTGGGTGACTTCGGTCTCGCCGTCTCGCTCAACCGCACCCGCTTCACGGTCGACAGCAGCATCGTCGGAACGGTGGCGTATCTGGCCCCGGAGCAGGCCTTGGGCAAGCCGGCGGATGCGCGCAGCGATCTCTACGCCCTGGGCGCCATGCTCTACGAGATGGTCACCGGGCACCTGCCTTTCCTCGGTGACGACGCCGTCTCCGTCATCCACCAGCACCTGCACGTGCCGCCCGTTGCGCCCGCGGTGCACAACCCGCAAATTTCGCCGACGCTCGAAGCACTCATCCTGCAGCTCCTAGCGAAGGCGCCCGAGGACCGGCCGCAGAGCGCCGCGGCCGTGCGCGTGGCGCTCGCCGCTGCCTCCGCACCTCCGCTGACCGATGCCCCCGCGCAGCTGAACCCGCTGGACCGCTTGGCCGCCGGCATCTTCGTGGGACGCGAGGCGGAGATGAAGCTGCTACGTGCGGGTGTCGAGGCCGCCATCGGCGGATGCGGGCAGGTGTTCCTGGTCAGCGGCGAGGCAGGTATCGGCAAGACGCGGCTGGCCGCCGAATTGGGAACCTATGCTCGCATCCGCGGCGCGCGCGTGCTCTGGGGCCGCTGTTATGCCGGCGAGGGAACGCCGGCCTTCTGGCCGTGGGCGCAGATCACCCGTCGTTACGTCGAGCAGTGCGACGCAGCGCAGCTCCGGCAGCACATCGGGTCCGGCGCAGCAGCAATTGCTCAGGTGGTTGCGGAGGTCGCCGAGATGCTGCCGGACTTGCCGGCGCTGCCGGCGCTGGAACCGGAAGCGGCACGTTTCCGCTTCTTCGATGGTGTCACCACGTTCCTGCGCGCCGCCGCCACACAGCAACCGCTGTTCGTCGTGCTCGAAGACCTGCACGACGCCGACCGCGCCTCGCTGCTGCTGCTGCAATTCCTGGCGCGCGAGATCAGTCAGGCGCGCCTGGTCGTTGTGAGCACGTATCGCGACATGACGCTTGAGCCCACGCATCCATTGAGAGACGCCATTGCGGAACTCGTGCGTGAACCCGTCAGCCAACAGCTGGCGCTGCGCGGCCTCAGCGCAAAGGACGTAGAGCGGTTCATCGAGAGCACCGCGGCGCTGCGGCCGCCACAATCGCTGGTCGCCATGGTCCACGACAAGACCGATGGCAATCCGCTCTTCGTCACCGAGGTGGTTCGCCTGCTGGCGACGAGTGGCGAGCTGACGCGGCCGCATGCCACGCATGGACGTGACGCGACCGTGCCGCCGGGCGTGCGTGAGGTCATGCGCCAGCGTTTGGCCCAGCTCTCCACCGCCTGCCGGGAGATGCTCAGCGTCGCCGCCGTCATCGGACGCGAGTTCGACTTGGAGCTGCTGCACACGGCATCGGCAACCGCCACGCCCGACGTTCTTGAAGAAGCCACAGGCGCGCGCATCATTGCAGCGCTGCCCGGTCCAGCAGAGCGCTTCAGGTTCTCCCACGCGCTCATGCGCGACGTCATCTACGGGGAGCTGAGCGCCAAACGCCGCATCGAGGCGCATCGAACGGTTGCGGTTGCCATCGAGCAACGCCGCGCCCACAACGTCGAGGTCTACTTCGCACAACTCGCGCACCACTTTTTCGAAGTCGCCCGCGGGCAATCCACCGATAGCGGCGACGCAAGGAAAGCCGTTGAGTATGCGGAACGTGCCGGCGACCAAGCCCTGCGCGCTTTGTCTTATGAAGCTGCTGCCGAGCAGTACAGGCGGGCACTGCAGGCACTCGAGCTCAGCGGCTCTCCGGACCCGCGGCACCGCTGCGAGCTGCTGCTTTCGCTCGCCGACGCACAGATGCGCAGCGGCGAGGGCGAAGCGTCGCAGCGCACCACCAAGGACGCCGCCGCCTTGGCGCGGCAGCGTGGACTGGTCGAGTACTTTGCCCGCGCCGCTCTGGGATTCGGCTGGCGCTTCGACGTCGGCGTGGTCGACACGGAACGCATTGCCTTGCTCGAAGAAGCTTTGCAGCTCATCAATCCGGGAGACAGTGCCCTGCGGGCGCGCCTCCTGGCGCGGCTCTCCCTCGTGCTACACTGGTCGCTCGAAATGCGCAGCCGACGTATCGCACTCACCCGCGAAGCGGTCAGCATGGCACGTCGTCTGAACGATTCGGCGACCTTGGCGTTCACACTGAACGCCAACCTCTTCGCGCTCTGGGATCCGGCACACTCCGATACACGGCGCGACACGGCGCGGGAGCTGTTGCAGCTGGCGGAACCGAGCGGAGAGATCGAACTCGCCTTACAAAGTCGCCATTGGCTCGTAGCCAGTCTCCTGGAACTCGGCGAGATCGAGGCGGCGTACCGCGAAATCGCCACACACGCGGAACAGGCAACCGAGTTACGGCAACCGTTGTATCTGTGGTTCGCAGCGACGTGGAAGGCGATGCAAGCGCTCCTCGAAGGACGCTTCGCCGAGTGCGAGCACTTCGCCCAGGAGGCGCTCGAGTTTGGCCTGCGTACGGAACCGCAGAACGCCGAGCGCAACTACAGCACGCTGCTGTTCGGTCTGCGCCGGGAACAAGGCCGGCTCGAAGAGGTCCTGCCGGCCTTCGAAGCGTGGGCCGCCGCGGAGCCCCACCTGCTCACCGCCGCGTATCGCTGTGGCCTCGCATTCATCTACAGCGAGGTCGGCCGAACGACCGCGGCGCGGGAAGAGTTTGAGATGGTGGCAGCCAACGACTTCCGCGACATCCCGTGGGACATCAGCTGGGTCACCGCCCTCGGGTACGTGGCCGAGGTGTGCACGAGACTCGCCGACCGGGCGCGCGCCGCCACGCTCTACGACCTGCTGCTCCCCTGGGCCGGCCGGATCGACTTGATTGGCCTCGCCATCGCCTGTACCGGGTCGGTGTCGCTTCGCCTCGGCCTGCTCGCCGCGCTACTCGAACGCTGGGATGATGCGGCACGGCACTTTGACGAAGCGCTCGCAATGCATCTCAAGATGGGCGCCCGGCCGCTCGTCGCACGGACGCAATATGGCTATGCGGACATGCTAGCGCGACGCGGCCACCCCAATGATCAGGAGAGGGCGTTGGCGCTGTTGGCGCAGGCGCGTGCAACCGCCACGGAACTGGGCATGCCGGCGCTCGTGCAGCGCATTGACCCGCTGCATCATCAACTCACGCAGGCGGCAGCCAGTATCCCAGTGACCCAATGGTCCAAAGACCCACTTTCCACCCAGCGCCTGCGCGCGCTCGAGCTCGGCCGGGCCTGCGCTGAGCGCTTGGAGCTTGATGATCTCATCGCGTTTGTAGCAGGCGAATGCCGGGCGGCGCTCGACGCCGAGGGTGCGGCAGTGTTGCTGCTCGATGCACAGCGCCACGAGTTTTACTTCCCTTCGGCCGCCGAGGACGACGCGGCGGTGGCGGCACGCCTGCGCCACCTGCGCTTCCCAGCCGGTTTGGGCATCGCCGGAGCGGCCCTGCGCGAGCGCCAGGCGCTGCGCGTTGACGACGTCGGGCGCGACCCGCGCTTCTTTGGCGGCATCGACCAAACCACCGGGCGCACGACGCGGACCCTTCTCGCGGCGCCGCTGCTGTCGAGGCGCGGCGCCATCGGGGTCATTGAGGTTGTCAATCGCCACGGCGGCGGCCCGTTCACCGACAATGACCTGGCGTTCCTCGAAACCCTCAGTAGCAGCGTGGCCGCGGCGATCGACAACGCGCGGCGCTATGCGCTGCTGAAGACCTCCGAGGAACGCCTGCAGGTCCAGGTAGCCGCGTTGCGCCGCGACCTGGCGCGGCGGGATCAGTTCACCGAGATCGTCGGCACGAGCGCCGTGATGAGCGAGGTGTTTCGCTTGATGGAAAGCGCTGCGGCCTCACCGATTGCGGTGCTCATCGAAGGCGAGACGGGTACAGGGAAGGAGTTGGTGGCGCGCGGCATCCACCGCACCAGCAGCCGCGCTGACGGACCGTTCATCGCCGTGAACTGCGCGGCGCTGCCGGAAGCGTTGCTGGAAAGCGAGCTGTTCGGGCATCGCAAAGGCGCCTTCACGGGCGCCGCGGCGGACCGCGTCGGCCTGTTCGAGGCCGCCGACGGCGGCACCATCTTCCTCGACGAGATCGGCGAGATGCCGACCGCCATGCAGGCGCGGTTGCTGCGCGTCCTCCAGGAAGGCGAGGTCGTACCGGTGGGTGACACGCGGCCACGCACGATCGACGTGCGCGTCATCTCGGCGACCAACCGTGACCTCACGGCGGAAGTAGAGCGTGGGGCGTTCCGGCGCGACCTGTACTACCGCCTCGCCGCCTTCCCGATCCACTTGCCGCCGTTGCGCACGCGGGGTGATGACGTTGCGTTGCTCGTCGATCGCTTCCTCAGCATCGCCGGCGAGCGCCACCGCAAACGGATCGCCGGTGTCGAACCGGAGGCGCTGGCCGCTCTGACGCGCTTCGGCTGGCCCGGCAACGTGCGCGAACTGCAGAATGAGGTCGACCGTGCCGTTGCCATCGCGCGCGACGGCAGCACGATTGGGACGGCACACCTGTCCGCGAAGCTTGCCGCTGTGCCAACGCCGCCGCAGACTGATGAGGTAATGGTGCGTGACGCGCACCCTCCGCATCCCGGTTCGGCCGATCCTCATCCCTTCTCCCCATTCCACAATCCGCAATCGGCATTCTCCGGCTCGCTGCGCCAGGCCCGCGCTACCTTCGAAGCGCACTACATCACTGATGTCCTTCAACGACATGGTGGCAACATTACGCGCACCGCCAAGGAGCTGGGGCTTTCACGGCCAGTGCTTCACCAGAAGATCAAGCAGTACGGCATCAAGTAGTTGAGCCCCCCGCGAGCTGCTATCAGGCCTCTACACAGTAGGCATTCGTCGATCTGAGGCTGCTGGCCGTTCCCAACAGTCGCGTCTGCTAGCCGCATTCCAATCGGAGTGTGGCGGATCGCTAGCGCGGCCCGCGCTTGCGCAGCTTGCGGTGCAACATCGAGCGCGAGAGGCCCAGCGCGGCAGCGGCACGCGAGACGTTGCCGCCGTGCTCTGCGAGCACCTGGGCAACATGCCGCGCCTCCCAGTCGGCACGGGCACCGCGCAGGTCGACGCGCGACCGTTCCTCCTCCGCGGCGCTGGCGCGCCCCGCCGCGGGGCCGCGCACCTTGGGGGAGAGATGCTGCGGACGGATCGGTTCTCCGGCGTGTACGAGAGCGATGGCTCGCGCCAGCTCGTTCTCGAGCTCGCGTACGTTCCCCGGCCAGCGGTAGCGCAGCAGCAGCCCGAAGGCTTCGGGTGTCAGGACTGGCGCTGCCTTCGCCTGCCTTTGGGCTGCAACCGCCAGACAGTGCGCGGCCAGCGTGGGAATGTCCTCGCGGCGTTCCCGCAGGGGCAGGAGCGGAATCGGGAATGCCGCCAACCGGTAGTAGAGGTCCTCCCGGAAGCGTCCTTCGGCCACCTCCGCGGCCAGGTCGCGATTGGTCGCCGAGATGACGCGCACGTCAATCCGCCGCACGGTTGTGTCACCAACGCGGCGCAGCTCGCCGTCGTGCAGCACCCGCAGGAGCTTCGCTTGCATCGGTGCTGGCATCTCGCCGATCTCGTCGAGGAAGAGCGTGCCGCCGGCGGCCGCCTCGACCAGCCCCGTACGGTCGTCGCTCGCGCCGGTGAAGGCACCCCTGCGATGACCGAACAGCTCGCTCTCGAGCAGATCGTCGGGAATGGCAGCGCAGTTGACCGGCACGAACGGCCCGCTTGCCCGCGGGCTGATCCGGTGGATCGCACGCGCGAGGAGCTCCTTGCCCGTGCCGGTCTCGCCCTCGAGAAGAACCGCCAGAGCGGTAGCCGCAGCGCTCTCAGCCAAAGCGAGCATCTCGTCGATGGCAGCGGTGGTCCCCAGGATCTCGGGGAACTGATCGCGTTGCATGGGCGCAGGGCGGCGGGCAAGAACCTCGGCGCGCAGCCGTTCCTC
>DATKMS010000024.1:0-13457 GCA_035541735.1 Candidatus Margulisiibacteriota bacterium
CACCCCCGCGGTGCCGGGCGCGCAGGCGATTCGCGCGGCTGAAAAGGAGAGAGCTGCGCCTGTTGCGGAACTGGAGATGGAGCCGCGGGCAGCCGAGGATGGACCTCGACTCAGCCAGCGGTCGTCAGGCTAACGCTAGGCGCTTGCCTGCATTGGCATTGGCGCAGCCGCTTCGAACACCGCACTTGATGGCGGACGCGCTTGGAGCAGTTCGCGCAAGCGACTCTCTGACAGCCGCGCCGGCTCAGTGGAGGTGACGAAGTCGGCCAGGACCTCGACGAAGCGCTCCGGTGCTTCGCAGTGCGGGAAATGGCCGGCCCCCTCGAATACCTCGAGACGGCTTCCGGGCATGGCTTCGTGCGCGGCGACGGCATGGCTGACGGGGATGAACGGGTCTTGGTCACCCCACACGATCAGTGTCGGCACCTGCGATGCCAAGTAGAGGCGGTCGGTCGCCGTCACCGCCTGGCCGCCCACATCGACCACCGCGCGCAGCGTGCGAAAGAATGCGGTGCGGGTGTCCGCCTCTGCCAGTGAGGTAAAGCTGCGCCAGACCTCTTCGAGCGCAGGAGTGGCGCGCAACCCGACGCCGTGAAGGCACGCGGCAAGGAAGTTCCCGGCGTTGTGCACGCGACGCGTGGAGATGAGGGGCAGGACGTACTCAGCGCCCGGAAAGCTGAGTGCGCGCAGGACCACACTGACTTCCCGGCCCAGTCCGCCGCTCCCCACCAGCACGAGGCGCTCGCAGCGTTCGGGAAACTGGTAGGCGAACTGCATCACCACGCCACCGCCCAGCGACTGCCCCACACAGGTCGCGCGGTCGTGTCCGAGGACGTGCAGGAGATCGCGCAGGAAGTTCGCGTGTGCCCCGAGCGCGTACTCGCCGCGGCGCGGTTTGCCCGACTCGCCGTGACCGAGCAGGTCGGGGGCGACGACGGTGAATCGCTGGGCGAGAGCCGGCAGGACGTGCTTCCACGTCGCCGAGCACCCAGCCATGCCGTGAACGAGCACCACCACCGGTCCCTTCCCGGCGGTGCGAAACGCTACTTTGTGGCCGTGGATCGAGAGATGCTGAAGCTGCATGCTGCCTCCCTGCGTACTCACGCATTCATAGTCGAGCCGAATATTGTTGTCTACGTCGGGCCGCTGGTTCTGTCGGGAGATGCATCCAAGTGCTGACGTGCGTCACGTGCCTCGCTGACCTGGAGCACGAACCGGTGCCCGTCGCTTCCCACGCGCGGGGACGCTGTCGCGGTTCTGAGAGCCATCGAAGGGTGCGGCGCCGGTCATTCTCGCCCCGCTGCTCAGGTGACCTCTGGCACGTTAGCTGCCTGTGAGGTGAGGGCGCATCGGGCACCGGTGGTGCGCACGGAGGCGGACGATGAGCGCCGTGAGGGTTGCGGGCCTGCCGATCCAGCGTTGCCGTCTTCTGCTGGCGATGCTGATCGTTGCGCTCAGCCTGCCTGCATCGGGCGCCGCAGCGATCGATCTGTCGCGCTTCAATGGCATCCAGATCCGCATCCGTACCGATTTCGAGCTGACGTGGGTGAACACCCTGTATGACGGTTCGCAAACCACGGAGCGCACAGACCACCTCTCATACGACACGCAAGACGAGGCCTTCAAACGTGGCCACTTCGACGGCGACACCTACACCGCGGGGTGGAACGAGGAAGTCACGGTTTCGCCCGGCAAGATCTGGAAGCTCAACGGATCAGTAAGCCTCACGTTGAGCGCGACGGATCCGCCCGCGGTCACCGCATTCAGAGTCGAGGATTTTTCGGATTATCCGGGATCGAAACTTTTTTCAGCGCACACCACGTCGTTCCTGATCGAGGGGCCGCGGACAGACGTGGTCATCCCGCTGGTTGAGAGCAGCAGCGACACCCTCGTCTTCCGCGTCACCGGCCCCGCGAGTTGCAACGCGTTCACCGCGTTCTCGGTCGTCTACGAATACCCGGTGCCGACCAATGACGGTGTGGTGCGCACCGAGCTGATTCCGCCGTCGACCTGTACGAGCACGGGCATCGAGGTCTATTTCGAGATCGACCTGTGGGCCCTGCCGCCGCTCACGCCATCGCCCACACGGACTGCGACTGCCACCGCCACCTCGACCCCCAGCGCCACCGCAACCCCCAGCGCAACGCCCACGCAGACGCCCACCGCGACCGCCACCCACACGGCGACGCCCGATCTGGACCTGATCGCCGACGGCCTCGAAGTGGTACAGACGATCCAGGATCTCGACAATCACGTGCGCCTGGTGGCGAACAAGCGCACCTTCGTGCGCTTCCACGTGCATGCCAATCGCAACTCAGCTCCAGTGGGGGCGCGGCTGTGGGCGCAAACGGCCTCCGGTGTGGCAACCGTGGAGCCGATTTCCTCCACTCCTGGAGGCACGGGCGCGATTCGGGTCTTGCACACCCCGCAGCGTGCGGTGTTGGATCACGCCTTCCTGTTCGAGTTGCCCGACGGGTACCGCGAAGGCTCGATGACACTGACGGCGGTCGTCAACCCGTCGCACTCAGTGCCGGAGTCCGACTCCACCAACAACGAGCGCTTCATCCCGGTGAAGTTCGAGCCGGTGGCGGCACTGGATCTCATTCTGTACGACATCGGGTACGAGTCGGGGGGGCGATTCTTCTACCCCCGTGAGGTCGATCGAGCGAATCTGAGGAATTGGCTGCAACGGGCGTATCCCGTGGCGGCGGTGCACGTCACCGAGCGGCGTGAAATCATCAGCGGCCCAGGGGGCACCGGCGTCCCGTCGTGCGGCGTGGTCGATGCGCGCCTGGAAGCCAAGCGTATTCAAGACCACGCCGACAACCTCGGGGCCGAGAATCCTCTTCGCGGCACGCACTACTATGGGATGGTGCACAACATCCACGGTTTCATGCGCGGGTGTTCGGTTGACATTCCCAGCTTCGTGGCGTCCGGTCCGACCGGAACACCAGACGCGGCCCTGGGCGCACTGTTCGGCTGGGACCCTGACGCAAGTTACGGCGACTGGTACGGCGGGCACGAACTCGGCCACACCTGGGGACGCCGCCACGTTGTCGGACCGATTCCACCCTGCCAGGCGGTCGGTGGCGCCGCCGCGTTCCCCAACCCGAACGGCTCCATCAGTCCGCACACGCCTCCCAACCGCGCCGCGATTTACGGACTCGACTCGTGTTACGGCACGAACTGTGGCTTCAGCATTCTCAACACTGGCTGGCGAGACGTGATGACCTATTGCCCGTGGCAATGGCCGAGCGACTTCACGTACAGCGGCCTGCTGGACACCTTCCGCGCCGCCGCGGCGGCGCGCGGCGGCAGCGCACTGCAGGTGGCGCGCGCCGATCGCTTGCTGATCTCCGGGGTGATCGACTTCGATGCCGGCACCGTCCACGTCGAGCCAATGTTCGTGCTGCCCGATGCTGCGGATATCGAGCCGCGCGTTCCCGGACAGTACGCCGTCGTCCTGCGCAGCGCGTCCCTGACGGAGCTGGCGCGCTACGCCTTTACGCCAAGCGAGAGCCAAGAAGATCCAGTGCCGGGCACCACCGAACCAGGGCACGCTCTCGGCTTCTTCTCTGAGCTCGTTCCGTACGTCGACGGTACGGCCGTCGTCGACATCGAGGGGCCTGACGGGCTCCTGCACCGCGTGAGTGCCGGCAGCCGGACGCCCACCGTTCGCGTGACGGCACCAAATGGCGGCGAGCATCTCAGCGGTGACACGCTCGAGGTGGGCTGGACGGCCTCCGACGCCGACGGCGACCCGTTGGTCTTCAAGGTGCAGTACAGCGCCGACGACGGAGCCAGCTGGGAGGTGGTCGCGCAGGACATCAGCGATGACCACGTCGCCATCGATCGCATCAACCTGGCGGCGAGCACGCACGCCCGCGTGCGCGTGTGGGTCAGCGACGGCATCCACACCGCCTGGGACGACTCGGACGCGGCGTTCGAACTCGCCACTGCGGCTCCGAGTGTGGTGATCGTCTCGCCAGCGCAGGACCTCACGGTGGCGGCGGGACAGACCGTGCAGTTCGGCGCCGACGCCGCCGATCCGGATCTCGGCGGCAACGTTGGGGAACACGTGGAGTGGCGTTCGAGCCGCGACGGGCTGCTCGGTACGGGAACGACGGTCAGCACAGTTGCGCTGAGCCGAGGGACCCATGCGGTCACCGTCCGGGTAGACGATGGGGCCGGTGGCGTCGCGACGGACAGTGTGCAGGTGACCGTGGTCGACGATGCGTCGCAATTGCCACCCCTGCCGGATGCGCTGCGCGTCGCGCCGGCGCCGATCCTGATGCAGTCGGCCGGCAGCAGCGCATGGGATGTGCTGTACATCGACAACCAGAACCTCGAACACTCGATTGCCTGGCAAGCTGCGGTGGATGTCCCTTGGCTAGAAATCGCTCCAGCGAGCGGAACGACACCCGCCGCGGCCGACGTCCGTGTCGTTGACCGCGCCCTCCTGCCAGGCATGTACAATGCGACGATCACCGTGTCGCGCCCCGGGCTGCCCGGCAGCGAGCAGGCCGTGGCGGTGGCGCTGGCTGTTCACGAGTTGTCCTCATGCCCGTGTGACTGCGACGGCAACGGCGCGGTCACGGTCGATGAAATCATCATGGGTGTGGACATTGCCATGGACATGCAGGAGCTCGGCGCTTGTCCCGTCTTCGATGCGAACCGGGATGGCGCGGTGACCGTCGACGAAATCGTCCAAGGCGTCAACGCCGCCTTGCGCGGGTGTCCAACGCCGACACCCACTGTTTCACCCGGCGTCGCTTCACCCACGCGCACGCGGACACCTACGCCCACCGTGTCGCCTGCTGTGACGCCCACACCGACAGCGACACGCATCGTACCGAGCGCAACCGCAACCCCTACGGGCATTCTCACGACCTTGTCGCCGACGCCGACAACCACGCCGACACCGACGCGCACGTGCACCGCGACACGCACCCCGACACCGACGCGCATAGGAACCTCCACGCCCACACCGACGCCCAGCGCCAGTCCGACGTTCGCCCCGATGGCACCCGTCGTCGCCGCCTTCACCTGTGACGGTTTCCCCTCCTGCGTGGTGGAGATCGACGAGTCGTTCACCTTGCAGTTCAGCTTCACCGACGTCAACGGTAACGCCAGCAACTGGTATCTCACCGCCCGGCGTGACGACGGCACCATCTTCGATATGGATGAGGGACCGATCTCGCCCCCGTCCGGCAATGGCACCATCACCCGCATCTCCCCGGGGTTCAGTTGCCCGAGCGGCAATTGCCGCAATTCCGAGTGGCAGATCCGCGTGATGATCACGGATACGACCGGGCTGCAAAGTCAGCTTGCCACGGTCGACGTATCGGTGCTGGCCGTGATCCCGTGATGCGGCGTCACTTGACAGCGCCAGGGGCCCACCGGCTGTGGTCGGCGCGCCGCAGCCACCGGGTGCCTGCACGCCTGCGATGATCAACCGGCACGACATCTACCTCATCCCCGGCTTCTTCGGCTTCACCAATCTCGGCGAGCTGAAGTACTTCGGACACGTGCGCGAGTTCCTGCTGCAGCGTGGCGCCGCCGCGGGCCTCGACCTCCGGGTCCACGTGGTCAAGACACGCCCCACGGCCTCACTGCCGACGCGCGCCGCACGGCTGCTCGACACCATCGCGACGACCGCGCGTGCCCGCCGCAGCGCCATCCACCTCATCGGCCACTCCAGCGGCGGCCTCGACTGCCGCTTGCTGATGGCGCCGGACGTCCAACTCCCAACAACATTGGACAGTCAGCGTTACACCGACCGCGTGCGCTCCGTGGTGACGGTATCAACGCCGCATCATGGGACGCCGGTGGCATCCTTTTTCACCGGCTTGCTCGGCCAGAAGCTGCTGCAGGTGCTCTCGCTCAGCACCATCTACGTGCTGCGTTTCGGCCGTTTGCCGCTCGCCATGCTGCTGCAGCTCGGCAGCGTGCTGACGCGTCTCGACAACCTGGGCATGAACAGCGCCTTGCTCGACGAGCTCTTCGGCAAGCTGCTGCGTGAGTTCTCGATCGGCCGGCGGCGCGCCGTGCAGCGCTTGTTCCAGGAGGTGGCGCTAGATCAGGCCCTTTTGCTGCAGCTGACACCCGAGGCGATGGAGTTGTTCAACGCGCTGACGCACAACCGGTCCGGCGTGCGCTACGGCTCGGTGATCACACGCGCGCCGCCGCCGGGCGTGCGCTCGACCTTGGCTGCCGGGCTTGATCCGTCGGCGCAGGCGACGCACGCGATTTATCGCACGCTCTACCGGCTCGCGGCGCAAGTTCCACGCGCCCGAGTTGGAAAACTCTCCACGGACCAGAGACAAGAGCTGCGCCACGGCTACGGCGGATTGCCGACGCTGAAGGCCAACGACGGTGTCGTCCCAACGCGCTCGCAAGTCTGGGGAGACGTGATCCACACCGCCGAGGCGGATCATCTCGACGTCATCGGCCACTTCGGCGCGTCGGCGGAGCGACCGCCGCACTTCGACTGGTTGACGACGGGCAGCGGCTTCAACCAGGAGATGTTCGAGGCGGTGTGGGGCGACGTTGTGGCGTACGTCGCCAGAGCCTGAAGCAGGCGGGTCTCTGCGGCGGTTCACCAGCGTGTCGTTCGGCGCGCAACCGTGCCGCGCTCTGTGTGCGGGAAGACCTTACGGCCCCTGGCGTCGCGGGCAACACCATCTTGCAATCCTGGGCCACCCGCACCGCGGCGCCAGCCAACTCGAACTACGACGCCACCACGACGTATCTGGAAACCGGGACGTTCAGCGGGCCGTTCTGCCCGAGCCCCCGGGTGCTCGCCGTCGATCTGCCACTGCTCGTCGACACGCCGCACCAGATGTGGCTGCCGCACGTCACGAGTTTCTTGGCGGCGGACAGCCTTTGGCGCGAACCGGTGCTGGCGAAGGCTGTCCTCGTTCCATTCACAGCGGTTCTGAACGGCAGCGAATACGCAACGAAGGGCGTCGGCTGGATGCTCGAGAACTCACCCTTCGTGCGGGTGCAGTGGCTGGTGAGCTGGGACCAGGTGTTTTTCGCGGTCAACACCCGCAGCGTCGAACAAAATCATAGCCGGACCTTCACCAAGGGGATCTCGAACGAGGCGAGCACGACCATTTCACACACCGCCGGGGTATCGCTGACCGCGGAGAGCGGAGTGGAATTCCTCGGCAGCGGCGGCAAGGTTTCCGCCACGGTCAGCTACGAGTTCGGCTATCAAACGCAGCATTCGGTCGGCGAGTTTGCGGAGGAGTCGACTGAGGTGTCCATCAACGTCCCTCCCCACAAGGCTGCGGCCGCGTGGCGGGAACAGACCAAGATCCTGGTGAAGCTGCACCATCCGGATGCCGGGAGCTTCGAGACGATCGTGTCGCAGCCGATGTACGATTCGTTGAGTTTCGTGACCGACGACTATCCGGATTGAAACAAGGGTGAAGCCGCAGTCGTCCATCGTGTCTTGCTCGCTGCTGCTCACGGTGAGCAGCGCATTGGCGTCCACGCTGCCGTCGCAGGTATCGGTCTCGCCGGGAACATCGACCTGATGCTGCGTGCGCACCGTTCTGCTCGATCTTGAAACGTGCAGTGGGATTCGCGAGCCAGTCCGTTCGCTGCACGGCCGGTGTTTCAGCGAGAGGCGCGCCCTTGGCCGCGCAGCATACTGCAGATGGTGCTGCTCGGGACGACTGCGGTGAACTGGCCCACCGTCTCCAGTGAGATCGTCTGACTCAGCAGGCCCACGCAGCGTCCCGCCACCGCTTCGGGTTTCCCGCTGTCGGTCAGCCGCGCCTGCGGCGCAACGAACACCGGCGCGCCACTGTAGCCGCCAACCACGGGCTGATCGAGCAGGAAGAAGTTCGCCGGGCGTTCCATCTCCTCGCCGCGGAAGCGGACGATGGCGCTGGCGGCCTGCGCCCGCTTCGCAATGGGTGCGAAATGCAGCTCACTTGCCAGACCGAGCGGGAAGCCGATGGCGAGCAGATCCAGCGACCAGCTCGGTGCTTCGGCACGCGCGAGCAACAGGTCAGCCGGTAGCGCGCGCCTTTGCAGCTCCGGCAGCGGCCGGAGCCGCGCCAGCGCAACGTCGGCACTACGATGGAACACCCAAACGTGCTGGCGTGAACCCGGCGCCAGGAGATCGGCCAGCCGCCGCGAGATGCGATGGCCGCCCCGGCTCGCGTACGACAGACGAGCCTCGCGGTCCATTCGCCGCGCCACGTGGGCAGCCGTGACCAGAAACGCCGCGTCGTCCGTCCCGACCAGAAATCCCGTGCCGAGATGGCGATCCCGCTTGGGCACCGCACGCTTCGCGCCTGGCGACTTGAGCCAGACTTCGAAGTCGCAGCCATCAACATTGATCGTCTCGGTAAACGGCCGGTCCAACATCACCACGCAGCGCGCGAGCGCGTCAGTGCTGTGAAGCCGCAACGTCAAGCGTCCGTTGCGCGCCTGTCCGCCCCTTCTCGTACGGCCGGCTATACGCCTTGTCGAGCCTCGTCTCATCGTCTTCCTTCGGGAAGGTGTCTGCGGCGCCCGGGCGAGGAAGACTGTGAACACCGTGCCAGGCCAGTAGCCTCACCGCGGAGAGCCGGTCGCACTCCGGTCGTACCGGCTGTCTTGCTTGGAAATGCAGGCGGCGTCGCTCTTCTCCTCCCACACCAGCCCCGTCTGCTCGTCGGTAGTCGTGCTCGCGCTTGGCCGGTGAGGCGCTGGCGAGCGCGATGCTCCCTCTCTTCATGACGATGCAATTGTCGGCCGCCGCAAGCGGGCCGGCAGCATTTTGGCCAGCCAGCCAACCCGCAGGTACTTTCTGTCGCAGTATCGGCGCGCCTATGTGATCTACCTGCTTGACGCTGGTTGAATGGCCTCCTCGTTGCTCACCCCACGCGGACTGTGCCGCAAGAGTTGCCTGAGAACGACCTCCGGGTCTTCCCCGCGCATCAACGCCGCGGCGCGGACCTCGCCTGTCTTTACCGGCGTGCCTTCAACCTTGTAGCCCACTTGGCCGATGAGAAAGGCATACTGCTCGTTGTAGACGACACCGTCGATCAACGCGTCATACCCCGGCCCGGCGCTCTCAATAGCCCGATCAACCGCTTCCTTGAGGTTGGGAATGCCGAAGGGCAACAGGACCACGACGACCATGTCGGTTCCGGTCACCCTTTTCCCTTTCGCCTCTGGAGGAATCCGCATCTCCACATTTTTGCTGCTCAGTAATGTAAAGTCCAACATCCGCACCGAGCATCCGCAAACGAGGAGCGCGAGCGCCAACGTCATCAGACTCGTCCTCACCATTGCCATGTGTCGTCCCGTCGTGGTTTCCACAACCCTTTTCATGGTGTCCCCCTTTCGAGACTTGCGCCCCCCACCAGATGCCGCCACCTCGCCTCTCACCGCCAAGAGCATGCGCCATGCCGCAAGGCCGCCGGCGACTTGGTGAGCGACCATTGAGTTTGCTTTCTAAGATTCGGGAAGACAGCGATTTGTAGGCTGCCCGGTGCCCGTATCTCCGGATCTCGAGAGGCACGAAGAGCCCAGGTTGCTCTGCCGGGTGAGTTCGAGTGCGTTGGTCGCCAACGTTTTGTTGCCCGATTTCACCGAGATCCTCGACTCGCACGGCCAGGGCTGCGGCGAGCCGAATGGCACGTTCTCCCTGAGCGGCGCGTCGTGCTATCGAGTGTTGGGTCCCGCGTTCCGCCCGCTACGAGAGCTTGGTCCAACGGGCCTGCACGACGATCCTGCAGTTTGCGAAGCCGCAGCTGCGTGAGAAGCCGAAGTCCATCACCTGCGTCCCTACGGTCGGGCTCTTCGTCACCACCCCGGAGGTGTTTTCGCTGAGGGTGAAGCTGCAGCCGTCCATCGAATCTTGCTCGCTGCTGGTTACGGTGAGCAGCCCGTTTGCATCCACGGTGCCGTCGAAAGTATCGGTCTCGCCGGCGCACCTCGAGGTGATGCTGAGGTGTGCACCGCTTTGCTCGATCTGGAACATGCAGTTGGATTCGCCCGCCGCGATGCCTTCCTGGACGATCGCGGTGATCTGAGATGCACAGGTCGATGAAGCAATGGTCGCCTGATCTTGCTGCCAGGTGCCAGCCACATCCGGGATGCAGCCGTGCAAGGTGCGGCTCACGGCGGCTATGATTTCATCGACCGTGATCGTATTGTCACCATTGGCGTCGCCAGACTGGCAGTCTGAAAGCAGACTGTTGTCAAAGGCAATGTTGACCAAGGTCAGTAAGTCATCGATCGTCACCTCACCGTCGTTGCGGCAATCGCCCGGGCACTGAGCGACCGCCGCGGCTACGGCGAGGGCGATCGCCAGCGCCGCGGCCGGAAGAGCCGTTCGTACGTCCATATGCTCGCCCTCCCGCCAAGTGAGCGTGCAAGGGGAATACCGTGAGCGACCGGCGCACGAGTCCGCTTGGACCCTCCACACAGTGTCCGGAGGGTTTCTCGGCAACGCGAAGGCGTCTCGAATTTGCGACCTGCGGCGGCCGGCATTCCGAGGCGTGCATGCGCTGCACCACAAAGGCGGGCGCCAGCACGGACCGCACCCGCGTGGTCGCAGGGTTGCAGGCAAGCGAACGCGGCGAGGTGCAGTATGCCGACCAAAGACGAGTTGCTCGCGAAGGCAAATCAGCCGGCCCGCGACGCTCTGCGACTCCATCCCTTCTACCGCGGCAAAGTGCAGATGCTCCCGAAGTGCCCCATTCAGGGGTTGGACGACTTCGCGGTCTGGTACACGCCCGGCGTCGCCGCACCGTGCAAAGCCATCCAGGCCGATCCGCAGCTGGTGTACGAGCACACCAACAAGGCCAACAGCATCGCCATCGTGACCGACGGCACGCGCGTCCTGGGCCTGGGCGATATCGGCCCTGAAGCTGGGCTGCCGGTGATGGAGGGCAAGGCGCTGCTGTTCAAATATCTTGGTGGCGTCGACGCCGTCCCGATCTGCCTGGCAACCAAAGACCCCGACGAGATCGTCCGCACCGTCCAGCTGCTCGATCCGGCGTTCGGCGGCATCAACCTCGAAGACATTGCGCAACCGAAGTGCTTCCGCATCCTCGATACGCTGCGCGCCCGCATGCGCATCCCGGTGTGGCACGACGACCAGCAAGGCACCGGCACGGTGTTGCTTGCCGGCCTCCTCAATGCGCTGAAGCTCGTCGGCAAGGAGATGGGCAAGATCAAGATCGCCATGATCGGCATGGGCGCGGCCAATGTCGCCACGTACCGGATTCTCAAGAAGAGCGGCGTCGATGCGGCCGGGATCGTCGCGTGCGATGCGCGCGGCACGTTGCATCGTGCCCGCCACGACCTCGAGGAACGCCAGGTGGAGTACGCCGAGAAGTGGCGCGTGTGTCAGGAGACCAACGCCGACCGCGTTGCCGGGGGCGTCGCCGAGGCGCTGCGCGGTGCCGACGTGTGCATTGCATTCGCCGCCTCCGGGCCGGGGATCATCAGGCCGGAGTGGGTACGGAGGATGGCCACGCACGCCATCGTCTTCGCCTGCGCCAATCCCGTTCCGGAGATCTGGCCGTGGGACGCCGCGGAGGCCGGCGCCCGCATCGTTGCGACAGGCCGCAGCGACTTTCCGAACCAGATCAACAACTCGCTGGGCTTCCCCGGCATCTTTCGCGGCGCCCTCGATGTGCGGGCGTCGACCATCACCGACGAGATGGCCATCGCTGCGGCGCATGAAATCGCGCGCTGCGCCGAGGAACGCGGCATCGACGTCTCACGTATTGCCCCGGCGATGAACGAATGGGAGGTTGTCCCGCGCGTCGCCGTGGCCACGGCCATGAAAGCGCAGGAGCAGGGCATCACCGCGCTCTCGATGACCGCGGAGCAAGTTCGCGAGCAGGCAACCACCATCATCGAGCGCGCCCGCGAGTCGGTGCGCGTGCTGATGAACGAAGAGCTGATTCCGCCGGTGCCTTCGATCAACTGAGCCATGCTGCGTGCCCAATCCGATGACACCTGCACGCGGGAATGTGATATGGGGAGCGCGTGTCCGGCAACGGCGAGCGCCGCCTGGGCACCGGTGGCCACAGCGCTGATCGGCTTTCGGTCGGGAGAGACGGCATGACGAACTACACCTACGTTCCTAGTCTCGCGGCGCAGGACATCCCGGCAGACGGGATCCTGAGCCGCACCATCTACAACGACGATACCGTGAAGGTTGTGCTGTTCGGTTTCGGCGCCGGTCAGGAGCTCTCAGAGCACACGGCGTCGATGCCGGCGATCATCCAGGTCGTACAGGGCGACGCGGAACTGGGGCTCGGTGACGACCGGCTCGATGCGCACGCCGGCGCGTGGGTGCACATGCCGGCGCAGCTTCGTCACAGCGTGCGTGCAAAGACACCGGTGGTGATGCTGCTCGTCCTGCTCAAGTCGCACGCCGGCTGACGCGCGGGTTCAGGCGGCCGGAAAGATTTCGTCGTGCCGCTTGCCGGCGAGGGTTTGTTGCAGCTGCGCCAGCGCGTCATCCGGCGACGCCGCCAACGCCATCAGACTGTGGTCGGCATGCACGACCGGCATCTCGCAGGGCACGGCGGTGAAGAAGCCATTCGGCAGGCTCGACACCATGACGAAGAACGCCTTCCCGTCCGGCGCGCGGAACTGGAACCACTCGACCTTCTGCACCACGTAGGCTGTCTCGCTCATGGAGCGAGGCATAGTGGTGAGTGTCGGAAGTTGTCAAGCGGGTTTGCTCGGACCCTCCAGCTGCCGGACGTGCTCCCAATACCGATCGACATCCGTCTGCAGTTGCCGCAGGATCGCCTCCTGCCGCTGGGGTTCGAATAGGTGACGATACCGCGCCTGCCGCCGGAGGTACTCTTGCACCGGTTTGAAGTGATGCGGCACGACGGTGTGCAGCACTGCTCCGTCGCGCTCCTCTTTCAGCGGCCAGACACCGGTATCGACGGCCAGCTTGGCGAGTTCCACCGAGTCGGCGGGTTCGATGCCCCATCCGGGTGGGCATGACGCCAGGCTGATGAAGAGTTTGGGCCCGCCGACCCGGCCGGCGCGCGCCACCTTGTCCATGAGGTCGAGCGGATACGCCGGCGACACCGTCGCGACGAACGCCGGGTGCTGCGCACGCCACAGCTCGAAGAGATCTTGCTTGTGGGTCATCGTGCCGGCGGGCGTCGCCGCAGTCGCCGGCGTCGTCGCGGTGCGCGAGCCGAATGGCGAGGAGGGCGACATCTGGAAGCCGGTGTTGGCGAACGCCTCGTTGTCGTAACAGAAATAGTAGAAATCGAGTCCGCGTTGGATCGCGGCGAGTGTCGCTTGCAGCCCAATACCGTTGGCGGCGCCGTCGCCGCTGACGACGACCACCTTGAGATCTTCATCACGCGACAGCCGCCCTTTGGCGATGAGAACATCGAGCGCATCACGCACGCCTTGCGCCCCGGCGGGTGCCGATGCCATCGCCGTGTACAGCCACGACGAGC
>DATKMS010000025.1:0-8746 GCA_035541735.1 Candidatus Margulisiibacteriota bacterium
GCAGGGCGAGGCGTCGCCGGTTGCCAACTGGGAACTTGATCGGCCCGGGCTCGTGCTGTTGACCAGTCACTGGCTGAGTTGGTTCGGCTTGTTGCTGGTGATCACGGCGGCCAGCACATGGCTCTTCGTTCTACCGGCCGAGGTGCACGGACGGGTCGAGAATCCCTACAAGGGCGCTATCATCTACCTCATTCTTCCGGGCTTCGCGTTTACCGGGATTGCCCTGACGATGGCGGGGATCGTCCTCGGCCGCCGGCGGATTCGCCAGCGCCTGCAGACGGGGATCATCGACCGCAAGACGGCGCTGCAACGGCTGATCGCATTTCTCGTGATCGCCATCGGGGTCAATCTCGTGCTCGGCACGCAGCTGACCTACCGGGCGGTGATGTACATGGACACCCCGCAGTTCTGCGGTGCGACCTGCCACGTGATGCGGCCGGAGTACGTGGGCCATCAGGACTCGAACCACGCCAGCGTCGAGTGCGCCGAGTGTCACGTCGCTCCCGGCGCGGGGGGCTGGGTGGCGGCCAAGATGAACGGTACGCGCCAGCTCTGGCAGACACTTACCAACACCTACGCGCGCCCGATTCCAGCTGCGCTCGAGTCCGGCCGCCTGGTACCCTCCAAGGAAACCTGTGAGCGCTGCCACTGGGCGGAGAAGATCGTCGCGACGCGCCTGCTGGTCATTCCCAGCTACGCTGCCGACGAACAGAACTCAGATTCGTACACCGTCCTCATGATGCTCGTTGGCGGCCGCATGATGCAGGGGATCCATCATGCGCACTTCGCCGGCGGCTTCGAGATCCAGTACGCGGCGTCCGACCCAAAGCGGCAAACCATTCCCTGGGCGGAGCGGCGCAATACGCAGACGGGAGAAGAGACCACCTACCTCGCGGCAGGCACGACGCCGGAGGCAGCGATGCACCTGCCGAGATACACCATGCAATGTGTTGACTGCCACGACCGGCCCACCCACGCGTTCTTGCTGCCCGACCGCGCGCTCGACCGGGCCCTCGCGTTCGGCGAGGTGCCGGCCACTCTGCCATTCATCAAGAAGCAGGGTCTGGCAGTGCTACAAGCGACTTACACGAGCAGCGCCGCCGCGGCCCAGCAGATCCCGGCGGCGATCGAGGCGTACTATCGGCAGACCTACCCGCAGGTCTATGCACAGCGCACGGCCGACGTCGCGAAGGCGGGGCAAGCCATCCTTGGCATCTACAACCGCAACGTCTTTCCCGACCTGCACGTCACCTGGGGAACCTATACAAACAGTCTCGGCCACGTCGACTTCCCCGGGTGCTTCCGCTGCCACGATGGATCACACGCGACGGCCGATGGTCAGCGGACCATCACACAGGACTGCGGCGCCTGCCACCAACTGCTCGCCGTGCAGGAGTCATCGCCTGACATTCTGAAGACCTTGGGGCTCTGGGATCGCATCGAGGCACTGAAGGCGCACCGCATCGGTCAGAAAGGTGCGTGAGGCCTTGCATCCGACGCACCCGTTGGCCGATATGTTGAAGTCCTGCAGCGTACCGTGCGGCGCTTCACCTTACTGCCGCCCGCCCGTGCCGTCTCACGCTTCAGACGCCAAGCCCAGTAGGCGAGCGTCCCCGCGTTGACCCCGGCGCTCTCGGCGAACTCATGCGCCGTCTGCCCGCTGCGTCGCCGACGCCTGACCAACCCCGCCCATCGATCCCATGCCGGTTCCATCGCGCGCTCCTTTCGACGCGCGGATCATTGCCGATCGCCCCTGTGCGGGCCAGAGGCGTTGGCCGAACGGATCCGGGAGGACGTCTTCTCGCTCGGCGAGCAGCAACTGCTCGCTGTTGCCCGCGTGCTCCTGGCTGCGCCACAGTTCGTCTTCCTCGACCGTGTCGGCACGGCTCTCGATGCCGATCAAGTCGGGCTGGTGCTGAGACTGTTCTCCGAAAAGGCAATCACGTCCATCGTCTTCAAGGGGGAAGGCGATGAAGCTCGCGACTACGACGCGATTCTGGACATCACCGGCGATGGGACGTGGCAATGGAAATCGCTGCGCGAGCCGCATGCGTCGGAGCCAGCGGCGAGCGGCGGTGGCGCGGGCGGCCGGCAACCGAACTCGTGAACGGCGGGCCTCTTGGCCAGGCGCGAGGCTACGGGCGGCTGGAGCGCGGCGGCAGAGCCGGCGGGGTGTCCGTCTCCTGGCGCTGTTCGCGCCGACGCAGCGCAACCACGAGTCCGACGCAGCCGGTCCAGGTCGGCAGGACATCGGCAACCGGAAAGAGCTCGATGAGAAAGGTCGGCAAAAGCAGCGGATGAAACCCCAGCAGCCAGCTGATCGCCACCATGGCTGCCACGTCCAGCACCTCGTCGGCCATCGACCAGCCGATCGGACCGAGCACAAGTTGCGTCCCGTCGACCAGCACCGCCAGCACGAACGCGGCCACCATTCGCGCGCGGGTGAGGCGCGGGGCCCGCAAGAACCGCGGCAGATACTTCTGTATGCGTGTTCGGAAGTTGCCCGTCATCATGCGCTCCCGTCACGGGTTGCACGCGGTACAGCCGGCCTCGGCGCGAGAACCTTACCACATCGACGACGTCCACGCCCGCTCCGCCCTTGGCCGGGCAGGGAAGCCTGACTGGCACGACCTGTCTTCACTGGACGCGCGGCGGTTGGTCACCCAGATCGAAAAGATTGAAACCGCGCCCGTTGACCTTTTGTGCTTGGAGCGTACTATAGGCGGCGACTGCGATGCCGTTGGGGTATCGCGGGGGGCTTTTGCGGAGAGTAGCCGCGCGTTCCGCGCAGCGTCCATGTGAGACCAACACCAACGTTATGGCAAAGGAGATCGGAATGAAGCACATCGCTACCATCCTGCTGGTCGTGTCTTTCGCGGGTGCCGCCTACGCTGACGGTGCCGCCACCTATGCCGCCAAGTGCAAGATGTGCCACGGCGCTGCCGGTGAAGGTACGAAGATGGCCCCCGATCCAATTAAGGGCAAGTCTGAAGCCGACGTGCTCAAGGCGATCAACGACGGCAAAGGCAAGATGAAGGCGGTCAAGATCGACGACGCCGCCGACGTCGCGAAGTTCGTCGCCGGCCTCAAATAGCGCCGCTCGATCCCCTTCCAGAAGCCGAGCCGCGCGTCAGCGCCGCGGCCGCGGGCACTGCGGCCCGTTCAGACCGCCAGTGCTTCCCTCAGCTTTGCCTTCAGGACCTTGCCGTTCGGGTTGCGCGGCAGCGGCTCGGCTCGCAACTCGATGCACACCGGGACCTTGAAGGCCGCGAGGTGCTGCGCCACGTGGCGGCGCAGGTCGTCTGCGGTGACCGGTGCACCGGTGCGTACCTGGACGACGGCGGCGACCTCTTCACCCAGCACCTTGTGTGGGATGCCGAAAACCGCCGCATCGATGACGTCGGGATGGTCGTAGAGGACGCTCTCCACCTCGACGCAGTACACGTTCTCGCCGCCGCGAATGACCATGTCCTTGGCCCGGTCGACGATGTAGACGAACCCCTCGTCATCGACGCGGCCGAGGTCGCCCGAATGCAACCAGCCGTCGGTGAACGTCTCGGCAGTCGCCTCTGGCTTGTGCCAGTAGCCCTTCACGACGTTGGGCCCTTTGATCCAGATTTCGCCAACCTCTCCGTTCGGCAGGTCGCGGCCGTCGGGCCCGACGATGCGCACCTCACAGACAGGCACGGGCAAGCCGACACTGTCGGGCTTGCGTTCGTAGTCGGCACCGAAGTTGAACGTGCTCACCGATGAGGTCTCCGTGAGCCCGTAGCCGTTGCCCGGCGCGACGCTCGGGAAGGCTTCTTTGATGCGGCGGACAAGCTCCGGCGCCGCCGGCGCGCCGCCGTAGGCGACGCTGCGCACGCTCGATAAGTCGCGCTGCGCGAAGCTCGGCGACTCGAGCACCTGCCACACCATCGCCGGCACCCCGCCGAAGCTGCTGATCCGCTCACGCTCGATCAACTCGAGGGCGCGCTCGGGGTCCCACTTGTACATCATCACCAGCTTGCCGCCGAAGGCGGTGTTGGCCGCGAGCACCGAATGGCAGCCGGTGGCGTGGAAGAAAGGCACCGAGATCAACTGGGCGTTCTGCGGCGCGTCGGCCGGCGGCGGAAAAGGGGCGCCGCTGCGCATGGCACCCCGCGCCTGCGCGAAGGCGAGGCTCATGAGGTTGCCGCAGATGTTGCGGTGTGTGCCCAGTGCGCCCTTCGGCTTGCCTGTTGTGCCGGAGGTGTAGAAGATCGTCGCGTCGTCCTCCGGGTCGAGCGCGACATCGGGCAACGCCGCCGTGTCAGCGGCGTCGGCAATGAGCGCCGCGAACGCAATTGCCTGCGCCAGCGCGCTCTCGCCGCGGGCAACGACGACGCGTTCGAGCGCCAACCCGCTGAGGCGCGGAGCGATTCGCGCGGCACGGTCGGCGTCGCAGAAGAGGAAGCGCGCGCCGGAGTCGCTCAGACCATACTCCAGCTCCTCACCAGTCCACCAGGCGTTGAGCGGCACGACGACGGCGCCGGCCGCCGTCGCCGCCCAAAAGGCGACCGACCACTCGGGAAAGTTGCGCATGGCGATGGCGACGCGGTCACCCTTGCGCAGCCGCCAATCCTCCAGCATCACGCGCGCCAGGTGCGCACACTGCCGGAAGTGTAGATCGAACGACGTGCGCTCGTCTTCATAGACCAGGAAGGGCTTGTCACCGTGCACGCGACTCATCTCGAGGACGACACGCAGCGACGGCGGGGCGTTCTTCCACGTCTTCGTCGCGATGCCGCGGATGTCGCGGTCCTCAATCTCGAACAGCGCACCCGGCTGGGTCAGCAGGCTGGTCACTTCAGCAATCGACGGCATGGGATCTCCTCATTCATGCATGTGTTTCGGGGCTCGGGGCGCCAGTGTTTCCGACCGGACGCGCGGCAGCGTCCCAACCATAGAAAACGCAGGGCAGACGATTCAAGAGCACCACACGCGTGCGCTGGAGCTTGCGGTGCACTCAGGGTAGTAACGGTTCTTGGAGGCTGCACGTATGTCAACGCCGCGCGACTACGTACCGGCATTGGGGCACGATTTCTTGACGCCGCTGTACGATCCGCTCGTGCGCCTCACGATGCGCGACACCGCGTTCAAACGCCGGCTGCTCGACCAGGCACAGGCCACCGGCGCGCAGCGCGTGCTCGACGTCGGCTGCGGGACAGGAACGTTGCTGGCGCTGCTCCGCGCAGCGCTGCCGAGCGGGCGCGTCGTCGGCATCGATGGCGACTTGCAAATCTTGGGGATCGCGCAGCGCAAGGCAGAGCCACACCGTCTGCCGCTCGTACAAGCGTTGTCGTTTGCGTTGCCGTTCCAGACAGGGTGCTTTGATCGGGTGTTCTCGACGTTGATGCTGCACCACCTCACGCGCGACGAGAAGCTTGTCTCGCTGCGCGAGATTGTGCGCGTGCTGCGACCGAATGGCGAGCTGCACGTCGCCGACTGGGGGCCGCCGCACAACCGACTCATGCACGCCCTGTCACTGCCGCTGCGGCTCGGCCATCACTCTGGGCGCGTCCAGGACAATCTCGCGGGTGCTCTCCCCAGCTTGTTCCAACAGGCTGGCTTGGAGGATGTCCGCGAGCACGCACACCTGTCAACGCTGTTCGGCACGCTGGCGCTCTACGGGGGGCGCCGGGCCAGCGCCTGACCCGAGCGGCGTTCGCGTTTCGATGATTCACGTAGCGGGCAACAACGCGCATTCACTGCAACCGCACCTCCAGCATGTTCAGCCCGTCGGCGAGCAGCTGCTGCAGCACGGCCATCGAAACCTGCGCGCCGCCCAAACGGTACGGGTTCGCCTCACGCCGGAACGCCAGCTCGGTTCCGTTGAGCGTGAGCGCGGTGGGCCCGCAGCCCTGCGCGCTGATGCGATACACCACCTTCACCCGCTTGCCGGCTAGTTCGGCGTCGGCGCACAGGCCGTCGAGCGCCTTTGGAATCACCGGGTCGATGACCAGCACCGACTTCGTCTGGCGCAGACCGAGCAAGCACTCGTGGATCAAACGTACTGCGATACCCGCGCCACTCGAATAGACGCGCCAACCGCCTTCGAAAGGGACCTCGCCGGTCTTCACCTTCGCATACGCTGCAAGGGCTTCGTAGCGATCTGCGAACAGGGCGTCCGAGCTGGAGTAGTAACAGTTCGCCTGCCGCAGCCGCGCCGGCGGTACGACCGCACGTACACCGACCGGGGTGGCTTGCCGTAGCGCGAGAAAGAAGGCGTCCGCATCGCCGTAGCGCGCCATCGCCTCCGCGTAGCGCAGGTGCGCGTGCGTGTACATGATGCCGATCTCACGGCCGAAGAACGTGCTGCTCTCGGCACGCTGGAAATAGCGCTGCGGGCCGCCGCGATAGTCGAACGGACGGTCGAACAGGCGGGCGCCGTCGACCGCGAGCAGATGCGCCTTGATATGTTCCACGTGTGCCGTCGCCTCCTCCGCCGTCAGCAGCCCGTTGATGATGGCGTGGATCATCGGCAGCAGGCTGAAGCGGATGCCGGTGGTCTGATCGCCCGGGTGCAGTAAGTAATCGATGCGTCCGCCTGCGTGGAAATGGGCGTAGCCCGCGATCGTCCCATCGACCACCAACAGGCGCTGGAAATCGGCGCGGATGCGCTGCGCCAGTCCGCTCAATCGCTCGGCGGACTCGGCACGACCGATGCCGCGCAAGGCCGTCGCCAGAGTGGTGATGGTCTGGTAGTGCAGCGTGACGGTCCAGCTACTGCACAGCCGCTCGCACATGGCCGGGTCCACCGGCTGTAGCGAGTCGTTCCAGTCGCCGTGGCCATAAGCTGCCAGCTGCGTCCCGGGGATGACGCGCGCGGCAATCGCCGTGAGGGCGCGGTCGGCATGTGCCCACACGCTCGCCTTCTCCGCTCGGTCGGCGCCCTCTTGATCGAAGTAGGGGACGACTGCTTCGAGGATCGATGCATCCTCCGACGCGATGATGTACTGAGCCAAGGCGAGCAGCGGCCAGAAGATGATGTCGCCGTGCGAGTCGGACGGCCGAATGTTACGCTCGCGCTCGAAGAACATGAACCACTGCGGCCAATCGCCGTCGGGGTTCTGCGTCTTGAAGACCCGCAGCAGCAGGTCACGCACCGGCGCCCATTGGCCGAGCGCCGCCAGCAACTCGACCGGGCCTTGGCAGACGTCGCGGGTTCCCCAGCCACCGCCCGAGTACTGCTCGAGTCCACGCGGTGCGAGGTAGTGAATCATGGCGTTGTGCGCAAACCAGGGCAGGATCTCCTGCAGCCGCGCCACGCCGTCAGCGGCTTCGCACGGGCTCGCGGGGTGAAGCGCCAGCGGGCCCAGCAGGCGCTTCCAAAACTGCTCGGCCTTGCCCTGGTCGGCAGCAAAGTGCGGCGTGCGATCGGGTGTGGGACAATCCGTGGCACGGATCAGATGGCCCGTGATCCGCAGGTGCACCGCCGCGGTCTTCGCGGTCAGCAACGTGACGAAGGGTTGGCGGCGTGAACGTCCGTCGACGAAGAGCAGTTCGTCACCCCCGGCGCGCTCGATGGTCGTCCCGTGGCCCACATCAATGCGGAAGAAACCTTGGGGGAAACGGCGGCCCACGTCGGAGTCGGCGGGCGGGCGGATGACGAAGCCGGCGTCATCCTGCGTGAACCGGACGGGAATCGCCTCGGCGCCATCGTCGCCGTTGATGGCAACGTGATGTGAAATCAGGAAGCGGCAGGGCGCTCCGGCGAGCACCTCGATCGACAGGTGCAGCTCGTGGCGATCGACCGGCGCCCAGCTACACACCTGGATCACACCGGCGCGGTGCTTGTAGAGCCAGCGGCAGCCGTTCGGCGTCATCTCGTACGCCGATGGAACATCCAGCAAGTGGTAACCGTCTTCCTGCTCGACGAAGATGCGCTGGCCGCCGGCGCGCAGCAGCCCGAGGTAGCTGCGCGTGGTCGACAGCAGGCGGTTGATGCTCACGTGTCCCTGCGTCACCAGCGAGTTGAAGACGCCGGCCATCCAGGTCGTGGAGGTCAGTGACGCTTCATCCGGAACGAGATGTCCGCCGCTGCGAATCAAGTGGCCGTGAGGGCGCAAGACCCTCAGCTCCTTTGCCTTGAGCACAACATGGCGATCGCCACCAGCAAAGAACGACAGGACCTCACCCGTATCGCCCTCCACCTCGCGCAAGTCTGTCCCGAACGCGTCGGCGAGGTCGCTATCGGTGAGGTCGAGGCTCGCAAGCGTAGGACGAGCACTGAACAGAGTGGCCGACACGGCTGCGTCGCCAGCGGGTGCGTTCTCCTGGGGGGCCCTGGCCTCCGGTAACGCCAGCAACTGCTCAACGAACGCGAGATCGGCGGCCGACGATGCCGCGGGGTGATCCACCTCGAACCAGCCAAAGAAGCCGCGCCGCACCGCCGCGCCTGGCGCAAGATGCAGTTGGGCATCCTGGATCACCGCCAGCGAGTGCTCGTGTTGATGGCGCTTCCCCGGCAGGACAGGCGCCCGCAGGCCCTCAGCGACCGCGCCGGCGCGCGTGGCCAGGCCGTGGAACTGCAGTGCGTCCGTGGCGAAGCCGACACCAGTGCCCAGCGAACCGAGCACCGCCCACGGGTGACGCCCGCCCATCGGCAAGTTCTGGCGGACCGCAAGCACGGCGCCGCACTGGGCATGGGTCAGCGGCGTGTAGTCGATGTACTGGCTGACGTAGTACTCGTTCATGCGCACGGCCCCGTAGTGAGCCAGGGCCA
>DATKMS010000026.1:0-51493 GCA_035541735.1 Candidatus Margulisiibacteriota bacterium
GGCGCCTTGCTTGTCACTCACGCTGCGCCTGTAGTAGGTACCGCGCGGGCGGGCACGAATCGAGCCATGAGGAGCTTGCAGGCTGCTGGCATCGTTGGCGCTCTGGCGCTGGGCCTTGGCGCGCCTCATGTCGCGGCCCAAGCGTTGCCGGGAACGACCATCAATCAAACCAACTGGCAACAGGTCAGCGATCTGCTTCCTGGATCGGTGGTTGACTGGGTGCGCAAAGGCGATCTCACGCTCATCCTCGGCAGCATGACCGACGAAGTCGCCTGGGAGCCGGCGGTCATGCAGGCGTCCGAGGCAAACGCGGGTCGCTACGACGTCGACGCCGGCGGCAACCTGATCGAACGCGCGAGCGGCCAGCGTCCGCCGCACACCTATGGTTTCCCCTTTCCGCATATCGATCCCACGGATGCGCACGCAGGCATCAAGATCATGTGGAACACCTCGCTCGCGACCTACAAGTTCGGGCGTCTCTACACGCCGTCCGCCATCAACTGGATCGGACGGGGCGGCTTCGAGCGCGCCGTCCGCGGTCAAGTGCAGTCGATGGCCTTCGACTTCCAACCGCACGCGCTGCCCAACCCCGACGGCACAGAAAGCCGCGACCTGTTCGAAGCACTCAGCCCGGCGTCGGCCGAAGGCATCGCGGCCTTGACGTGGCGCTACATGGACAACCGCCCGGACTCGGTCTGGGGGTACACTCCGGCGCTCCGCCGCGTGCGCCAGCTCACCGCTGCCAATCGATCGGATCCGTACCTCGGCTCCGACCTGGTCCAAGACGACGGGCTGTTGTGGCTCGGCAAGCATCAGTCGTTTACCTGGAAACTCGCCGAGGCGCGCGACGTATTGGTCGGCGCGGTGAGCACCAGCTACGTGCACCTCGTACCGGGCAAGCAGGGAGTCGACGAGCAAGAATGGAAGTCGCCGGCGGACTTTCCCGGCGCGCGCCTGGGCCTGGAGACACCCGGTTGGAGCGGCGCGCCGTGGCTGCCGACGAACCTGATCTGGGTGCGCCGCCCGGTGTGGATCGTCGAAGGCTATCCGAAGGATCCCTACTACAACTACGGGCGCCAGATCTTCTACGTCGATCGTTCCACGTTCAAAATCTACTACAAGATCGTCTACACACCGTCGGGTGAGTATTGGAAGACGATCTTCAACGACCTGGGCCTGGGCGTCACGGCGGACGGGCAGGAACGCCAGGTCGTCAGCGCGTTGCTCGTCGCGGTCGACAGCCGCGCCGATCACGCCAGCTACACCAAGGGCAACGCGCCCGACTTCATCGTCGAGTACCACTCCGCCCGCGTCCTCCCCGAACAATTCACCGTGGGCGGCTTGCTGCGGCGTGGCAAGTGATCGCGTGTACAGGGCGCGGCAGAACGGGATGGTGCGGCGCGGGCATGCACTCGGCGCCGCTTTCGCCGCCCTGCTGAGTGCATCGCCGGCCCGTGCACTGTCGCTCGATGCGGCGGGCGACCTGCGCGTAACCGGCAAGGTTTTCACCCAGGCGAGCTGGCGGATGCAGGACTCCGACAGTCGCGGCCGCGATTGCATGTTCACCATGGCTCCCAATACGACCTGCAGTGGCTTCACCTTCCCCGACACGCGCACCGGCCAACTGATTCAGCATCGCAATCTGCTTGACGCCGAAGTCTTCCAGAACGTCGCGCACTGGTTGGGAGCCGAGCGCGTCTGGTTCGACACCCTCGACTACCGCTTGCGCGTCAAGTACTTCTACGAGGGCGTCTACGACTACGGACCTGACGGGTACCGCAACCCGTCGCATCATCTGCAGCCGGACGGCATGCCGGACGTCGGCGGCCAGGAGAACCTCAAGACCAATCGTCACCTCGATACACAGCACAACCCGATCTGGAATGCGTACGTCGATGTCGGGCATGGCCCGCTGTGGCTACGTGTCGGGCGGCAGGATCTGTCGTGGGGGGAAACCGACGGCTTTCGCCTGCTCGACATGATCGAACCGCTCGACAATCGGTTCGGCTTCCCGCTGGTCGAGGACCTCGATGACCGCCGCATTCCGCTGTGGATGGTGCGCTCAGTGCTGCAGGTCGGCAGTAGCGGCGCGCTGTCCAACCTGAGCGTCGAGGGCTACTGGGTACCGGGCACGGTCGACGACCAGGAGGCGCCCGTCCCCCTGCCCGGCAATCCCTTCGCGCCGCCGGCACCGCCGGGGAACGCCGAGATCCACATCCCGAACAAGAACCTCGGCAACAGCCGCGGCGGCGGGCGCATCGTCGGGACGCTTGCCGGCGTGACTTTCTCCCTCGCTCACTACGTAACCTACAACGACGCCCCGTCGGCGCGGCTCGCAGTACGGGCGCTGCTGCCGCAGCCGGATACGCCGTTCCTCATCGAGTTCTACCAACAGCAAGTCACCGGCGGGTCCGCCACTTTCGCGCTCCCGTTCGATCCCTACAGCATTGTGCGCATGGAGATCGCCAATTTCTGGGACGAGCGCGTCTTCATCCCGGCGGAGAATGCCAACGCCGCGCAATTGGTCCAGGCCTTCATCGCCGGAGGCGGGACCCCCGTGGCGGGCGCATTGCCCACACGCAACGTCCTGCGCTGGATGGTGGGACTCGACCGCAATGTGTGGCTGCGGTGGCTGAACCCGAACAACACGTTCTTGTTCTCGGCGCAGTACTTCCAGACCGACATCATCGACTTCTCGCGCCAGATCACCAGTCCGGCCGTCAGCAGCATCGCGTTTCCGACCAGCGGACCACCGGTCACCAATCTCGTCGGCCGCAAGAACGACGAGATCCTGTTCACCTATCTGATCAGCACCCTCTACTACCACGGCACCATCAGCCCCGCGGTCTTCGGCGGCTACGACACGCGCGGCGTGAACGTCGTGGTGCCGTCGATCGCCTATCAGTTCGGCACGAACGTGCAGCTGGTGCTCAAGTACGCAGTGATCGTGGGGACGTTTGCGAACCTCGGACTGTTCCGGGACCGCGATCAGCTCCTCCTGCGGGTGCAGTACAACCTGTCGTGACCGCGCGTCGCCCCTCGCGGCTCGCACGCCGCACCTCCGCATTGCCCAGCTGCCCGCACGCACCCATGAGGTCGCGGCCCTGAGTGACGCGACGTTTGACGAAGATGCCGTGCGTCCGTAACCGGCGGAGGAAGCGCAGGACGGTGTCGTCCGAGGGTGTGGCGAACGGCGCGTCGCGCTGCGGGTTGTAGGGAATCAGATTGACGACGCAACGCAGCGGCCGGCACCACGCCGCAACCTGGTCGGCGTGCTCGAGCGCGTCGTTGATGTCCTTCAAGAGCACGTACTCGATGAGAAAGAGCCCCTTGCGCGCTAGCGGATACTCGAGCAGCGCGCGCTGCAGGTCGGCGAGCGGCATGCCTTTGTTGACGGGCATGAGTTGCTCGCGCAGCTGGTCGTTCGGCGCGTTGAGCGAGATCGCGATGCGCAGGTTCGGCCAATTCAACGCCGCCAGCTTGCGCAGGCCATCGATGCGTCCAACCGTGGAGACGGTGATCTGGGCGTGCGGGAAGTTGAGCCCGGCCGGCTCGCTCAGCACACGGATGGATTGCACCACGGCATCGAAGTTGTCGAGCGGCTCGCCCATGCCCATGAAGACGATATTCTGGATGCCATCCCCGAAGTAATGGAAATGTCCCTTGGGAAGCGGCCGACCCCCCAGCATCAGCTGCCGCGCCACGACGCGCTGGCGCACGATCTCCGCCGCCGACAGATTGCGCAGGAGTCCCATGCGCCCGGTCTCGCAGAACGTGCAGCCCATGCGGCACCCCACCTGCGACGACAGGCAGAGCGTGTACCAACTCGTCCCGCGGTAGCTGTTCATGGGAATGATGACCGACTCGCTCTCCAGCGCGCGGCCCGCATGGAGGCCGGCCGGCAGGCAGAACTTGGTGACGCCGGCATCGTCGTCGCGCCGCGTCAATGCCGGCACCGACAGGCCGAGGCCGTGGCGCATGCGGCGCGCGTAGTCGCCACGCACGGCCTGCGGGTGCGTGCCCCGTGCCGCGGCATATTCGGCCAGGGTCATACCGAGGATGTCGAAGTCGTCTGTAACGGTCGTCACCTGTTGCTCCGGGTCGGCACGTCCATATCTGTAGCGGGTGGGCCTGCCCTATCACAAGCACTGGTTGCGCGAGGGCGAGCCCCGGGCGCAGTTGCCGCCGCCGGACCGAATACGCTAGGTTCAAACACGCCGACCAAGGAGGAATGCAGCGTATGCCGCAATGGAATCTTGCCGATTGTCTTGACCGCGTCGCCGCGCTCCGCGGCGATAGCGAGGCCATCGTACAAGGCGCGCGACGCATGGGCTGGCGCCAGCTCGAGCGCCGCGCCCGCAACCTGGCCGCGTGGATGCTGGCGCAAGGCGCGTCGCATCAGGGCAAGGTGGCGATCTACACCTACAATCACCCGGCGTTCATGGAAGGCGTCTACGCCGCCTTCAAGGCCGCGCTCGTGCCGGTGAACGTCAACTACCGCTACCGCGAGGAGGAGCTGCGTTACCTGCTCGACAACGCCGATGCCGAGATCGTCATCGTCCACGAGGATTTCGTTCCGCTGCTCGTGAAGGTTCTGGATCTGCTGCCGCAAATCAAGGGCATCCTCGTCGTTACCGAAGGCCCACATGGGCAGTTGCCGCACGGCGCGCAGGACTACGAAGCGATCGCGGAGAGTGACCGGCCGGCGCCGACGGTGCCGCGCAGCGGCGATGACATGATGTTCCTCTACACCGGCGGCACCACCGGTATGCCGAAGGGAGTCATGTGGCGGCAAGACGATCTGTATTACCGCTTTGCCGGCGGCGGCCTCGGACCCGCACCAGCGGACATGGCGGCGTTCGAGGAGTACGTGAAGGCACCGCCGCTACGCTTGCGCACGCTCATTGGTCCGCCGCTCATGCACGGCACCGGCTGGTTCACCGCGATGATCGCGTGGATGACCGGCGGCACCGTCATCATGCTCGACGATCCCAAATCCTTCGATGCGCGCCAGTTGCTCGAGGTCGTCGACCGCACCAAACCTAGCGCCATCACCATCGTCGGCGACCCGTTCGCCAAACCGATGCTGCGCGCCCTGGAGGAGGCGGAGCGCGCCTACGATCTGTCGTCGGTGGCGATGATCGCCTCGTCAGGCGTCATGTGGAGCCAGGAGGTCAAGCACGGTTTGCTGACACACAACCCCAACATGATGCTCGTCGACGCCTTCAGCTCTTCGGAAGCCGTGGGCATGGCGGTCTCGATCACCACGAAGGACGGAGAGACGGCCACGGCGAAGTTTCAGCTGACCGACAAGACCAAGCTGTTCGACGAGAACCTGCAGTTGCTCGACACCAAGCCCGGCGTGAAGGGTCTCGTCGGCGTCGGCGGCTACCAGCCGCTCGGTTACTACAAGGATCCGGAGAAGAGCGCGCGCACCTTCGTAACCACAGCGCACGGCCGCTTTGCGGTGCCGGGCGACTGGGCCGTGGTGAACGCGGACGGCTGCACGCTGACCGTCCTCGGCCGCGGCTCCGTCTGCATCAACACTGGTGGCGAGAAAGTGTTCCCCGAGGAGGTCGAGGAGGTCCTCAAGCGTCACGCTGCGGTGAAGGACGTGGTCGTCGTCGGTGTGCCCGACGAGCGCTGGGGCGAAGCGATCACCGCGGTGGTCTCCACGCATGATCGTGTCGACGCCGATGCGCTCAAGCGCTTGGTGAAGGAGCACCTTGCGGGCTACAAGGCGCCGAAGCACGTCGTCTTCGTCAACGACGTGTACCGCTCGCCATCCGGAAAGGCAGACTTCAAGCGCACCAAGCAGGTGGCGATGGAGGCGCTCGGAATCAGCCAGGCATGAAGGCGATTCTTGCCGGTCTGGTGCTAGCCTGCGTGCTGTTCGGGTGTGGCGGCGACGGCATCCTCATCATCAGCTTTACGGCCGGCACCATCGCGGACGACCCGGCGTGCCGCGGCAATGGCGGACAGTTCAACCTCCGCGACCAGGGCGGCCTGACGGTACTGGTCGTCATCAACAGCAACACGCTCATCTTTGTGGGCAACACCCCGGGAACCTGTCGCGATCTGGCCCGCAACGACCCGGTCAACGTGCGCGGCCCGCGGCAGGGAAACCAGATCACCGCGCAGTCGGTGCAGGTGCCGTAAGCGGGCAGAATGCCGGGGCGGCGACGCGACTCGCGGCACGCCCGACGCTGGCACAGGGGGAAACTGCTCGCAGTGCATCATCAGATGGCGGCCCGGAGACGCCGCGCTGGCCATGGTCGAAGAAGCGAAGGAGCTCCGGGCCGTCGCCCTATGGTGCCGCCAGCAAAGGAGCCACTTGCTCCCGTGCTGCCGCCGGCAAGGCACGCCAGGCATCCTTGATCTCGCGCCAGACCCGGACCTGAAACGTCTTCGCCACACTGCGGAAGGGCCGGCCCAACAACTCGCCGTCGTACAACGCGTGGCCTTGATCGAAGGCGCGTTCGTTGAAGACGCTCTCGCCACGCTCACGGGCCGCGTCGTACGCCATCTCGTTCTGGCGCATCAGGCGGACGAACGTCCGTCCGATGACGTCGAGCAATGGCTGCAGCTCGTCAGTGAGCTGCAGCGTGTCGTCGCCGTCAAGGTGCTGCCCATCACGGATGCTGCACAGCCAGCGATACGTCGTCGGCGCGTGTGTTTGGATCTGTTCGGCGGCGGTGGGGTCCTTCAGGTTCATCCCCAGCTGGCCGTAGACACTGGCGTCGGCGACCGTGAAGCGCGCGCCGAGCAGATACGGCTGTCGCACCAGCACCGTCTCGATGCTGGCGAGGTAGGTGTCCCATGCCTCCGCGAGTAACGTGTGGGTCGCGGGGAAGCCATCACGCGACGGCGGCTTCAGCTCGGGCGGCAAGCCGGGCATTGCGAACCCCGGCGGCGCCACGCTGAACAGATACGGCAAGCGCCGCACCTGCCGGCGAGCAAAGCGGCGCGCGAAGCCCGCGCCGGCGCCCGGCGGCAGCACGCGCGCGAACTCGCGGGCCAGCCGGGCACCGGCATCGTTGGTGGTCGCCGACACCACCCACCGATTGTGGTGCGCCATGTACAGCCCGAACTCGTCGAACGCCTCGTCAATCAACTGCGCAATGAAAGCGAGCGCCGGTTCCTCTGGGAAGAGCGGCCCACGGCGTGCCCGGTGCTCCGCATCGATCCAACGGGCCAGCGCCGAGGAATCGAAATAGACCTGGCGGTGATCCTCGACGAGGAATGGGACGAGCGGGTACTCGTCGAGGTCAGTGAGCTGCGGGTAGCGCAGCGCCGTCCGCCGGCGTGTGGCCCGACGGATGCGCCACAACACGCGGTAGTTCTGCAGCCGCCCGCCGTCCGCCGGCAACCAGGCGTAGGGCAGCTCCGCGAAGTCGCAGAGGGCGCGCAGCTTGAGAGAAAAGGGCGACAGCTCAGAGCCCCAGATGCAGTAGCGCGGCTGGCCCATCAGTCCGAGGAGCGGAGCCGCGGCAGCCAGCGTGGCACCTTCCGACAGTAGGCCTCGTACTCGGCGCCGAACTGCCGGCGCAGCGTTGGCTCCTCGTACAGCATCACAAAGGCATGGAAGGCGAGCCCCACGACGAGTGCGTACAGCAGGACTGCGACGCTGGCGAACAGCAGCGCTTGCCCGACCAATAACGACACCACGGCAACGTACCCGGGATTACGGACGTAGCGAAACGCGCCCCCGACGACGAGCCGAACTGTCGGAGCGACCGGTGCCGGTGTGCCCTCGCCTTCACGGACGAAGCGCTGCACGAAATCGAAGAAGATCGGCAGCGCGCACAGAATGAGCAGCGCGCCCAACCAGCGTGTCAACGCTATCCCCAAAACTGGCGGGCCGACGTGCCACCGACAGAGAGTGTACGGTATGTACACCACCACCGTTCCAGGAACGGACAGCACGAAGAGCACGGTCCCGATGGTCGGCCAGAGCAGTGAGCGGTTCGCTGTCATCGAACGCCCATGCGTGCTGCGATCGTCTACCGGCTGCTGTGGACGCCGCGGCGCGGCTCGTCGGTGTATACCGGCGCGCGACCTTCGTCGAACGCAGCGATCGCTTCCGGCAGGTTGTCGGTCATGCCAAGCATGATCTGGTTACGATCCTCCAGCCCGATGGCCGAGAGATCGATCGACATCGCGTTGAGGCGCTCGGGCCGGTTGAGCCGGATCACGGTCACATGGGGCCGTGCCTTTTCCAAGATGACGGTTGGCATGCTGCTCCTCCAAGAAGGTGTTCACCTTCTATACTCAACTCAGCCAGCCCCTTCCATCGGCGACATGCAGTGAGCCCGCCGGGACGCAGGTCGTCTTGACTCGTCCCCCGCCGCCTGTCAGAGGCGGACGCATGAACATCACCTTGCGACACGGTACGCCTGCAGATGCGCAGGTCTGCGGCCAGATCTGTTACGATGCCTTCCACGCCATCAACACGGCACACAACTTCCCGCCGGATTTCCCAAACCCCGACGTCAGCATCGGCGTGCTTGCGATGATGCTGGCACATCCCAAATTCTATGTCGTGGTCGCGGAGCGCGACGGTGTCATCGTCGGCAGCAACGGGGTGGACGAGCGCTCGCCGATCGCGGGCATCGGACCGATCACCGTCGCGCCCGCCGTACAGAACGGCGGCGTGGGACGCGAGCTGATGCGGCACGTCATCGAACGGGCTGCGGCGCACGGCCGGCCCGGCGTGCGGCTCGTCCAGGCCGCGTTTCACAACCGCTCCCTCTCGCTCTACACCAAGCTCGGCTTTGACCCGCGTGAACCGTTGTCGTGCATTCAGGGGGCGCCGTTGCACATGACGATTCCCGGATTCACGGTCCGAGCGGCAACGCCGGACGACGTCGCCGCGTGCAGCCAATTGTGCGTGCGGGTGCACGGTCACACGCGCGAGGGCGAACTGCGTGACGCCATCCAACAGGGAACCGCCACGGTCGTCGAGCACGGCGGACGCATCACCGGCTACGCCACGGCCATCGCGTTCTTCGGCCACGCCGTCGGCGCAGGCAACGCGGATCTGAAGGCCCTCATCGGCGCCGCGCCGGCCTTCGGTGGACCAGGGTTTCTGGTGCCGACGCGGAATGCCGATCTGCTGCGCTGGTGCCTGCAGCACGGACTGCGCATCACCCAACCGATGACGTTGATGAGCATCGGCTTATACAACGACCCGCAGGGCGCTTTCTTACCGTCGATCACTTACTGACGCAACACGCTATGACGTGCGGCACTGCCCACCGCGCGCCACCTCTTGCGCCCACGGATAGTCCGGTTTGCCGCTCGGCGAGCGGCGCAACTGCTGCACCACGTGCAGCTCGCGCGGCACCTTGTAGCTGGCGATGTGCTGGCGGCAGTGCGCCGCCAGCGCGTCCAACGTCACGCTCTGGCCGTCGCGTAGCTGCACAATGGCGGCCACGCGGCTGCCCCAGCGCTCGTCGGGGACACCGACCACGAGCGCGTCGAAGACCGCCGGGTGCGACTTCAGCGTGCCCTCGACCTCCTCGGGGAAGATCTTCTCCCCGCCCGAGTTGATGCTCACCGAGCCGCGCCCCAGCACGACGATCGTGCCGTCAGTCTCGACGACCGCGTAGTCACCGGGGATGGCCCAGCGGCGTCCTTCGATCTCGACGAACGTCTCCGCCGTCTTCTGCGGGTCCTTGTAGTAGCCGAGCGGGACGTTGCCGCCGCGGGCCAGCCTGCCGATGACGCCGGAGCCCGGCGCAACACGTTTCCCTTGCTCATCGAAAACCGCAACGTCACGTCCCGGGTTGACACGCACGCCCCGCACCTGCCTGCTCGGCTGCTCCAAGCTCTCCTTGGTCACCATGGCGATGCCCGTGAAGCCCTGCTCCGACGAGCCGGTTGCGTCCAGGAGCATGGCGTTGGGAAAGCGCTCGAGGTACTGCGCCTTCACCGACGGCGAGAACACCGCAGCCGTGCTGGAGATCACGATGAGCGACGACAGGTCGTAGTGGGCACCGGGCTCGTCGAGCGCTTCGATGAGCGGGCGGCCCATGGCGTCACCGGTGAGCTGGATGGTGTTGACCCGTTCGCGTTCAACCATGCGCCACACCGCATGCGGATCGAAGCTGCCGGACCACAGCACCACCTTGGTGCCGGTGAATAGCGGCCCGAGCACCGCCCACTGTGCGGCGCCATGCATCAGCGGCGGCAGCGGCGCCATGACGAGGTAGTTGTCGTTGATCTTGTTGGTCAGCGTCTCCGGCGACGCAGCGGGTTCCCTGGTGATGTGATCGATGCCGCCGCCGAGCGTGAAGATGACGTCGTGGTGGCGCCACATGACGCCTTTCGGTTTACCGGTGGTGCCGCCGGTGTAGAGCACGTAGAGGTCGTCGCCCGAGCGTGGAGCGAAGTCACGGACCGGCGAGCCCTGCGCGAGCGCCTGCTCGTAGGGTACCGAGTGAGTGGCCGAGCAGTCCTGCCCACTACCGTCGTCGATGGCAAGGCAATGGCGCAGCTTGGGCACCCTCGGCAACACACTGGCGATGCGCGGCGCGAATTGCGCGTCGTGTACCAGCGCCACCAGGTCGGCGTTGTCGAAGAGGTAGAACAGCTCATCCTCGACGTAGCGGTAGTTGACGTTGATCGGCACCGCGCGGATCTTGTAGGCGGCGAGCATGCTCTCGACCCAGCGCGAGCTGTTGAAGCCATAGATGCCGATGTGCTGGTTGCGCTCGATCCCCAGCGACTGGAAGTAGTGCGCCAGCCGATTGGCGCGCGCGTCGAGCTGCGCAAACGTCAACCGGTCCGGCCCGCAGACGAGAATCTCACGGTCGGGCACGCGGTCCGCAGCCGCTTCAATGAGATCGGCAACATTGAACTCCATCGGATCACCTGCCTTTGGAAGATAACGGTCGCGCCCCGCGCGACCGGCGGGAGTTATGCCTGGCTTTGCACGCAGGCTCAACCCTTGGACAGCGCCCAACTCGATGAAAAACCCGCCCGCTCCACGCTATCTGGAATTCTCACCGCCGCCAAACTTTGTCGACTCTTGCAACGTACCGGTCCTTTTCAGCCGTACTCCACCGCCGGGCTGGGACACCGGAGCGCAAGGCACGCTGCGTCTCCGCGAGGCATATGGCTTGCTCATCAGGTGTTGTGGCCGCTCAAGGGGCGGACGGCAGATCAGGAGGCATTGAACATGCGAGCCGACAAGCACACCGAGAAGGAAGTGATGGCGACGCTGCAAACCTTCGCCGACGCTTGCGCGAACCGGGACGTCGATGCAGTGCTGGGCCTGTTCGGTCCCGATCCGGACGTGGTGGTAATCGGCTCGGGGCTGGACGAGAAGCGGTTGGGGCGCACCGAATTGCGCGAACAGCTGCTGCGGGAGTGGGCACATTCGGACGCAGTGTCGATCGAGTTTGGCTGGCACTTGGTGTCGGCGTCTGGTGTGGTCGCCTGGGTGACCGCAGATATGCTCGTCCACACCAGGATCGGCGGCAAGCACATGACCTTTCCGGGCCGATTGACGGCCGTGCTCGAGAAGCGCCGCGGCCTGTGGAAGTGGATGCAATCGCACTTCTCCCTGCCGGCGGTTGATCACGCCAAGGGCGCGTTGTTGCCGGCATACGCCGCCGGCCGTAAGGCCGCCTGACGGCTTTCTAGCTTCTGACACAGCCCGCGTGTTCTCGTTGGCCGGCGCTCGTCTCAGGCGCCCTCGGCCGGTCTTTCCCTACCGCAATGATTTGCGCTAGTAGCGTCAGCGCATTTCAGCAACCGGAGGAGTCAGCATGAGTCAGGACGTCGTCGCAGAGAATCTCGCCGTCGTGGATGCCCACTTCCGCAGCGAAGCCAGCAACGAGATCGACCGGGCACTCGATCTGTACACCGACGACATCGTCTGGGAAGCGCCGGCGCGGCAGCTCGTGCTGCACGGCAAGCACGCCGCCGGCGAGAACTACCGCAAGATGTTCGGCTCGATGGCGAATGTGAAGATCACTCCACTGCGGCGCTTTGGAATGGCGGACTGCGTCGTCGACGACAGCATCGCTACCTTCACCCTCAGCGGTGACGGCGTTGCCAATGCGCCGCTGCGCCGCGGCGCCAACGTCGAGCTGCGCGTGCTGCACATCTTCGAGATGCGCGATCGGCGCATCGCGCGCGAGACCGTCTCGGAAACGTGGCGCGACCTCAGCGCCGACGCGGCCACGCAGCCGTCGCCGGAGCGCATCATGCAACTGGGTCTGGGCTTTTGGGGCGCAAAGACGTTGCTGAGCGCCGTCGAGCTGGGCCTGTTCACGGAGTTGGCGAAGGGCCCTTTGAGCGGCCCCGTGTTGGCAAGCCGCCTCGGCTTGCATGCGCGCAGTTCGCGCGACTTCCTCGACGCACTCGTAGCCCTCGGCACGCTGGAGCGACAGGGTGACGTCTATCGCAACACTCCAGAGACCAACTTGTTCCTTGATCGCAACAAGCCGTCTTATACCGGCGGCGTCCTCGAAATGGCGAATGCTCGGCTCTACGGATTCTGGGGTGGACTCACAGAGGCGCTGCGTACCGGGCGGCCGCAGAACGAAGCCAAACAGGGCGAGAACTTCTTCCAGGTGCTCTACAGCGACCCGCATCGACTCGCCGAGTTCCTGCAGGCGATGACCGGATTGAGCTTGGCAACCGCCAACGCGATCGCCCAGAAATTTCCGTGGCAGCGCTACCGGACATTCGTCGACATCGGTTGCGCGCAAGGTGGCACCCCGGTACAGATCGCCTTGGCGCACAGTCATCTCAGCGGCGGCGGCTACGACCTCCCCATCGTCGCTCCCATCTTCGAGCGTTACGTAGAGTCATTCGGGCTCAGTGACCGTGTGCGCTTCCATAGCGGCGACTTCTTCACGGACCCGCTGCCAACGGCCGACGTGCTGCTCATGGGGCACATCCTCCACGACTGGAACCTGGAGGAGAAGCAACGGCTGATCGCGAAGGCGCATGCGGCGCTGCCGCCCGGCGGTGCGCTGGTGATCTTCGAGGGGTTGATCGATGACGACCGCCGCCAGAATGCCTTTGGCCTGCTGATGAGTCTCAACATGTTGATCGAGACACCCGGGGGCTTCGACTACACCGGCGCGGACTGCAGCGCGTGGATGCGCGCAGCCGGGTTCCGCGACACCTGGGTCGAGCACCTCATCGGCCCCGACTCCATGGTCGTCGGCATCAAGTAGCCGCCGCGCAAGTGTGGCGGCGGCGCGGAGGAGGACGCACATGGCCAACCTCGATGGCAAGGTCGCAGTGATCACTGGAGCCGCCTCTGGCAATGGCCGCGGCATGGCAGTCCGTTTCGCTGCAGACGGAGCGGATATCGTCATCGCCGATGTCGACCGCGACGGGATGGAAGAGACTGCCCGCCGTGTCCGTGAACACGGGCGGCGGGCACTGACGCGGCCGTGCGACGTCGCCAGCAAGGCCGCCATCGATCAACTCATCGCCGCGGCCGTCAGCGAGTTCGGCCGCGTCGACATCGCAGTGGCGAATGCGGGAGTGGCGGAGAGCGACACCGACTGCCTGCGGATGACCGAGGCACAGTGGGATCGCACCATCGACGTCAACCTCAAGGGCGTCTTCTTCACACTGCAGGCCGCTGCCAACCAGATGATCGCCCAGGGCCGCGGCGGGCGGCTGATTGCCATCGCCAGCATCATGGCCGAGTGGGGCGGCGCGGGAGCGCCCGCCTACTGCGCCAGCAAGGGTGGCGTGAAACAATTGGTGAGGTCCTTTGCGATCGCGTGCGGCCGCTACGGCATCACCTGCAACGCCATCGGCCCGGGTTTCATCGAGACGGCAATGACGAAGATGATCACCGACAATCCGCTGTTCGTCGGCCACCTCGTTGATCGCACCCCGGTCGGACGCATCGGCACACCTGCGGACGTCGCCGCCGTGGCTGCCTTCCTGGCCAGCGACGACGCGAGCTTCGTGAGCGGAACCATTCTCTTCCCCGATGGCGGCATCACCGCTGGCATGTACAGCGCCGCTGCCGCACAGATGTTGCAGGAATAGGACGCAGGTGACGCCGGCGAACGGACAACACATCGCCTTTACGCCCGGACGCCTCGGCGCAATCGAGCTGCGCAACCGCATCATCAAGACGGCCACCTACGAGGGCATGTGTCCCGGCGGCGTGCCGTCGGGCGCGCTCATCGAGCATCACCGCACGCTGGCGCAGGGCGGCGTCGGCATGACCACGGTGGCGTACTGCGCCGTGTCGCCCAGCGGCCGCACCTTCGCCGAACAGATGTACATGCACGATGCCATCATCCCCAAGCTGCGTGCCTTGACCGATGCTGTGCACGCGGCCGGCGCCGCAGTGTCACTGCAACTCGGGCACTGCGGCTTCTTCAGCAAGAACACGCTGTCGGGGCGCGTTCCGCTGGGCCCGTCGTTTACTGTCAATCAATACGGACTGATGTCCGGGATGCCGTTCGCCCGCGCCATGTCCGAATCCCATATCGCGCAGGTGATCGACGATTTCGGCACCGCCGCCGCCGGCGCCGTGGACGCCGGCTTCGACGCGGTCGAGCTGCACCTCGGACACGGCTACCTGCTCAGCCAGTTCATCAGCCCGGCGACCAACCGGCGGCGCGACCGTTGGGGCGGCAGCCTCGACAACCGCATGCGCCTGCCGCTCGCCGTCGTGCAGCGTGTGCGCGAGCGGGTCGGCCCGCGCGGGGCGATTCTTGCGAAGACGAACCTGCGCGACGGCTTCCGCGGCGGTCTGCAGCTGGACGAGGCGGTCGGCGTGGCGCGGCGCCTGGAAGCGGCTGGCGTGGACGCCATCGTGTTGAGCGGCGGCTTCACCAGCAAGACCCCCTTCTACCTGTTCCGCGGCGGGCGGCCGCTCAAGGAGATGATCGAGGTGGAGAAGAGCCGCCTGCAGAAAATCGCGCTGCGCCTCTTCGGCGCCTCCGCCATCAAGGAATACCCGTTCAAGGAGCTATTCTTTCTCGACGACGCCCGCGCCGTCCGCCAGGCCGTGCGCATGCCGTTGGTGTTGCTGGGCGGCGCCTTGTCGATCGACAACCTCGACACCGCGATGCGCGAAGGTTTTGAGTTCGTAGCGATGGGCCGCGCCCTGATCGCCGATCCCGATCTGATCAACCGCATGCAGCGCGGCGAGGTGACGCGATCACGCTGCACGTCGTGCAACAAGTGCGTCGCCGAAATGGACCGTGACGGCGTACGGTGCGTCCTGTGATCCGGCAGCCCTACAGCCAGCGCACGTCGCCGGAAGCGGTCAGCAGCACGCCGAGTCGTAGGGCGCGGGTGCCAACCACGCCTGTTCCTTGCAAGAGGTCACCGTACAGGCGCAGCTGTCTCGCATATTCCGGATAGGCAGTGTGCAACCGGCCCGCTCGCGGGGCATCGGTCTTGTAGTCGATGACGGTCACCTGCTCTGGACCGATCGCCACAAGGTCGAGGTAGCCGCTCAGCAGTTGGCCATCGTTCCAGTGCATAGCCAACGGATACTCGCTGGCGACGCTCACCGCCGGATTGGCCAGCACGCCGAGGTGGCGCAGCGTCTCAAGCGCGCGGCGTACGTCCGCCTCCGCCTCGGTCAGATGCTCCGTGAGACTGGCTTCCTGCGCCGCCAGCGATACTGCCACCTCAACCTGATCGATGCACTGCGCGACGAGCAACTCGAGGGCGCGATGTACCACGGACCCGAATGTCGGACCGAAGCGGCTGCGCTCCGCCTTGCGCCGACGCTCGGTGTCCATGTCTGGCTCTTCTTCCGGCGCTTCGCCGGCGGCCTGCGTCGTCACGGCAAGCGGCGTGGCAATCGGTCGTAGCGCGGCAAGCGCCGCGGTCGCAAAGGTCGACCGCACGGCATCCATGCGCTCTTGCAGCTGCTGGTCGGCGACGACCTGTCGGTCGGCAGGAACGGCGGCGTCCCGACTCCAGAGGGGCAACTGCTCCAGCTGAAAAGTCTCGAAGCGATCAACCAGGGCGGGGTCGGCGTCGGCTGCCAGCTCCGTGGTCGCGTAGCGCAGCGTCTTGCTCTTGGTCTGCGGCGCCGGCAGGACGAGCAGGTCACGCGCCCGCGTCGCAGCGACGTAGTACATGCGGCGACGCTCTTGCTCGGCAAACTGTTTGTCGCGTTCGAGCAGATGCGCGCCGGCCGGGTGCTCGACGGCAACCGCACCGAGGTTCAGCGCCCAGGCCTGTCCGTTGCGCTCGATCTGCCAACCGCTGGCGACGCCGGCATCACTGAAAATTTGAAACCCGTCCCAGAGAATCACGACGGGGAACTCCAGCCCCTTGGCGCCGTGGATGGTCATCACCCGTACAGCGCCGGCACCGATGGGCTCCGGCGCCTCCAGGAAAACCGGGTCGCGTGCCCACGAACGCACCAGTTCGGTCGCCGCATCGAAGTCCCATCCTTCCAAGGCGGCGCGGCGATCGAGCTCGGCGGCGATCTCGTAGAGCCCGGCCAGCATCTGCGCACCGTTGGGCCCGATAACCACGCCGCGGCCGAGCGCGGTGCGCTCGATCAAGTCACGCGCCGTCGCGCCCGGCGACTGCAGATGGCGTTGCGCGCGCAGCGCGGTGACGATGGCGCGCGCCTCCTGCATGCGGGCACGGCGCGGGTCGGGTGGATTTTCCTTGTCGATGCGCTCCACGACCGCGTCGTTCCAGTCGACGGCAAAGAATGGCGGCCGTAGCAGCGCCGCCTCGGCGACGCCGTCGTCGCGGTCGGCAAGCGCGCGCAGCCCCAGGAGGTACTGCCGCGCCACGGGGTGCCCGAGGAACAGCGCGCCACCACGCGCCGTGTACTCGATGCCGAGCACGTCGAACTGTCGCAGCAGGAGCCGCAGATTCGTCGTCACGCACGCGAGCACGGCGACGTCACCCGCTTGCACTACGCGTTCTTCGTTGGTGTCGGGATCGCGCACGCGGCGTCCGGACGCCAGCAACCAGCGCACATAGCGCGCCAGCATGGCAGCCTCGACGGCACGGCCCGCGGGGGCCAGCAGGCCTGCACCAGCCGCATCGGTGTACGGCAAGACGTGCACGGCGACGCCGCCGGACGGCACACTCGCCGCCGGCGTGAGGTCCTCGTAGTTGGCGCGGCCGGTCTGCGGGTCGAAGGCCGGTCCCTCGCGCTTGCCGAGGACCTGGGAAAGTTGCCGGTTGAAGAAGCCGATCAGCTCCGGCCGGCTGCGAAAATTGGTCTCCAGACGCTGTTGGAGCGCGCCGTTCGCCAGAAGGCGATCGGTAGCGCGACCGTACATCGCGATATCGGCACGCCGAAAGCGGTAGATGGACTGCTTCGGGTCGCCGACGATGGTCAACTTCCCCGGCGCCAGCGGCAGCGCATCCCACGCCACCGTGCCGCTGCTCCGGCTGCGGTCCTCACACAAGTAGAAGACGATCTCGCACTGCAGCGGATCGGTGTCCTGAAACTCGTCGACGAAGATGTGATCGAACAGGCCCTGATAGAAACGGCGGGCAGCGGGGTCGTCGCGCAGCAGATCGCGCAGCTTGATGAGCAGGTCCAGATAATCGACCACCTCATGCTCGGCCTTGACCCGCTCGTACATTGCCTTGACGACCGGAAACAGGCGCACGAGGCGCGTGGCCAGCCAGCGATGCGGACCCTTGAGTTTGTCGCCGAGCGTGTTCGTCTTGGTGTCGTCGAGACGGATCGCGTTGTATGCGCTCCACCCGGAGACGTCGTTGTTGAAGTCCACCGCCTTACGCAGCGCGCGGCCGCGCAGCGCCTCGTGCACCACTCGGTAGGCCTCGGCGGGATCGTGCGTATCCTGCAGCCGTCGCAACGCGTGCGCCATGCGTCGCAAGCGGTGATGCCCGCGCTCGCCGCCGCGCAGCGTTCCGACGATTTCGCGGAAGCGCTGTGCCGCCGCACCCGCTTCCTCCAACTGCGGATCGGGAACCGCCGGCAGCGCAACGGCGACGTCGCGCGTATCGATCATGCGCCCCAAGGTCGCCTCCACCGAGGCCAGCGGACCGAAGGCACTCTCGGCTCGCTCCATCTGCAGGCCGGCACGGACGGCAGCGCGCAACGTGTCGGCGGCATCGTCAATCAGCACCGCTTCGAGCGCCGCGCCGAAGGTCCCAAGCTCGGTGCGCAGCCGGCCGCCCTCCGCGGCGCGCCGCAGGCGCACGAAGGTTTCACGGACCAACTCGCTGTTGTCGTCGATCAACGCATACGCTGGGCTCAGCGCCGCCTCCACGGGACGCAGGCGCAGGAGGCGATCCGCAAACCCGTGGATCGTGCCGATGAACGCGGCATCGAGATTGGCCAACGCCTCACGCAGGCGGCCGGCGCGCCGGCCGTCAGCGCGGGCCTCGCGCTCGAGCTCACGCAACAGGTGCTCGCGAATGCGGAAGCGCAGCTCCCCCGCCGCCCGCCGCGTGAAGGTAATGAGCGCCATCCGCGCGATCGGAATGTGCTGCGCCTCCGCCGCCGGCGCCAGCAAGGCCACGGCGCGCTCGATGATGGTCTTGGTCTTGCCCGTGCCGGCGCCGGCGACCACGGCCACGTTCGCCGTGCGCTCGCCGATGATGGCGTCCCGCGCCGCTTGATCGGCGGGTGGTGTGTGCGCTGTGTTCATGGCCGCACGCGTACCCCCACCCTCCTCCTCCGTTGCCACTACACCTCCTCCTCTCTGCGCCGGCGTTTGAAGCGTGCGAAGCGTTCCAGCGGATGGTCGGATGGCAAGGCACTGAGCTTGGCGCCGCTGCGCTGGTGCGCGTCTTCGCCACACGCCGGCAGGAACGGACAGTAGGTGCAATCCTCGACGTTCGGCGTGCGGGGAAAGGTGCCGGCCGCCAGCAATTGGCGGGCGATGCTCAGCCAGTCACGCGTCTGCCGGCGTAAGAGGTCAAGCTCGGAGCCGCTGAAGGCACGGTCCGGCACCTGCGCCGCGGAGGGATGCACGTAGGCCGCTGTGTTCACCGGCGCGCCACCGTATCCACTCGCTTCGACGGCGAGCACGTACAGGCCGATCTGCAAGTCGCGCGCGGCGTTGATCGGATCTTCGGCGAAGTCACGCACCCGACCGGTCTTGAGATCGCGGACCGACAGACCCGCGGCGCCGAGCCGATCGATACGGTCGATCGCGCCGCGCACGTAGAGGGCCCCGCCGTCGACCTGCAGGCACACCGCCTCGGGTTCACCGAACGGCAACTCACTGGCCAGGTACTCGCGTGGCATCAGCTGCCACTCGTAGCGCACCAGCTGCTCGATCTGCTGCAGCAGGCGCTCACGCTCGCGCGCAATGCCGTCCTCGCCGCGCATCGGGTACTCGTGCCGCAGGGCCTCGAACTGCTCGCTGGCAAGCGCCCGCGCCCGCCCCACCCACTGATCGACGGTCGCCTGGCGCCGACAAATCGCCTCCCCAGCTTCGCGGAAGAGGCGCTCGGCAGCGGCGTGAAACAGCGAGCCGTAGACGACCGGCGCGATGACATCCGTCGACGGCCGCCCCGCTGGTTCGCTGAGATGGAGCACGCGCTCGAGGAGAAAGCGGTGCGGACAACCGAGCAGCGTCGTGAGCGCCGTGGCAGAGATGGGGCGCGCCGGCACCAGACCTAACGGCAGCACACCCTGCCAGGCCTCGGCGACCAGACCATCGACGCTGCTCACAGCGCTGGCCTCCAGGTCAGCGGTGAGGCGGAGCAGCCGATCGATACCCAGCGCGTCACTTCGGACCCACGCTGCGGGTGCCGGCAGAACCGAGGTCCCCCCTGCGGGATTCATCACGCCAGCCGTCAACGCCGCGCGCGGTGAAAGCGGCGTGCTGTGGGCGTGGCGCTGCCGTGCAGCCCGGCCGCAGTTGAGATACACCGCCCGCAACCGCGCTGCCGTCGGTACGTCACCCTCCCCTGCTGCTGGGTCACCCGGACGCCCGAGTGCGGTGGCCACCTCGAGCATGATGCCCGAGACCTCGCGCTCGCTGCGGTCGACCCACTGCCGCGGCGCCGACAGCGCCAGCCGCTGCGTCGTCGCGCTCAGCACCCGGAACACGTCGTGCACATCGTCGAGCACGCGATCGGCCAGACGCGGCAGGACAATGTCAGCTTCGGCCTGTTGCGCCCGCGCCAGCGCCTCGATGTAAGCGCGCAGGCTGTCGGGAACGATCGGATCGTCGTGCGGCGTGTGCGGCAACGCCCCTTCCGCCAGGCCGAGCACGCGCACTGCCGCGAAGGGAATGCCGGCGGCCTGCGCGCTGGTTCCGACGAAGATGGCCGGCTCGCCGAAACGACCGCACGGCCGGCGCGCGCGGTGCAGGGTATCGATCAAGAAGCGGATCGCGGCAGGGCCGCTAATCGCTTCGGCGACGGGGTGGATGATCACTGCCTGGAGGGACTGGTCGAGGTGTGACAGCAGGTTGGGCGGGTCGGGTGGTACGCGCAGCCAGCGCGTCACAAAGCGGCGCAACTCCTCCCATAGAACGCTCAGTGGCGAACCGGCGAGTACCGCTTCACCCAACTCCTGCAACGCGGCGATCGCCGGGAGTATCGGCTCGACGTCGCGCAGCCAACGCTCGGCCTCGTGACGCACGCGCGCGTCGAGGCGTTTTTCGGGTTCATCAACGGCGAGGGCGTCCCCCTGGGCGTGTGTCTCCGGATCGGCAACCACCCCGTCGACCAGCGCGCGCAACGCGTCGCGCCGCCGCTGCAGGCGCGGCAGCCACTCGCTCAAGCCGGCCCGGTCTCCTGGGCTGCCCCCAACGATGCCCGCACCGTACACGATCTCCGCGGCACGCGATGGTGTGAGTCGCTCCCGGCTCGCGTCGTTCCCCTGCTGGCCGCGGCGCAGTGCCGGCAGAATACGAATGGTCGCCTCGGCCTCCAGACCGCGAGCGAGCACCTGCAGTAGGCTGAGCACGCGCCGGCCAGCGGCTGACGCCGCCAGCGGTAACCCGCCGGCAACGTAGGTTTGCAGTGCGGGCGGGTCCGTTCCGGTCGGCAAGCGCCCCAGGCGGTCGGTCAAGGATTCGGCGTACGGGTCCGTCTCCGGCACGATCAGCGCGATGTGCTCGGCGGGCACGCCGCCGGCAATCTGCTCGGTGACCCATGTGGCTGCGGCCTCGATCTCCTCCTCGAGGCTCGGGTGCTCTTCGAGATCGACGCTGCCATCAGGTCCGGTGGAGCGCGGCCGCTGCGTATCGGTGAGGGTTTCCGGCGGCTGAAAGAGAAAGCGCTTTGCGAGGTCCAGCTCCGAGGCCGTTGCATGGTGTGGTGCCGCCACTGCCCGGGATGCTGGAGGACGCCAGCGTTGCGTACCCTCACGCAACGGGCGGGCGTCCTGGAGTACGATACGACAGTCCGGCAAGGCGCGGAGGAAGCGCAGCAGCGCAGTGGACGGCGAGGCGGTCAGGAGCGCGAAGACACGACCAAGAGGTGCCAGCCGCGGCGGGCAGGCCGCGGCCACCTCGGCTGCCTCGATCAGCACTTGGGCGCTGGTGGCCAGCATCCGTTCGCCGGCATCGGCCGCCTGCCAGACGACGGCGACATCGTGGAGGCGACGTGCGGCGAGCGGCTCCTGCGCTTCAAGGGTTTGCGCCACCGAGTGTGCCAGCGCGGCATCGAGGCCGCTTGCTTCCAAGTCGCCGATCGTGCGCGCAAAGGCGTCAACGTAGCCTTGTCCCGAGCACAACTGTTCAGCGTTGAAGTAGCGCAACTCGCCCGCCAGCGCCGCGGACTCGAACAGTTGCAGGATGCGCAGCCGCCGCACCTCCTCCCAGCCCGGCAGCCGCACGTGTCCGCAGCGCAGCAGGATGTCGCGCGCCGCAGCAGCCGGGCGCGAGAACCGCACGCCCGTGAGCCATTCCGGCTTCTGCAGCTCAACCGCAACGTGACGGCGCACGGCATGCGCCTGACGTTCGGCGGCAACCAGCACCAGCGCCCGGCGCAGCGGCGCGGCGGGCAGCTCTGCCAGCTGCGCCGCGAGCCATGGGAGCGGTACCGTCAGGGTCGTTTCAAACGCGCTCACGTGTCGTCACCCTGCGGCTGTGCACCGTCTGGTCAGTAGTCCTCGATGTAGTTTGCGACGATGGCATCGCGCACTCGCTGGTTCAGCTCATCGCGCCGTTCGTGCGGGTAGTCCCGGGTTGCGATCGGACGACCGAGCACGATCTTCACGCGGCCCCCCGGCCGGATGATGACGTGGCTGCGCGGCAGGAACTTACGCGTGCCGCTGACGCTCATGGGCACGATGGGGAGACCGGTGCGCAGCGCCAGGGTGACTCCTCCCTTTTTGAACTCATGCACCTTGCCATCCCGACTGCGCGTCCCCTCGGCATAGAAAAGAAGACAGAAACCGCTGTTGATCTGCGCGGCGACGCGCTCGTTGATGCGGGTGATGGCGGCCTCCGGATTCGACCGATCGATGACGATATGATCGCTCAACGCCAGCGCTTGCCCGAAGACGGGAAGCCGCAACAGCTCTTTCTTGGCGACGAAGCGAATGTCGAGTGGCACGGCCCCGAGCGTCGCGAAGATGTCGAAGTTACTGAGGTGGTTGGAGACAATGACGTAGGAGCGGTGGCGATCGAGGTGCTCGACCCCTTCGACATCGACATGAATGCCGCACACCTTGAGGATCCACCGCCCCCAGATGCGGCCAAAGGCGTCGACCGCCCAGCCGCGACGGGTGACCAGGACGACGAGGATGGCGAGCGTGCCCCACCAGACGGTGATGACGAAGATGGCCAGATCTGCGGCCAGGCCCCACAGCCAGTGTCCGACGCGCGATATGAGGCCGCGACGCTGCTTGATCATGGATGAACGACAGGGGCAGGAAGATCGGAACGCATGTAGGCAACGCTCATATGCGGCGTGTTGCAGGCATAGCCGAAACGTCCGAGGGGGTCGACCACGATGACGCCGCCCGAGCCGGCGGCTTGGCGCGCGAGATACTGCACCGCGCGCCGCGCGGCGGCGACTGGCTCGCTGCCGTCGCGTAGCGCGTCGACGACATACTTGGTGAGGACGGCACGCATGATGGCCTCGCCGTTGCCTGTCGCCGACGCTGCACCGAGAGCGTCATCGGCGTATGTGCCGGCACCGACAATTGCCGAGTCGCCGATGCGTCCCGGGAGCTTGAAGAACGTGCCGCCGGTAGACGTCGCTGCCGCAACATGTCCTGCCCGGTCCACCGCCGCCGCGCCCACCGTGCCCCCGCTCTCCGGGCTGCTGCGTTGGTGCCAGCGCTGCAACTGGCCCTCGGTCACCAGCGCCGCTGGCTCGCACAGCGCGATACCTTGCGCGCTCGCAAAGCTCTCCGCGGCAGGCCCGGCGAGCAGCACGTGGCGGCCATCCTCCATGATGGCACGCGCCAGCTGCACCGGATGCAGCACGCGAGAGACAACCGCCACCGCACCGGCGCGGCCGCGGCTGCCTTCCATCACACTGGCATCCATCTCGACCGTGCCGGCGCTGGTCAGGCACGACCCCACGCCCGCATTGAACGCTGGGGCCTCCTCCAAGGCCGCAACCGCTGCACATACCGCGTCGAGAGCGCTGGCGCCCTGGGTGAGCAGCCGCCATCCCGCCGCGACGGCAGCAGTACAACCGGCGTGCTGTTCGCTAGCGATCTGCGGCACTGCAACCCCGGCACCGCCGTGAACAATCAGTGCCGGACGCAGCATGGCAACCGCTTGGTTCATCGTCTCTGGTTACATGACTGTAATGGGTGTGCGAATCAATGCGTTCGGGCCCGCGGAATTGCCCCCACGCAGCGATCAGCCACGCTGAAGGGTAGCGCACTCGATATGGTGTGCGAGTTCCTTACTAAGTGAGTGACGCCTGAGAGTCGGTGCGACTGTGGCTCAAAGCCCGCCGTACGTTGTCACGACGATTGTGCCCCGATCGCCGACCGCCCAGCCGCTTTGGGCGGTGACGAACGCCACTGCGTTGAGCGCATCGAGCACACCGCTCTCCTGAAAGACCCAATGCGTACCGCCATCGGTGGTGCCAATGATGATGCCAAAGTCGCCCACCGCCCATGCCGTCTGCGTATCGATGTTGGTCACACCGAACAGCGGCACCGTGGCGATCGGGTCACCCGTCTGTAAGGTCCACACCTCGCCGCCATTGATCGTCTTCAAGATCACCTGGGTCGGGTTCGTGGCATCCTGCGTTCCACCAGTGGCCCAGCACACGCTCGGATTGGCGCACGTCACGGCGTAGAGCGATTCTTGTGTGTTGCTGGTTTGCGCCGTCCACTTGTCGCCGCCGTTGGTGGTATGCAAGATCGTGCCGAGATCCCCCACGGCCCAGCCGTTCTGGTCGTCGAGGAATGTGACGCCACTCAACGACTGCGTGGTGTTGCTCTGTTGACTGCCCCAGGTGTTGCCAGAGTCCGTAGTATGGATGATCGTCCCATTCTCGCCCACCGCCCAACCCGAATCGCCGTCGACGAACTTGACACCAAAGAGGGAGGAGGTGGTGCCGCTGCCTTGCGCGGGTGGCTGCCACGTGGCCCCGCCATCGCCGGTGATGAGAACCGTCCCGCTTTCGCCCACCGCCCACGCGAGCTGTGGGTCGACGGAGGAGACGCTGAACAGGCCCATGAGGGTTCGGGACGGCTGCGTCGCCCAGGTGTTCCCACCATCTGAGGTGCGGGCGATGGCGCCCACGTCCCCGACGGCATAGCCGTCGGTGAGGGTCGGGAAGGCGACGCCGAACAGCGAGTTGGTCGTCGTGGGATTCTGTGAAGGCCAACTCATGCCATCCACGGTGTGCAGCAGGGTGCCGCCATCGCCCACCGCCCACGCATTTTGTGGGTCGACCGCAGAAACCGCATCCAGCGCGTTGGTGTTGTTGCTCTCCTGTGAGGCCCACGTCCCGCCGCTGTTGGTGGTGTGGACGATCGTGGCCAAGCCGGTGGTGTCGTCGACATCACCGACCGCCCATCCATTCTGGCCGTCCGCAAAGCTGATGCCGAACAAGGCATTGGAGGTGGCGGACGTCACCGGTGTCCACGTGCTGCCGTCAGTCGTGCGCACCACCGTCCCGTTGCCGCCGACGGCGACGCCGAGGGTCGTGGTGAGGAGGGCCACACCGAACAGGTCGCGCCCGGTGTTGCTCGTCTGCAAGCGCCAATTTGTGCCGCCATCGGTGGTGTTCAGGATCGTCCCCGTGTTGCCGACCGCCCAACCATTGTGCTCATCGAAGAAGTCGACGGCGTTGAGATCGCCGTCCGTGTTGCTGGTTTGCACCGCCCAGTTCGCGCCGCCGTCGGTGGTATGCACGATCGTGCCCGACGTACCGACCGCCCATCCGTTGGAGGTGTCGACGAAGTCGACGGCGTTCAGGTCAACTCCAACGACGCTGCTTTCGATCCCGGTAGTTTGCAGCGCCCAGGTATTTCCACCATCGCTCGTGCCGTAAATCCTGCCAATCGCGGCATTCGTGGACGTGTCGGTGTCAGCACCGACGATCCAGCCGTTCTGTGGGTCGACGAACTTCACGCCGAAGAGGTCGGCGGTGATGGCATCGGTCGACTGGAAATCCCATGTCTGTCCGCCGTCGGTGGTGTGCAGGATGTCGCCGAATCCACCGACGGTCCAGCCCTGGTTGAGGTCGAGGAAGGTGACACCGTAGACATCGTTCCCTGTCGGACTCGGCTCCTGCAGCACCCACGGCTCGCACCCATTCAAGTCATCCGTAATGGCGTGGACGATGTCGGTGATCTCGATCGTGCCGCTGCTGTTGGCGTCGCCGCTCGGGCATGTCGACACGTCGCCGTTCGAGAGTGCGATGTCGACCAGCGTGATGAGCTCATTGACGGTGACGACGCCGTTGCCATCGCAGTCGCCGACGCATTGCGCCAGCGCCACGCGGCCACCAGCGGGCAAAACCGCACAGCACACGAGGGACACCGCCAGCGTGAAACGGATATGCATGTGATTCAACTCCTAGCCGACACTCAAGTGCACACGGCGAGCGCTATCGCGAGCACACAGGCGCTTCACTCACAGGCCCCAGGAGTAACTGGCCGTCGGCGTGACGCAGACGATGACGGAGTCGCCTTCTGAGATGGGCGAGATGCGCGCGTACTGACGATACTTGCGATAGAGCGCCTGGCGCGCGCGGCGAAACATGGCGCCCTGTGCGCTCACGACGCCGGTGCCCACGATCATCACGCCGGCCAAGCGCTGCCAATTCTCGCCGTAGTGATCGAATGCCAACGCCACCCGCGGGTTCTGCTGGATGTTGCGTACCTTGCGGGCATCGCGTTCGGAAGCGAAGTAGATCTTGCTGCTCAGCACAACCGGGCAAATCGGCACGTTGTGGGGCGTCCCGTCGGGGCCCACGCTCGCCAGGCGCGCGACCCGTTGGCTGCGTATGAACGCCAGGATCTTGCCGCGCAAGCGGTGGGCCATTCCCTACGACGGCGTTCCGGCAGGTGGTGGCGAGCCGGACGTCTGCGTTGGGCGCGCTAGACGCGTCGTCTGTTCGATGTCCAGCAGTACGCGCAACACCTCGATCTTGATCATCACGACAACGTACGCCAGGGCGGCCAACGCCAGGGTGATCACGAACGACACGACGCCGCCGAAGCCTCCGTGGTGGCATGAACTCACCAGACCGCAGAGCACGATGACCAAGGCCACCGCGCCGGCTATGAGCTGCGCAGCATCGATGACGAAGCGAATGTACGGATACCGGTCTTCCATAATCTTTGCTCTCCCACTGCGCGCCGGCTACAAACAGCCGCCCGTCCTTCAGCGCCGGGCGGTGTTCGGACCCTAACCAATTTCACCAAATCAGACAAGACAATTCTCGACCGCCCGGGCGCCGTTGCTGACCAGCCCTGGGGCGCCAAGGTTGACGGTCGCCACGCCGTTCGGTATCTCGGCACATCATCTCGAAATGAAACCGGCGCGAAGCACTGCAACTCGCGCCCAATCAATGCCAGCCGCCGCTGAGCCGTACCTGCCACCATGCGCGTCCTCTTCGTGATCGATCCGCTCGAGACGCTGAACCTAACCACCGAGACCTCATTGCTGCTCATGGAGGAGTTGGCGCGCCGCGGGCACAGCACTGCGGTGGCCACCTTGGCCGATCTCTACCTCACCGAGTCGGGGGCCGGCGTGCGCGCCGCGACCATCCGCCTGCGCCCCTCCGGGCAACGGTTCTACGAACTGGGCGCGGCCGTCGATTGCGCCTTCACGGAGTTCGATCTCGTCCTCATGCGCAAGGATCCGCCGGTTGACACGGCGTACCTGGCCGCCACCTTCGTCCTGGAGCGTGCCGCCGCCGTCGTTCCGGTGGTCAACGATCCGGTCAGCCTGCGCACCGTGAACGAGAAACTCTGGCCGTTGAGCTGGCCGCAGTTCGCGCCGGCGACGCTGATCAGCAGCGACGCCGGACGTCTGGTGGCGTTCGCGCGCTCCCATGGTCGCGTGGTCTTGAAGCCCCTGGAAGACTGCAGCGGCCGTGGCATTGCATTGGTTGACGCGGAACACGCGCCGCAGCGCATTGCCGCCCACCTCGCGGCGCACGCTGGACGGCCGGTGATGGCGCAGCAGTTTCTTGAAGGCGTCACCGCCGGTGACAAGCGGATACTGCTCCTGGCCGGCGAGTCCGTCGGCGCCGTCAATCGCATTCCCCGCAGCCGCGACCACTTGGCAAACATCCATCAAGGCGCGCGCGTCGCGGCCACGCGATTGACGGAACGGGAACACGAGATCATCGCGGCGGTGAAACCGCGCTTGCTGCAGCATCGACTCTGGCTGGTGGGAATCGACGTGATCGACGGACATCTCACAGAGATCAACGTCACCAGTCCGTCCGCAGCGCGTCAGATCAACGCGGTCAGCGGCACGCATGTGGAAGTGCCGATCGTGGACTTTCTCGAACGCGTAAAACGTGAAGCGTAGGACGTAAGCGAGCTCTGATCCTCCTTACGCCTTACGTTTTACGAACCCGTCGCGGCTCCGGCTCCTCTTGCCCCAACTGCCACAGCGAGCGCAGAGCGGAGTACGTCAGCACGAACCACAGCCCCAGCGGCGCCACCACAAACGCCAGCAAGCCGGTGAACACGCCGAGGGTGTCCTTGACCGCGCTCGGTCGGTCCATGATGAGCGGGTAGGCGAGGATGACAAGCACATGGATCAGGAAATACAGCACACTGCCAAGCGCGACATTGAGGGCCATGCGCTTCGCGCTCTGGCCCGGCGTCGCCACCACCAACGACACGAATGGCACCAGCCCCATCGACAGCGCCGGCAGCTGCAACAGCATCGGCAACTCACTAGTCCCGGAACGGAAGACGATGTCGGCAACGGCACCCGGTCGGTCGTGTTCCAGCTGCCAGCCATTCACGAGCGGGCTGAAGAACTGCACGACGGCAAGTGCCGCGCTGCGGTAGTAGCTGCCGAAGTCGATCCGCGCCCACAGGACCATCAGCGCGGCGAAGCTGAGGAGGAACTTTGCCGCAAACCGCCACTTCATCGGCGCGCCCACTCTACCCAGGTGAGCGCGTACAGGGTCACCAACATCAGGAAGGCGCCCTGCCACACATATTCGTGAAAGTAGACGAAGAGGCCGGGATAGAACTCCACGATGCGCACCAGGGTGACGATGCGCAAAACGTTGATGAGCGTGAGGACGCTCACGCCGATGAGGATGCCGAGCACCTTGATGGTCCAGCGCGCCGGGTACGCGGCGATGAAGCTGATCAGCACGAACAGCACGAAGACCCCGGTGCACTCATGGTTGATGTCGAGGCTGAGCCCGCTCACGCTGATGATGTTCTCGTTGACGACCGCCACGCTCCCGACACTGTGGGCCAGCCACGTCGCCGCGCCGGCAATGCCGTTCTCGGCGAGGTGCAGGTGATTCTGCAGATTGGTCGCCACACTCAGCACACTGAAGCCGAGCAGAAACAGGAAGAAGACCAGTCCAAAGCGAACGAACGGCCACTTCATGGCGCGGCAAGATAGACGAGGGGTCGAGGTTAATAAAGTCCAGTCGAGGGGTCGGAGGAGTCGGGCAACGCAGTCGATGCGCAGCTGCGGAGCGCCCATCCACGGGGCGCTCCGCGCGGCGGCGCCGCGCTGCGGTTGAACCACGGCGCGCGCTGCATTACGTAGCTACGCATGACGGAGAGCGCGTATGGCTGAGCACCCACGTGGATTGGTAGCGTCTGGCGGCTGGGCGGTGCTGCATCTCTTCTACCGCATTGAACGCAAGCGCTGGCAGCGCCTCACCGCGGCCGAACGGAGCGCCGCGGTCGAGGAGTTTGGCGGCTGGTTGGGCGCGCGCGCGTCAGAGGAGGGGTTGCAACTCATTGCCTTCGCCGGGGTGACAAAGTCCGACGTTGGCTTCATGGCCGTGCATCCCGATTTGTGGCGGCTGCAGCAGTTGACTCAGGAGATCCCCGCCACCGTGCTCGGCGCCTGCTTCAAGCCGGCCTACGAGTTTCTCTCGATGACCGAGTCGAGCGAGTACATCACCAACGAGCAGGATTGGACAAGGCTGCTCCTTGAAGAGGAGAAGCTCGATCCCGGCATGCCCGAGTTTGCAACACGCTTTGCCGCTCTCAAGAAGCGTACGGCGATGTACGCGGAGTCGCGCATCCATCCGCGGTTGCCGGACAACTATCCGATCCTTTGCTTCTACCCGATGGCGAAGGCACGGCGTGACCAGGACAACTGGTACCGGCTCGAGTTCGAGCAACGCAAGAAGTACATGATTGCGCACGGCAACGCTGGCCGGCGCTTCGCCGATCGGGTGACGCAGCTCATCACGACCTGCACGGGCATCGACGACTGGGAGTGGGGGGTCACGCTGTTCTCGCGCGACCTCAAGGCGATCCGCGATATCGTCTATGAACTGCGCTACGATCCGGCGAGCGCCATCTACGGGCTGTTTGGCCCGTTCTACATCGGCATCCGTTTCGCCCCAGAGCAGCTGGCCACGGTGCTGCACCTGTAGCCGGTAGTGGATCCAATAGGCGATACGAGGAGAGGGCATGCGGACCACGATGATCGTCGCCGTGCTGATGATGCTCACTGCCGCTGCGGCGCGTGCCGAAGTGGAAAATCTGGACCAGTTTCTCCATGGCGCCGAGGAGACGGCCGAGCTGGCGGCCGCGTTACGCGGCGACGGCGAGTTTACCGTCACGTCGAGCACTGGCACACGCCGCGACCAGGTGGTGATGTTGCTGCGCCCGGTTGCCAACACCTACGTCGAGCTGCGCGAGGAGGGGACAAAAGCGTTGCTGACCGGCAGTGGCGATCAGGCGTATCGGTTCACCAAGGGTGCCGCCAAGGCGGAACCGTTCCCGTCGGAGGCGGCATTCGCCGACAGCGATTTCACGCGTGAGGACCTCGAACCGTTTCGGATGGCGCGCTACCAGGGCGCGCGCATCTCGGACGAGACCGGCGCCGAGGTGACCGTGACGCTTTTCCCACGCACCTCGCAGTACAGCCTCGTGGTCATCACCTTCGACCGCGAGAAGAGGGTGCCGATGAAAATCCTCTACTACCACGAGACGCTCAACAACCTGGTGAAGATGCGGCAGGATAGCGACCACGTGTTGGTCGGACGCAAGTGGATGCCGACGACCATCACGATGGAAAGTTTCAAGCTGCGCACGCAGAGCACCTTCAAGCTGACGTGGACTCAGAGTCCGACGTTCCCCGCGGAGCTGTTTGACCCCGTCTTCCTACCGCGGCCATCAGGCATCGTCTGGCCAGCCGCGGCGGCAACCACGTCAACGCCCGCGGCGCCGTAGCGGCGCGCCAATCCCTTTCCACGGGCGCAGGGGAAGCATGGGGCAGGTTACTGGTGTTCCTCGGTCGGATTTGTCGGCCGGCCGCGGCGGCCACCGCCGCCGCGGCGTCCTTGGATAGCGCGGCGGATCTCTCCCTGCAGCTCGCGGCGGAACAGCATCAGCTGGGCTTGCTGCTCCACTGTCAGAAACTTTTGCATCTCGTGAAATGTGTCCTCGGGAATCAGCGCGATCTTCTGGTCGATGGCGTTGCAGTCGCCGACCAACTTGCTGAGCACGGCAGCGTCAGCCGGCCTCTTCGCCAGCGCCGCACGCAGCTGCTCCTCGAGGCCTTGGCGTTCCTTCACCAATTGCTGGCGGCGCTCGTCAGACTGGCGCACGATGTTGCTGACCTTCAGTGCATCTTGCTCGTTGAGATTCAACGCATCGACGATACGCAGCACGAGAAAGGTGCGGGCGCGTTCGCGGCGCGGCGGTTCCTCGGGACGCGGCCCCTGCGTGGGCTGGGCGTAGGCGAGGTGTGACAGCGCGGCGAACGTCATGCCGGTCGTCAGTGCAAGCGTTCTTCTCATGGCTCCTCCGTTCGAAGGCGTACGTTGAACATCATCCAACAGTGCCGATCAGATCATCCACTCCCTCGAGGTCTGCATCGTCCAGCTCGCTTTCATCCGGCACATGTACCAACGGGTGCGGACCGACGATCTCGGCGACGGCAAGGGCCGCGACTTCGACCTCGCGGTGCGCCGGCTTGTAGTCGAGGACATCGTCGGCCGCCGTCACCGCTTGGGCAAGCTCGCCCAACGCAAGCAGTGCATCGGTATCGAGCGCCGCAAGCTGTGCCGCCAGAGAAGCGCCGACCGACTCGGGGGGTTGCTGGGCGATCCGATAAACTGCCAGGGCCAGCAACAGTGCTAGGCTTGCAGCGATCGGGTAGCGCCACGGGCTCAGCTGCAGCAACTCGCGCAGCCAGTCGATCGTCCATCCGGGGCGCGGTGGCGGCAGGTTGCGGATCGTTCGACGAATCTCCTCGCGTTGCTGCAGCCAGAAAGCGACGCCCGGATCGGGAACGCTCGAGGTTTGCAGCGCGGTGGGCAGGGTGCGCAGCGCCTCCAGATCAGCGCGGCAGTCCGCGCAGCGGGCCAGATGTCGCTCGAGTGGCTGCCGGCGTCCGGCATCGAGGACGCCGTCGGCGTGATCCACAAGCCACGGCTGGTAGCGGCGGCAGCTCCAACGCCTCATGACTCCCTCTCCCGCAGCCAGTGTCGTAGACGCGCAATGGCGTGATGATAGTTGACCTTGGCGGAATTTTCGGTGATCCCTTCGACGCGGGCGATCTCCTTGAACGGCAGGTCGCTGAAGATGCGCAGCGTGAGCACCGCGCGCTGCCGCAACGGCAGCCGTGCGATCAGCCGCTCCAGGAGGTTCTTGACGCCAGGATTGTGCTCGGTCGTGTCCGGCGCCGCCAGGGTCGCAGCGTGCGTTTCGTCCAACGGGACATGCTGCCGGCTGTGAGCCGAGCGGTGCATCTGCCGGCACCGGTTCAGGGCAATCTGATGCAGCCAGGTCTTGAAGGTCGATCGTCCCGAGAACTGGGCCAGGTGCACGTAGGCCTGCAAGAACGTGGCTTGCACGACGTCCGCCGTCTGCTCATGGTCGTGGACGCAGCGGTAAACGAAAGCGTACAGCATCTTTTGGTAGCGTTGGACGAGGACATCGAAGTCCGCGCGCCGCCCGGCGAGCGTCCCCCGAATGAGCACCGCATCGTCCTCTGCCGGAGCCGGCTTCACGTTGGTATAGGGTCTCGGGTGGGTGACGCGTGCCGTGGCACGGCGTGCACTCACGGGTTCGCCTTACCGGCATCCTGCAGCGCTTGCAATCATCCTCAGGTCAGGGACACCTCCCGTTCGCGGTGCTTCAGTCGGCAGATGTGGTGACGGCCCTGATCCTGGACGACCCGCGCCCAGATCGCTGGCTGCATGGTCTTTGCCCCTTCTTTCAGTAGTGAGACGAGGGGCCGACGGCAAAGGTTAAATGCGGCGTTGCCCCGGCATCTATCGCAAGCGGATGGGCACGGCAGCCGCAGCGGAATTGGGTTTACTTTACGTGCCATTTGCTTTAAGTCGAGGCAGGTTTTTTGGGCAGTGATGAAGCAAGGATGGCAGGGGTCGGGGAGGGCGTTGGCCGTGCTCGCTCTGGCAGCCTGCGGGCTGGCGAGCGGTGGTTGCGGAGGCGGCGGTGGGTCGTCCGGCGGTGGTTCTGGGAGTCTGTCGGTGCGCGCTCGCTGGCAGCAAGCAGGTGGGGGGACGGGTACGGCGCTTCCGCCGTCGGTCAAGACAGTGCGCATCACATTTGCGGGTGCCAACGGGTCAGGTTGCTGTCTTGCCGTCGATCCCACCCGCGTCCCTGTTGATCCCTCCACAGGGCAACGTCTGTTGGTCTTGGATGGGCTCATCGAAGGACCGGGGCAGTTGACGCTCGCGGGTTTTGCCGGCAGCTTTGCGCCCGCTCCCGCCGGGACAACGGGCACGTGCGCGACCGCTCCGCCGGGCGTCGGGCAGGCGTGTGATCCCACTCGGCCGGCGGCACCCAATTTCGAGAGCCCGCCGGCGGATGTTGCCATCGTCGCGGGAACCCGTACGGGCGGGGGCGAGATCGAGGTGCCGTCCATGCCCTTTCTCTTCAACGCCAGCCCCGACACCGGCGACGCGGTGTCGCCGCCGGTTGTCGTTGGGTTCACCATCGCCGATGCGGTGAACCGCATCGATGGGAACTCGATCGCCGCTGAGTTTGCGCAGAACAACGGTGCCTTCGGCCCCCTGCCCCTCACACTCACTGCCTGTGACGATGCGACGGCAGCGCCGTGTAGCACAGGCGGGGCGTTCAAGGTCAGCGGCTTTGTTGCGACGAGCGCTGCCTTGATGCCCGCCCCCGGCAGCGTGCGCGTCCACGTGCAGGCGAGCAACCTTGCCACGCCACCAAGCCTGCTGGATCTAACGTATGGGTTCACGGTGGTCCCAGCGTCACCGACGGCGACGCCGACGCGGACGCCAACACCGACGGCGACCGAGACTCCCACCGCGACGCCGACGCCGACGAATACCCCGACGGCGACGCCGACACGTACGCCGACCCCCACCCACACCTCGACAGCAACGCCGACGTCTACGCCGACAGCGAGCGCCACGCCCACACTCACGCGTACGCCGACGCCGACATCAACGCCCACCAGCACGCCGACGCCAACAGCCACACCAACCCCGACGGCAACCTCCTCGGCGACGGCGAGCTTCACGCCGACGCCGACGCCAACGAACACGCCGACGGCAACGGCAACGCAAACCCCGACCGTGACACCGACGCCGACGGCCACGGCGACACCGTCGCCGCAGCTGCTGGCGTACGTGACCAACTATATCGGGAACAACGTGTCGATCATCGCCCCGGTGACGAATACGGTCATCGGCTCCATCCCTGTAGAAAACCAACCAGCGGGCATGGCGCTGGCGTCGGATGGCCGCTCTCTGTACGTGACCAACCAGCTATCCGATTCACTATCGGTGATCGACACACGTACCAATCGAGCCGTGCGCAGCATTGCCGTGGGTAGTCGCCCGGCCGACGTCGCCGTACTCCCCAACGGGAGCTTCGCATATGTGCTGAACCAGCTGGACAACAGTGTTTCCGTCGTCGACACCGCACGGCAGCGGGTCGTCAAGAGTGTGGCGGTCGGCACGATGCCCGTGCGCGGCGCGGTCAGCCCGAGTGGCGGCGCGGTGTACGTCACCAACGAGTTCGACAACACCGTGTCGGTGATTGACACGGCATCCAATACCGTCACCGGCACGATTCCCGTTGGCGCGCAGCCGCAGGACATTGCTGTCACGCCCGACGGAATGTTTGCCTATGTAGCCAATGCACAGTCCAATACGGTCTCAGTACTCGCCCTGGCTTCGAATCAGGCTGTAGCCAGCGTGGGTGTCGGGCTGCAGCCGGAGGGGGTGGCAATCACTCCGGATGGAAAGTTTGCGTACGTCACCAACGAGAACAGCGATTCGGTTTCGGTGATCGACACCCGCTCGCGTCTCGTTGTGGCGACGATCGATGTTGGTGCCCAGCCGCGGGGCGTGGCGGTCACACCAGATGGGACGCGGGTTTACGTGGTGAACTCGTACGCCAATACCGTGTCGGTGATTGATCAGTCGTTCAACCGGGTGATCGCCGCGGTGGTCGCTGTCGGGCAAACGCCGACGGACATCGTGGTCGGGACGGTGCGATGAGGCGCGTGCTGGTTGTCGTCCTGAGCATCTGGTTCCTCCCCGTTGTTGCAGAAGCGTCGCAAGAGTCCCGGCAGTTGCAGGCATTGGGCTTGGTGGAGTTCCACGCCGGGCGCTATACCAAGGCGCTCGAACTCTTCGACAAGGCCGTCGCCGCCGACGGGAGCGATGTGTACGCGCGCTACTACCGCGGCGTCACACGCTCCCGGCTCGGCGACCTCAACGGCGCGATCAGCGACTTGCGCACCGCGCTCGCGGCGCAACCCGACCTCGATGCAGCGGCGCTCGATCTGGGCGTGGCGCTGGTGCAGACCGGAAAGTATCGCGACGCGATCCCGGTGCTCGTGCAAGCGCAGCGCAATGCCGAGTTTGACGGGCAAGCCTCGTTGTTCTTGGGCATAGCGCAGTTGCGGCTCAACGACATCGAAGTGGCGCGGGCCAACTTCGCCCGCGCCGCGGCACGCGACCCGGCACTGAAGACCGCCGCCACGTACTACGAAGGCGTCGCAAACTATCGCCAAGGCTATACCGACTCGGCGATCGAGCATTTTACCGAGGTCGCGAACAGCAGCCCGAACTCGGAGATGGGACGCCAGGCGACCACGTTTCTCGCAAAGATCCAGCAACTGGAACGTCCGGCGTTCGAGGGCTTTGGCAGGGTCGGTTTCATGTACGACAGCAACGTCGTCCTGGCCCCGGGCGGCAACGTCATTGTTCCTGGGATCAGCCATCAATCATCTGCCGGCGTCACCGTTGACCTCAACGCGACGTACGCCGTCTGGCGCGCCGAGGACGCAGAGCTGTTGGTCGGCTACGAGTTCTTCCAAAGTGTGTACTTCGACCTGGGGGATTTTGATCTCAACGACAACGGACCGAACATCCAGCTCGTCGGTACGGCCGGCCTCTTCGACTACGGGATCTCCGGGCGCTACGACTACTACCTGCTGGCGGGAAACAACTTCCTGCAAGAAGTCAACGCGTTCCCGTGGATTGGCATTCCAGAGAGGGATTGGGGACGCACCGAGGCGTTCTTCCGCATGCGGCGGCGGGATTTCCTCGACCCGAGCTACGAGGTGCGCGACGGCTTCAACTACGCGACCGGCGTCCAGCAGTATTACTACCTGAAGGCACCCAACGACTTCGTCTCCGTCGGCTATCGGTTCGATAGCGAGCAGCCGCTGGCCGCGCGAGATAACGTTAACTGTCGCCCCGGCGAGTCCGGCCCGCCGGGCCAGTGCGCCAACCAGTACGCGTACAACGGCCACGAGATCTCCGTGGGCTTCGGGTGGTTGTTTCCATACGACATCTCCTCGTACGCCGGGTACAGCTACCACCGCGAACGCTACTCGGTGCTTGCCAGTGATGGGCGGCGCGATGAAGATCACCAGGCCACCGTGCTTGTGAGCCGGCCGCTCAACGAGTATCTTACGGTGACAGGAGCTTTCTTCGGTGACTTCAACAGCTCGATCAATCCCCTGTACAACTACACCCGAGAGATCGGCTCGATCGCGCTGGAAGTGAGGTTCTAACGATGGGTCGACCGCGTTTCGGAATGCTGGTGGCTCTGCTGCTCTTCGCCTTCCCGGCTGCCGCTCAGGAGGTCGGTACGGTCGCAGAGCTCGACGGCACGGCGGACATTGGCCGCAACGGCGAGTGGACATCGGCGACGATCGGTGCGCCCATCGAGCAGGGTGACCAGCTGCGCACCGGGAAACGCGGGCGGCTGAAGGTCGTGTTTCAGGACGACAGTGTGCTGGCGGTATCTGAACAGTCGCTGGTGGTCGTCAACGAGCAGGTCTTCGATCCGGCGAGCAACAAGACACGCTCGTATTTCGATCTCGTGCGCGGCAAGCTCAACAGTATCGTCAGCGACTACTATGGCCGGCCGGGTACCAGCTACGAGGTAAAGACGGCGACCGCAGTCGCCGGGGTGCGCGGTACGGAGTTCACGGTCAGCTATGATCCGGACGATGCGGTCACCGAGGTGTTGGGGTTCAGCGGCCAGGTGCAGGTGCACAGCCTGCTGGATCCATCCGGTCCTGGAGTGATCATCACTGCCAACGAGTCGACGACGGTGGCCAAGGGGCAGCTGCCGACGACGCCGAGGCGGTTCAACGAAAAGTTCTTCCGCCAGCAGCTGGAAGGATTCAGCTTCATTGGCGGCGGCCGTTTCGAGAGCGCCGCGGTGAGCCATCCGTTGGTGGCGGGAGCGAGCGTTCCGCGTCCCGAGTGCGCGCCGGCCGTGCTGCCGAACGTCGTTGCCACCGGCGGCGTGCACGATGCCAGCACGCTGGTTGGTCAGTCACCGCCAGTGGTGAAGGCGGTGACCGGCCAGTTGGGAATTTCCTTCTAGCCTACGTCGCGGCGAACGGATTGCGCAGCAGGATCGTTTCATCGCGCCCTGCACCGACCGATACCATCGTCATTGGGGCGCCCGTAACTTCCTCCAAGCGGCGGATGTAGGCACGCGCGTTGGCCGGCAGGTCGCTCAACGAGCGCGCCTTGTTCAACGGCTCTTTCCATCCGGGCCACTCCTCGTAAATGGGCTGGATTGCGCGCAGTACCGCGCTGCTCGCCGGGAAATCAGCCAGGCGCTGCCCGTTGAACTCGTAGCCGGTGCACATGCGGATGGTGTCGAATCCCGTGAGCACGTCGATCTTGGTGAGCGCCAACCCGCTCATGCCGTTGAGGCGCACGGCGTGGCGGACGACGACGGCGTCGAACCAGCCGCAGCGGCGCGGACGTCCGGTGGTGGCGCCGAACTCGTCGCCGTCCTGGCGCAGCTTCTTGCCGAGGTCGTCGTGCAGCTCGGTTGGAAACGGTCCGCTGCCGACACGGGTCGTGTAGGCCTTCACGATGCCGATGACACTGGTGATCTGATTGGGGGCGATGCCCGTGCCGGTGCACGCGGCGCCGGCGACGGTGTTCGACGAGGTGACGTACGGGTATGTGCCGTGGTCGACGTCGAGCATGGTGCCCTGTCCGCCCTCGAGCAGCACGCGCTTCGACCCGTGCAACGCGGCGTGCAGGTACACGGCGGTGTCGCAGACGTACGGCGCCAGGCGCTGCCGAAAGGCCCGATACTGGCGGTGGATCGCTTCGAAATCGAGGGTCTGCTCTTTCAGCATGCCACTGAGGTACGCGTTCTTCTCCTCGATCGTGCGCCGCAGGGCGTCGGTGAAGGTGTCGTCGTCGAAGAAGTCGGCAACGCGGATGCCGATGCGCGCCATCTTGTCTTCGTATGTCGGGCCGATGCCGCGACCGGTGGTGCCGATGCGGCCTTCTCCGCGCAAGCGTTCGCGCGCCTGATCGATGGCACGGTGATAGGGCATGATCAGATGGGCACGATCGCTGATCTTCAGCAGGTCGTCGCTCTTCAGGCAGCCGCGCTGGCGTAGCTCGTCGATCTCGGTCAGCAATACGGCGGGATCGATCACCACGCCATTGCCGATGACACAGACTTTGCCAGGGTGCAGAACACCGGACGGCACTAGGTGCAGCACGGTCTTGCGTCCGTCGACGACCAGCGTGTGGCCGGCGTTGTTGCCGCCTTGGTAGCGGGCAATGATGTCGGCGTGCTGGGCGAGGAGGTCGACGACCTTCCCCTTGCCTTCATCGCCCCATTGGGCGCCGACCACGACGACCGCTGGCATGACTAGTCAGCTTCCCATGCCCACGTTGGGACGATCATTGGAACGGCTAGAGCTTGATGAGCTGCGCCGAGACGATGTTGGGCAGCGTGCGCAGCCGCTCGAGCACCGCGTCCGGGATGGCATCGTCGACGTGGATCAACGAGATGGCCATGCCGCCGATGCGCTCTCTGCCAAGCTCGAGCCGCGCGATGTTGATCTTGGCTTCGCCGAGTAATGTGCCCACGGCGCCAACGACGCCGGGGACGTCGCGGTTATTGAGCATGAGGATGAAGCCCTCGGGATCGGCATCGAGGAAGAAGTCGTTGATGCGTACCAGGCGAATCACGCGCTGGCCGAAGATGGCGCCGGCAACGGTGCTGGTGCCCTTGGCACCGCCGACGTGCACGGTGACGAGGTTCAGGAAGCCCTTCGACTGGGTGGTCTTCGCCTCGACAACCTTGATCCCGCGTTCGCGCGCAATCGCCGGCGCGTTGACGTAGTTGACAGCGCTCGACTCGAGGACACGCGCCAGCAGGCCACGCAGGACCGCGAGCGTGAGCGACTTGACGTCGTAGTCGGCGACCTCGCCAGCGTACTCGATGGCGAGCTCGTACGGCGCGGCCTTGAGCAACTGCGCCTGCAGTGCACCGAGCTTCTCACACAGCGTAAGGTACGGGCCGAGGACCTCGAGCAACTCGGGGCTGATTGACGGGACGTTGACGGCGTCCTGGATCACACCGCGGGACAGGTAGTTGACCACCTGCTGGGCGATTGCAATGGCGACGTTCACCTGGGCTTCGTCGGTGGCTGCGCCGAGATGCGGAGTGCAGATGACCTGCTCGAGCTTGAGCAACGGGTGGTCGGGCGGCGGTGGCTCCTGCGCAAAGACATCGAGCGCCGCGCCAGCAACTTTGCCGTCCCGTATCGCGTTCGCCAGCGCCTCCTCGTCGACGATGCCTCCGCGGGCACAGTTGATGATGCGGACCCCCTTCTTCATCTTCGCATAGGCCGCTGCGCCGACCATGCCGCGTGTCTCCGGCGTCAAGGGAGTATGGATGGTGACGAAATCGGAGCGCGCATAGAGGTCGTCCATGCTGACGATCTCGACACCCAGCCGCTGAGCGGCTTCCTGGGAGATGAATGGGTCGTAGGCGATGACACGCATCTTGAGGCCCAGAGCACGTTCGGCAACCAGGCTGCCAATATTGCCGATGCCAATGACGCCAAGGGTCTTGTTGAAAACCTCGGAGCCCGTGAAGCGTCCCTTCTCCCATTTGCCGCTCTTCATCGAAGCGGTGGCTTGCGGGATGGACCGTGCGAGGGACAGCAGCATGCTGATGGCGTGTTCGGCCGTGGTGATGTTGTTGCCGGCCGGGGTATTCATCACCACCACGCCCTTCTTGGTGGCCGCATCGACATCAATGTTGTCGACGCCGATACCGGCGCGGCCGATCACCTTCAAATTGGCAGCGGCGGCGATGACCTCGGCAGTCACGGTCGAGCCGCTACGGACAATGAGGCCGTGGTAGGGGCCGATCTTGGCTGCGAGTTCGGGCGGTTTGAGGCCGACAGCCTGGTCGACTTCGATATCGCTGGCCGCGCTCAGGATGTCCATGCCCGCCGCGGCGAGTTTGTCAGCGATGAGAACGCGGTACATACGATCACTCCGGCATCCCTGCCATCAGCACCCCTTCCGCGGCCGCGACGCCGCGACCGAGCACAACATCATAGCCGAAGTGATGGAGGGCCATTTCGAGGGCCGCCATCGCGGTGACGATGTCAAAGGTGCCGGTGTATCCGAGGTGGCCGATGCGTACGATCTTGCCTTTGAACTGGTCCTGACCGCCCATGAACGTAACCCCCATGCGATCGCGCAGATAGGAAACCAGCTTGCCGCCGTCGACTTTAGGCGGCACGAACATCGCCGTGAGCGCAGGGCTCGGCGCATCGGGCGCCACCAGATCGAGGTTCAACGCGGTGGCGCCGGCTCGGGCGGCTGCTGCCATGCGTGCGTGTCGGGCAAAGACGCGCGGGAGTCCTTCCTCAAAAATGATTGCCAGCGACTCGCGCAGCCCGGTGACCAGCGAGATTGCAGGTGTCCAGGCCGTGGTATCCTTGGCGAGGTTCTCGCGCTCGCGCGCGAAATCGAAGTAGAAGCGCGGCAGCTTGGCGGCGGTGGTGCGCTGCCAAGCGCGTTCGCTCAGCGCCACGAAGGCGAGCCCTGGCGGGAGCATGAGCGCCTTCTGTGAGCCGGTGATCAGCACATCGATTCCCCAGCGGTCCATTGGCACATCGAAGACGCCGACGGCCGTGATGCCATCAACGATCAACAACGTGTCACGCTGGCGCGTGAGGCGGGCGATCTCCTCCGTCGGGTGCAGCGCACCGGTGGATGTCTCGCTCGCCTGAATGAAGATGCCACGTATTCCAGGATGCTCGTCGAGGAGGCGTCGAACGTCCTCCCCGCGTGCGCTCCGACCCCACTCCACTTTCAGTTCGACGACCTTTAGGCCGTAGCTGGCAGCGATCTTGGTCCAGCGTTCCCCAAACTTGCCGCCGTTGATCACCAGCACTTCATCGCCGGGTGAGAACAGGTTGGTGACTGATCCCTCCATGGCGCCAGTGCCGGAGGCGGCAAGGATGAGCACGTCCTGCTCTGTCTGAAAGAGCTGTTTCAGGGCGCGCTTCGCGTCGCTGAAAATCTGGCTGAACTGGGGTGTGCGATGATGGATGATTGGCTGCGCCATCGCGAGCAGCACCCGCGGCGGCACGGGGGTGGGCCCTGGGGCGATGAGATAGCTCTTGATCACGGTGTCCTCTACGGCAAAAAAAAGCCTGAACCTCTACGCATCAGAGGCCCAGGCGTTCGACCCGCTGAAGGTCAGCACTTCCTCGTGGTTGATTCCACGTTGCGCCAGTCGTGCAGACCACTCAATTCCCCCACGGCCTTAGCCAATCCTCCGCAGGCTGTCAACCGATCCGGTGCGCCGCTAGTGGGTCAGCGCGTGCCGTTGTTCACCAACGTCATGAACTCCTGTCGCGTCTCCTGATGGGTGCGGAAAACACCTAGCATCGCGCTCGTGAGCACCACGGAGTTCTGCTTCTCCACCCCGCGCATGCGCATGCACAGGTGCTCGGCCCGCAGGACCACCCCGACGCCGAGCGGGTCGAGTTCGTCCATCAGCATGTTTGCAATCTGGGTCGTCAGCCGTTCCTGCACTTGCAAGCGGCGAGAATACACCTCGACGAGACGGGCGAGCTTGCTGATGCCGACGATGCGATGCTTGGGAATGTAGGCGACGTGCGCCGTTCCGAAAAACGGCAGGATGTGATGCTCGCACATCGAGAAGAAATCGATGTCGCGAAGTACGATCATTTCGGAATAGTCTTCGACGAACAGCGCTCCGTTGATGACCTTCTTGGGGTCCTCCGTGTATCCTTTGGTGAGGTACTCCAACGCGCGCGCCACGCGCTGGGGCGTCTTTACAAGCCCCTCGCGCTGCGGATCCTCGCCGAGGCGCAGGAGGATATCCTCGACCGCCTTCTCAATCGACGCGTCGGACATGAGCGTGGATCTTAACCGAAACCTGTGGGTGTGCAACCGCCTGTTCGGCGGCGAACCTCAGGTTAGTCTTGCTTGGCGACCGCTGCGTTTTTCTACGGCTTTGACTCGCTGGTACTTGCGGTAGTCGTAGCCGGTCGCCATGGCCATCAGAATCGGTTCCATGCCGCCGGCGCGCTCGCGTCGCAAAATGCGCAAGCGTTCGTAGAAATCCTGAAAATCCTTGTTGATGCGTTGGCGCTCGTCAACCGGATTGAGGAAGAAATCACGCAACCGCGTCACTGTGAAGCGGAAGGCGGAGAAGCGCAACTCGTTGGGAAACGCGTCCCACTCGGCGAGCGAGAGCGTCCGCAACGCCTCATAGCCGCCGATCAGTGCTTCGAATTTCTTCAGAGAGTAGCTGCCGCTTTCAAAGCACAGAGCGTTCACCGCGGTGGCGAGGTCGAAGATGAACTTGCCGCGGCATGCGGCCTCGAAGTCCAGCACGGCAACTACCTTTTCGCCCTTGAACTTGATGTTGTCGTGGAACAGGTCGCCGTGAATGATCCCCTTGGGCAGCTTCCCTTCGAGGTAGTGATTCAGGTACTCGATTTCCTCATCCAGCGTGCGGATGATCTTCTTGAAATAGTGCGGCAGCCGTCCCCGGGCATCGAAATACACCTCCGCAACCCGCTCGAAGCCGAAGCGATTGTCGATGCCCTTTTTGTAAGTCTTGCCGATGAGATGGAGATCCGCCAGCACCCGCCCGACGTTCTCGAGCTGCCCGGCGGTGAGATCTTCAGGTTCGACGAAATGTCCATCGATATAACGATAGACAGACAAGGATTTCCCGTCCCACTCGATATACTGCCGACCTCGCCGATCCGTCAGAGGAACGGGGCAAGGAAAGCCGTGCTTGCGGAGGAAGACAAGGAGATCAAGCTCACGCTTCACCTCCATCTCGCCCTTGACTTCATCGACCTTGACGAGGAATTTCCCTTTGACGGTTTCAATCAGGTAATGGGTATTGACCGAGCCCTCGGTCACCTCGCGCGTTACGGTGACCCGTGGAAGACCGTAATCGGCGGCTATCTCGTTGAACTCTTTCTTTGAGATCTTCGTGTACACGGCCATTCGAGTCGAAGTTCTGTACTGCCCTCAGCTTCGGAGACCATCGAATTTTATAACAGAATCACAAAAGATACTACCTCTGGCCGCTAAATAATGTCAAGAAGAATAAATGAATCAGCGAGCAGCCAACGTCTGATAAACCGTCAGCCGACTTGCTTCTCCTGCAATCCGACCAATGCCCAACAAATGGGCAAGGAGGATTAGCTCCGCCTTAACTCGGCCATGATCGCCCGAGTCAACTGTGTCGTCGACGACTTTCCGCCGAGGTCGCGAGTCAGGCAACCACCCTTCGCCACGGCCGTCTCAACTGCTGTGCGGATCCGTGTGGCTGCTGCGTCCTCCCCGAGATGGTGCAGCATGAGCACGGCTGATAGGATAGCCGCCGTGGGGTTAGCAATATTCTTGCCGGCAATGTCAGGGGCAGTGCCATGCACGGCTTCAAATATCGCATAGCGGGAGCCGAGATTGGCCCCAGGAACCACGCCGAGTCCCCCCACCAGACCGGCGCAAAGGTCCGATACGATGTCGCCATAGAGGTTTTCTAGCAACAGCACGTCGAACTGACCGGGCCGCAAGACCAATTGCATGCACGCGTTGTCGACGATCATTTCTTGATACTGGATCTTGGGATAGCGCTTGCCCATGCGCTGGGCGCAGCTCAGGAACAAGCCGTCGGAGAGCTTCATGATGTTGGCCTTGTGGATCGCGGTGACCTTGTGGCGCTTGTGCCGGACGGCATAGTCGAACGCGAACGCCGCGATGCGCCGTGATGCCTTTGCGGTGATCACCTTTACGCTTTCAACCACACCAGGAGCGATCTGATGCTCGATGCCGGAATACAGATCCTCCGTGTTTTCCCGCACGACCACCAGGTCGACCCCCTCGAAGGCTGACTTAATCCCCGGCAGGTTCCGGATGGGACGCAGGTTGGCGTAGAGATCGAACGTCTTGCGGAGCGCCACGTTAACACTTCGGAAGCCGGCGCGCCCGACGCGAGTGGCCAAAGGTCCTTTCAGGGCGACCCGGTTGCGGCGAATCGAGCGTATCAGTTCGTCGGGGAGTGGGTCGCCGCCTGCTTCGACAGCGGCCGCACCAGCAATCTGCCGGTCCCATGTGATGGCGACGCCCGCTGCGGCAACAACTTCCGTGGCTGCTCCAATTACCTCTGGCCCGACTCCATCGCCCGGGATCAATGTGACCCGATACTGCCGTCGCCCTCTCATGATGCCCTGCGTCTAACGGATACCGAGGAGCTTATGTGTCTGGGGCAGGACTCGTACGGCATCCAGCCGCTGCCGTGCGACGCGGTACAGGTGCGTCAACCGCTCGGCGCTAATGGTGGGCAAACCCCCTTGGTCGACAATCGGTTGCATGAAGGTCGGCACCGGCTGCGGCGCCTCTGCAACCAAGGCAGCCGCTAGCTCGACATCCTCGGCACTCGTTGTTTCGTCGACGAGGAGCTTCACGTAGACGTCCTTCCCGCGACACAGCCGCAAAAATTCTGCGTGTTCTTCCCAGAAGGGGCCCTCACCGGTGTTCGACGGGGGTTTGATGTCCATGCTGATGATGCTGACCATCGGCAGTACGTGTCGCAGCTTCTGGGGTAGAACACCATTGCTTTCCAGGAGGATTGGGATGGGGAACTGACCAGCGTGCAGCAAATCGGCGAGAAACTCGGCCTGCACCAATGGCTCGCCGCCGGTTAGCGCCAGGGCATCAATCGGTGCTTGCCGGTCCAAAATTCCCGTTAGCAGCGCCACCGCGTCAGCGGCAGAAGCCGGGTTGGGTCGCTTTTCCACCCCACGGTCGCCATAGACGGCATAGTTGGCGGTGCGTTCGAGGCTGTCCGGTGTGTCGCAGTAGCGGCAGCGAAGGTTGCATCCAGCCAGGCGGACGAACAGATGGCGTCGCCCGACGTGGGCGCCTTCGCCCTGGAACGACACAAAGATCTCTGAAAGATACCCCGGACGCACGCTCGGTTTCTAACACGCCGGATGGGGTGGGGCCAGGAGTCGCGCGGTCACGCCGTGACCAGTGCGATCTTGAGGTCCATGACGTTGGTTCCCGTCGGACCACACCGGTACAGATCGCCGAGTTGAGCAAAGAAGGTGTAGGAATCATTGTTTGCCAAAGCCGCTTCAGCGTTCAAGTCGTGAGTCCGCACCCGTTCCAGGGTGGTGCCATCGACGAACGCACCGGCGGCGTCGGTCGGTCCGTCCACTCCATCTGTGCCGGCGCTCAGAACGGCCACCGGCGCTCCCGCTACCTCGTGCACCAGCGCAAGTGCGAACTCCTGATTGCGGCCCCCCCGTCCACGTCCCCGCACTCTGACCGTGGTCTCGCCACCTGCCAGCAGGGCGAGTGGCCTCCGCAACTGCGCTAGCTCCCTCAGCCGCGCCCCGAAGCGGCGCGCCGCCGCGGTGGTGTTGCCGGTCAACGCCTGTGCCTCCAAGACCACGTGCCAGCCTGCTCCTCTTGCAGCTCGAGCCGCGGCCTCGAGCGCCGTGCGGTTCGAACCAATGACGACGTTGTAGCAGCGGCCGGCCTCCGGGCTGTCGGGCTTCATGGTCTCTGCAGCACGGCCGTGCATTCCGTCTCGCAGCAACTGTGCGACCCTGACCGGCACATGTTTGGTCAGATCATACCGTTCGAGCACGCTCCACGCGTCCGCGAAGGTCGTTGTATCCGGCGCGGTTGGTCCGGAACCGATCGTCGCGGGGTCATCACCGACCACGTCGGAGATGAGCAGACCGGTCAGCTGGCCCGCAGCCAAACGCGCTAGGCCTCCGCCCTTAACTGTTGAGAGGTGCTTGCGGACGCAGTTGATCTCGCTGATGTCTGCGCCGCAATCGAGCAGCAGCTGGGTTGTCCGCAGCTTGTCGGCTAAGCGCAGCGGTGGACGCGGTTGAACGAGGAGACTCGACGCACCGCCACTAACGAGACAGAGAACCGCTCTCGCGCGTGGGCTCTTGACCAAGTGGACGATGCGTCGCGTCGCCTGCGCGCCGCGCTTGTCCGGCAAGGGATGGCCCGCCTCGGCAACCGTTATGGATTGCGTTTCGCTGCGACAGCCATCAGCAACGACGACGTGTCCACGTACATTCTCGACACCAAGAATCTCTTCGCAAGCTTTTGCCATGCACGCCGCCGCCTTTCCGGCACCGACAATGAGGGTTGGCGAACGCCAGACGGCGGCGCCGCCGGCGGCGTGCACGGAGACCTCGGAGCCCTCTCTGACCAGATGTCGGGCGACCAAGTGCAGCGGGTCGACCGCGGCCAGCGCCGCACGAAAGATCGTGACGAGATCGTTGCGCAGCGCCGCAGGTGTCGTGTTCGCCACCGAATTCCCAGACGGCCGATCGTACGTCGAGAGACCATCTGGTCCCGCGACGCACCGCCTCTTCCCGTCGTCGGTCAGCTGCGCGTCGGGTTCAGGTGTTTTCTTCGTCGACGTCGGTGGCGCCGAGCTTGCGGTAGGCGCGCTCGTCGTCAAAGCGGCGCGCCGCCTTGGCTTCCTTCTCGCGCTCGGCCTGGCAGTTCACGCACAGGCGCGTAAACGGCAACGCCCCCAGCCGCGCCTCGGCAATCTCCGACTCGCAGCTCTCGCAGATCCCGTAACTACCATCGTCGACACGTTCGAGCGCTTCCTGGATCGCTTGCAGTTTTTCACGCTCGCGATCCGTGAGGATGAAGCTGATCTCGCGATCCCGCTCCTCACTGGCGAGATCGTAGGTGTCCATACCCTCGTCTTTCGCACCTTCGCGCCCCTGCTTCAGGTCGTTACTGATCTCCCGTAGGACCTGACGGCGCATCTCCATGAGCTTGTCGCGAGCTGATTTGAGGAACGCTTTGCGCATACGGTTTCCTTTGAGGGCGCCGAAATCTAGAGGTATTCCCCCGCGGTGTCAACGGCGATTTTGTCTTCGTGTTTGCGCCCGTCACCGGTGACGATTTCGCCCTCGAGATCATAGGTTCGTGCACCGGTAATGCGCACCGAGACGATCTGCCCGGGCGCCGCCTGCTCCTTCAGAAAGACCACACCGTCGATGTCCGGCGCCTGCGAGGCCAGCCGTCCATAGCTGCGGCCGTGATCGTCCTCGCCGCACACCAACACTTCTTGCACACTCCCAACGAGGCGGCGGTTGATTGCGATCGCAACCTCGGCTTGCGCACGCATCAAGACGTTGTACCGATGACGTTTCACGTGCTCCGGGAGCTGGCCGGGGAGAGTTGCGGCCGCCGTACCTTCCTCCTTCGAATAGCGAAACACGCCGAGCCGATCGAAACACGTCTCGTTCGCAAAAACGACCAGTTCAGCGAAGTCGGCGTCCGTCTCCCCCGGGAAGCCGACGATGAACGACGTCCGCAGCGCCACACCGGGGATGCGCGCGCGCAGGCGCGCAACCAACCGTCGTACGGCGGCACCATCACGCTCGCGCCGCATCGCACGCAGCATGCGATCGCTGATGTGTTGCAAGGGCATGTCGATGTACGAGCAGATCTTCGCTTCGGACGCGATCGTATCCAGCAACTCGTCGGTGACGTACCGGGGGTAGTTATAGAGGAGTCGGATCCAGCGCAGCCCGTCGATGCGCACCAACGCGCGCAACAGTGCGGCGAGCGAGGAGCCGTCACGCCGCTCGCGCCCGTACGCCGTCAGATCCTGCCCGATGAGATTCAGCTCAACCACGCCGTCGGCGGCCAGCGCTGTTGCCTCCGCGAGCACCGATTCCATGGAGCGGCTTTCATGACGCCCGCGGATCTTTGGGATGATGCAGAAGCTGCAGGTGTGATCGCAGCCCTCGGAGATCTTCAGGTATGCACTGAAGAAATGCCCGGTGCGTACACGCGGGATGGTCAGGTGCGGCAAGAGGTGTGCGGCACCGCCATAAACGGTTGCGTTGGGCGGTCCGCCATCGGCCAGCAACTCGGGAAGCCGGTCGAAGTCGCCAGTGCCCAGGAAGGCGTCGACCTCGGGTAACGCCGCTTGCAGTTCACTGCCGTAGCGCTGCACCAAGCAGCCAGTGACGATCAGGCGCTTCGACGGGTCCGATTCCTTGAGCCGGCCGAGTTCGAGGATGGTATCGACCGACTCCTTCTTCGCCTCGCCGATGAAGCCGCAGGTGTTGACGATCGTCACGTCGGCCGCCTCCGGATCGAGCACGATTTCAGCCCCGTCCCGAGCCATCAGCCCGAGCATCATCTCGCTGTCGACGAGGTTCTTCGGACAGCCGAGGCTCTGCAGGTACACCTTCTTGGCCATGTGTGGAGGCGGAATAGTATCGACCCGCACACGGCATCGCAACTCGTCTTCAACGCGGCGGATAGGGACGGGCCAGTTTGGCTTCGAGGCTGGCCTTCACGGCCGGCCATTCTGCGGCGATGACGCTGAAGTACACCGAGTGGCGCAGGCGCCCGCCGTGCGTGAGCATGTGATTGCGCAGCACCCCTTCCTCCTTTGCCCCGATGCGGAGGATGGCGTTGCGCGAGCGCTCGTTGAGTGAGTCGGTCTTCAGCTCGACGCGGATGCATTCCCATGTTTCAAAGGCGTGGCGCATCATGAGGTACTTGGCTTCGGTGTTCACCGCCGTGCGCTGCCACGGTGGTGCAATCCACGTGTAGCCGATCTCGACGCGGCGATGCTCGACATCGATCTCGGCGAAGCGCGTGCTGCCGACGGCGCGCCCGGACGCACGCTCGATCGTCGCGAACGGCAGCGAGGCGCCCTTCGAATGCTGCTGCAGCGCGCTCTCGATGTAGCGCCGCATGTCGTCCGGCGTGCGGATGGCCGCCCGCGGACTCCAGCGCCAGATGTTGTCATCGCATCCGACCTCAGAGAGCTGCGCCTGATGAGCCAGCGACAGCGGCTCCAGCCGGATGTGCTTGCCGTCGAGGGTGAGGGGGACAATCTGCATTGGGTCAGGGCTATAGGATTTTCGCCCTGAGCGCTACGACCTTTCACCCTTCGTGTGAACACAATTATACGAAGGCGTGGTGAGCGAGCACCACTGGCCCAGGTGTTCCCAGGGGTCAGAAGATTCGTACCGCCAACCCGATGAACCCTAGGGCTTGCACTTCAAGTAGAGATGGTCGCCGTCGAATCTCCCAGTGGGCCGGTAGACGTGCCAGTTCACCCTGGCTTTGCGGGCTGAAAACGCCAGCGTCTTGGCATTTTGCAAGAGCGGAAGCTTGTAGGGTATTGAACGGGTGCAGACCGACCCCGCCAGCGGCGGATTGAACGCGATCGATCTCCCCTTGAAAGCGAAGTCCACGACACCCCCGAGTTCGATCAGGGCTGCTTCGAAGGCGTCGCGGTTTTCGGTGTCGAACGACGTCTTCGGCTTGACCTCATTCGGAAAGTGCAGGAACACGTTCGTCACCGGGCCCTCCGCATTGCATACAAAGCGCTTTTCGAGGGTGATCAGATTGAAGCAAATTCTGTAGGTGAAAGTGCAAGCATCGTCACCCGCGACCGCGTCGCACGTCGGATCGTTGTGCGTGCAAGTCACGTGGTTGTCCGGTAAACCGTTCGGCCTGCGCGGCGGCACCGGTGACATGCAGATCTCCGCCAGGCAATCGATCCTTAGCGCGTCACAGTATCCCGGGATCAGGTCGGGCAAGCCGCCGGGGCCGTTGTCGAGGCACAGCGGCGTGGCGGTCGGGGTCGGCGTCAGTGTCGGAGTGAAGGTCGCGCAGCCCCCGCTTGCCGGTGTTCCCGGGGTTCCCGTGGTCGTAGGCGGAGGGCCGACGCATGACGAGTTCGAGACGATCGCTGGCGGCGTGCCGCTCGGACAAATCAAGTTGCATTGACCACCGGTCGGGTTGGAGCAGAGCTCTGGTTCGTCCGGGCACTCGCAGCAGTCGTTCTGTCCTGGCGTCTTCGTGGAGGTTGGGGTAGCGGTTGGTGTAGAGGTGGGGGTGTCAGTAGGCGTTGCAGTCGGAGGAGCGGTCGGTGTGGGTGAGGTGGGTGGAGTGGCCGTAGGTGTATCGGTGGGCGTCGTTGTCGGCGTCGGGACAATGAGGAACACATCCAGCAATTTTCCCAGCTCGGGCTGTGGCACACCGGCAGCGGTCTGAGCCAGGATGTATCCGTCGTTGACTTGCCCCTTCGCTCGGGCCCGCGTAACACCCGGGTTGAGGTTGATCGTGCACCGCAACCCCGGGACTGTAATATCGGCTGATCCGTCCGCCGGAAAAGTGAGATTGGCTGAACCCGCCGTTGGGGAGCAGTTGGATGCTCCGTTCACCTCGCAGGGCTGGGTGGTCACCGGCACGTTGGTGCAGCCCGCGGGTCCCGGAACAGGATTGCCATCCGGCCCCGGACAGCAGAACGTGACCGTGGCATGCGAAACGTCGCACGCGCCCTGGGGAACGGTGCCGTTCGTCACCATCACTGTGTACTCCACCATCGTACCATTTGGTACGCTGGCCGGAGTCACGTCGATATTGATGTGCAACCGATTCGCGTTACAGCCCGGCGGGCTCTGCGCAGGCGCCGCAGCCGCATTGAGGAAGACAGCGCTGGCACTCACCAGGGCGCCTACCAATACCCCAAGACTCGTTCCCCTCAGGCATGCGGCAACACGGGTGGGGTTCCTTCCACACATCTCTTCTTCCCTCTTCCTCACTCACCCACGATCGCTCGCTTTACCGCATTGGGCAACCGAAAACGACTCCACCGTCACTCCGCAGATGGAATGGACGTGTATAGGACGCGCAGCCAGAGGAGCGATGACAGCTCGGCACGCTCCCCAGTCGCAATATCTGATGCATACACTGACCCCAGCGGTAGCTGAGGCGTAACCTGTATGCCGCATGTTTGTCAAGCGAAATTCGGCCCCCTCGGGCGCCCAATTGACCTCCTGCTTCGGTCCGCATAGCGTAAATCCAGGGAGACCGAAGCGATGGCGGATGAGAAACACCACTACGAAACGACGGTTACATGGAGTGATGCCTCGAAAGGGACGCTGGCCGCGCAGGGCCGCCCCGCAGTTGCCATCGGCGCACCACCCGAATTTGGTGGCAGCGATGACGTCTGGTCGCCCGAGCATCTCTGTGTAGCGGCGGTAAACGCTTGCGTCATGCTGACCTTCTTCACGATTGCGAAGAACTCGAAGGTGCCCGTGAAAGCGTACACGGCCGCGGCAACCGGCGCCCTCGAACGGGTGGA
>DATKMS010000027.1:0-50950 GCA_035541735.1 Candidatus Margulisiibacteriota bacterium
GCACGGATGGCGCGACGTCGGGGCGGTGAAACTTCAGCGCGTTGCTGAGGAGGTTCTGCAGGAGTTGGCGCATCTGCGTCGGGTCGGCCTCGATCGTCGGCAGCGCGGCGATCTCGACGCGGCCGTGCGTTTCTTCGAGGCGGCCTTCCAGATCCGATACGACGTCACGCGCGATCATCGCGAGATCGACCCGAACGAATGGTTGCGCCTGCGTCGTCACCCGCGAGAAGCTGAGCAAGTCGTTGATCAGCGTCTGCATGCGCGCCGCGGCGTTCTGCATCCGCAACAGGTAGTCGGTGGCCTCCGCGGGGAGCGCCGCGGCATGCTTGGTTCTCAGCCGGTCCCCGAACGCCTGAATCTTGCGCAGCGGCTCCTGCAGGTCGTGCGAGGCAACATACGCAAACTCCTGCAACTCCTTGTTGGTGCGCTCGAGGGTTTGCCGTTCGATCAGCAGGCGCTCTGCTCGCTGGCGTTCGCTCAGGTCGATCATGGTGGCGCGGCTGGAGACGTACCGCCCAGTAGCGTCGGTGATCGCGGTCGCGTTGAGGAGCACCGGCAGCACGCTCCCGTTGCGGCGCACGCATTCGAACTCGATATCGCGCACCCACCCGCGCTGGATGAACTGCGGGTACGCACGCTCGAAGCGCTCTACACTGTCCGCTGTCAAGACGTCCGAGAACTTCATCCGGCCAACCACCTCGTCGCGCGTACGCCCCAGCCAAGAGAGTTCCGTGTCATTGATCTCGAGAAAGGTGCCATCGGGACCGAGCGAATGGTAGCCGCAGGGGGCGCGGTCGTACAGGTCCCGAATCCGCGCCGCCGCCGCCCGCAAGGCTTCCTCGGCGTGCTTGCGCTCGCTGATGTCGCGCACCGCGGCGGTCACCAACATGCCGCTCTCGCTCTGCATAGGGCTCAGGCTGATCTCGACCGGGAACTCCCTGCCCTCCATGGTGACCGCATAGAGCTGCAAACCGGCACCCATCGGGCGTGCGCGCGGATCGTCGAGATACCGGGCGCGATGCTGCAGGTGCGTGTTGCGGAAGCGCTCCGGCAGGAGCAACTCCACCGGCTGGCCGAGGAGTTCATGGCGGCCATACCCGAAGAGGGCCTGAACCTGCGCGTTGACCATGACAATCCGTCCCGCCTCGCCCACCACCAAGGTGGCATCCGGCGCAGCCTCCAGCAAGCCGCGCAGATTGGCCTCTGCACGGGAGCGCTCTGCAAGATCGCGCCGCACGACAACATACACGAAGCCCAAGAGCGCAAACGCGAGCGTAGCGAACCCGGTGAGCGCGAGCACGGCCGCGCGCTCCGTGGCGCGCAGCGCGGCGCTGCGCTGCGCGAGCAGGTCACCTTCCTCACCGTGCATCATGCCGACCAGCGAGTTGATCCCCTCGATGAGCTTTTGACCCTCTTCTGTGGAGGTGAGGGCGGCAGCGGCATCGAAGCCGCTGTGCGCTCGCAGATCGATGACGCGTTGCGCGAAAGCCGTCTTACGCGCCACCAGGTCATCGAGCACGCTGAGCCGCTGCTGCTGCACCGCATTGTCTGCGGTCAAGCGGCGCAGGTTTGCGAGCTGCGCCGCGACCCGGGCGTTCAGCGCCGCGCCCTCTTCCACGAAACGCGGATTGGCAGTGATCACATAGCCGCGCTCGCCGGCTTCGATCTCCTGGAGCGTCGAGAACAAGTCGGCCAGCGCCGCCTGTAGCTCCTGCGTGTGGGCGACCCAGTCGGCCGTAGTGCGCAGCGCCTGGGTCGTCCGATATGCCGCAGCCGCCACCAAGACGGTGAGCACCGCCGCCAAGACGAGTCCGCTGCTGATCAAACGCTCGCTGCGGGTCCGCGTCACTCGGCTTGGCTCCTCAGCGCAACGCCTGCGGCACCGCGAGAACTGGTGCGCATTCTCCAGCTCCCGTCTGGAGCATCCTACCTACTGGAATTGTGACCAAGAAAGACAACATCTTGCCGCAAAGAATACTCTCCACGTTCAGTGCCCCGTGACGATGACAGATATCTGCTGTGGCTATCTTAGACAAGCGCGTCAGGCGGCACCACTCCTCGCCGCCGTCGCCGGCGTGCCGCAGCAGTCAGCGTTGGCGAAGCCGCGCAATTTGTGAATGATGGATCTGAGGGTACGCAGGGGATCGGATCGGACGTGGTCAGGCTGGCAAGCAGATACCAGGTGGCGGTTGCGGCCCTCATCTTCGCACATACCTGTGCGGTCTCCGCGCAAACCGTTCTCGACAACTTCGACGAGCTGACCGGATGGGCGGCCAGCGCATCGGACGGCGCGCGCGTCGAAATCGCGCAGGACGCGGGCCACAGCGGCATGAGCCTGCGGCTCGATTTCGATCTCGGCGCCGGTGGGTATGTGATTGCCCGCAAGGCCTTGAGCATCTCGCTGCCGGCCAACTACGCGTTCAAGTTCTTCGTGCGCGGCGAGGCGCCGCCCAACGTTCTCGAGTTCAAGCTCATTGATCGCAGCGGCCAGAACGTGTGGTGGTACCGGCAGCGCGATTTCAAATTCCCTCCCGAGTGGCGCCAGGTCATCATCAAGAAACCGCGCCTGCAATTCGCTTGGGGGCCCGCCGGTGGTGGCCCGCCGAAGAACATTGCCTACGTTGAGTTCGCAATTACGGCGGGCACCGGGGGCAGCGGCTCCGTCTGGATCGACGACTTCACCCTCGAGGAGCGCGAGGTCCCGCCCGCGAAGAACGCACAGCCCAAAGTCTCCGCCTCCACGTCGATGGCCGGTCACGGCCCCGAGTTGGCTCTGGACCAGGATCCCTACAGCAGTTGGCACAGCGGCGAATTGGCGCCGCACCAGTGGGTGCTGATCGACTTCCTCAGGCGACGCGAGTACGGCGGCCTGGTCATCGACTGGGACCGGGACGACTTCGCGACCGCGTACCACGTGCAAGCGTCGGACGATGGCGAAAACTGGACCCAGATCCACACCAGCACCGTCGGCAATGGCGGCCGCGACTACATCTATCTGCCCGACGGCGAGTCGCGGTACATCCGGCTGGACCTCGAACGCAGCAGTCGGGACCAAGGCTACGGCGTGCGCGAGATCACGGTGGAGCCGTTCGAGTTCTCTGCGTCGCCCAACCAGTTCTTCGAAGCCATTGCCCGCGATGCGCCGCCCGGCACGTATCCGAAGTACTTCATGGACCGGCAGACGTACTGGACGGTCATCGGAGCGCGCGATGACGACAAAGAAGCGCTCATGAACGAGGAGGGTGCGCTCGAGGTCGACAAGGGAGCGTTTTCGATCGAGCCGTTCCTGTTCGCCGACGGCAAGCTCCTCACGTGGAACGCGGCGCGCATCAGCCAACAACTCGAGCGCGGCTATCTTCCCATTCCGTCGGTTACCTGGGCGATAGACCAGCTGGAGCTCAAGATCACCGCCTTTGCGGCCGGCAAACCGGGCGAAGCCAAGCTGTACGTCCGCTACCGCGTGGAAAACCACACCGATGGCCCGCGCGATGTCAGCCTGTTCGTCGCCGTGCGCCCGTTCCAGGTGCTGCCACCCTGGCAGTCGCTCAACATGGTGGGTGGGGTGACGGCCATCCGCGATATCGTGTTCGGTGCACGCGAGGTGTGGGTGAACGGTGACAAGGTCGTACAGACATTGACGGCTCCCGACCGCTTCGGTGCTGCAACCTTCGAAGAAAACCTGGTCACCCACTTCCTGGTGCAAGGGAAGCTGCCGCTGCGCCCGCAGGTGTCCGATCCACTCGGCTACGCGTCAGGCGCGCTCGAGTACAATCTGCACCTCGGAGCCACCAGCCATGCAGACGTCTACGTCGCGGTGCCGTTTCACGACGTAGACAGCGGCCGGAGAGCGGACGACGACAGCCCGGCGGCATTCTTCGACAAACTGCTGGACGATACTGCGGAGCTCTGGGAAACACTGCTCGACCGCGTGGTCTTCGAGCTGCCGCCGGCGGCCGACCAGGTAGTGCGCACCATCAAGAGCACGCTGGCGTATATCCTGATCAACAGTGACGGCGCCGCCATTCAACCTGGCTCGCGCACCTATGCACGCTCGTGGATTCGCGATGGCGCCATCACCTCGACGGCGTTGCTGCAGATGGGATTCACGCGCGAGGTACGTGACTTCCTTCGCTGGTACGCGCGCTACCAACTGCCCGACGGCCGCATTCCCTGCTGCGTCGATCAGCGCGGCGCGGATACGGCCGTCGAGAATGACAGCAATGGGGAGTTCATCTACACCGTTGCCGAGTACTACCGTTCGACGCGCGACATCGGGTTCGTGAACGATCGGTGGCCGGCGATCATCAAGGCAGTCGAGTACCTCGCGGGGTTGCGCCAGCAGCGGCTGACAGACGCCTACCAACGCCCTGACAAGCAGGCGCTGTACGGGCTGCTGCCAGAATCCATCAGCCACGAGGGCTACTCATCGCATCCGGTCCATTCGTACTGGGACGATTTCCTTGCGCTGCGTGGCTTCAAGGATGCCGCGCGTCTCGCCGTGGCGCTGGGCGATGACGCGCATGCCGCCAGCCTTGCGGCGCTGCGCGACGCGTTCCGCACCGATCTTTACGCGTCTCTCGAGCGCACGATGGCCAATCACAAGATCGATTTCATTCCAGGCTCCGTGGAGTATGGGGACTTCGATCCGACGTCGACGGCGATTGCGTTGACGATCGCCGGCGAGATCGACAACCTCCCGCAGGACGCATTGCGGCGCACCTTTGACGAATACTACGCGCACGTCCAGGAGCGGCGACACGCCGAGGCACAAGGCGACGCCTACACACCGTACGAGCTCCGCAACGTCGAGGCCCTCGTCCTGCTCGGGGAACGCGAGCGCGCCGCCGAGCTGCTCAACGACATGCTGGCCGATCAGCGGCCGCCGGCCTGGAACCAGTGGGCAGAGCTCGTCTGGCGCGATCCCACCCTCCCGCGGTTCATCGGCGACATGCCGCACACATGGGTTGGGTCCGGCTTCCTTCTCGCCGTGCGCAACATGTTTGCCTACGAACGCGAGGCCGACGGCGCGCTCGTGGTTGCTGCCGGCGTCCCGCGGGCGTGGGTGATGAGCGCATCGGGCGTCAGTGTCAAACGCCTGCTCACCTACTATGGCGTCTTACACTTCAGCGTGCGGGGCGAAGAACCCACTGCGCTCCGTGTGCACCTCTGGGGCGACTTGACGTTGCCGCCGGGCAACATCGTCGTGCAGCCACCGTTGCCGCGGCCACTCACCGGTGTCACGGTGAACGGCAAGCCGGTGCAAACCTTCACCGGCGATCGTGCGACCATCAGCGAATTCCCCGCCGAGGTGGTGCTGACGTATGCCGCCGCGCCGGACACCGCGACCGTGACGCCGTCTGCTCCGCCGGTTTCAGCGACGCCGTAGATTCGGTCGTCCTCCGAGGTATGACCTGAGTCTGCAACCACCGTGACTGGCGTCATAAGATTCGGCACTCGCGGCCGTTCAAAAGTCTCCCGCGCTGCGGTAGGCTCGTCTGACGCCGCGCTTCGGAGGTAAGCATGCCCAATCTCATTCCGGATCTGGACGACATCCTGCGGCTCGACCGCGCGCACGTCATTCACCCGATCACCGAGTTCCGCAAGCAAGAGCAACACGGCTCGAAGATCTTCGTCGGCGGCCGCGGCATCGAGCTGCAGTTGGCGGACGGCCGCACGGTCATCGACGGCTTTTCCGGCCTCTTCAACATCAGCGTCGGCCACGGCCGCCGCGAGATCGCCGACGCCGTCGCCACGCAGCTGCACAAACTCGCCTACTATCCGAGCTTCTGGGACTTCGGGAACGAACCGGCCACGCGGCTGGCCGAGCGTCTGGTCGGGCTCCTGCCCGCGGATCGGCACCTCAACCACGTGCTCTTTCATAGCGGCGGCAGCGAGGCCAACGAGGCCAACTTCAAGTTTGCCCGGCTCTACCATGCACTGCGCGGCAAGCAGTCGAAGGTGAAGATCCTGTCGCGGCGCTGGGCCTTCCACGGCGCGACGCGCGGCGCCGGCACCGCGACGGGCATCTTGGCGTATCACGCCTTCATCGAACAGGACGCCTCACACGCCTACTTTGCGCCACCGTACTGTTACCGCTGCGAGTTCGGCAAGATCTATCCGGACTGCGGCCTGGCCTGCGCCCACGACCTGGAAGCGCAGATCGAGCGTGAGGGGGCCGATACCGTGGCCGCCGTGATCCTCGAGCCGGTGATGGGCACCGGCGGCATGCTCGTGCCGCCGCCGGATTACTTCGGGCCCATTCAAGAGATCTGCCAGCGCCATGACGTCCTGCTCATCCTCGACGAGGTCGTCACCGGCTTCGGCCGCACCGGCAAGTGGTTCGGCATGCAGCACTGGAACATCGAGCCGGACCTGGTGTCTTTCGCGAAGGGGATCTCGTCTGGCTACCTGCCGCTCTCGGCGTCGGTCGTCTCTGACCGCATCTACGACACCATTCGCGACGAGATGCCGGACGGCATCCCACTGATGTTCGGGCTCACCTACAACAATCATCCCACCTGCTGTGCGGCGGGCCTTGCCAACATAGACATCATCGAACGCGAGGGGTTGGTCGACAACGCGCGCCGCGTCGGCACCTACCTGCTCGAGCGCTTGCGCGAGGCGTTGGGCCGCTCGCCGATCGTCGGCGAGATCCGCGGCCTCGGCATGCTCGCGGCGATCGAGATCGTCCGCGATCAGGCGGCGAAGGAGCCGTTCCCCAACATCGAAGATCCGCACCGCATCGTCGCCGCGGCCTTTGAGCGCGGACTCATCGCACGCGCCTTGTTTCAATGTGTGGCGCTGGCGCCGCCGCTGATCTCGACGACCGCCGACATCGATCGCATCCTCGGCATCCTGCAAGCGGTGTGGCCGCAAGCTGAGCGCGACATCTTGCAGGACGCGGGGTGAGCACCGCTGGCTTGCCGGCTGCGTCGCAAAGCCCCCTGGAACTCTGGCGCCGGGCCCCTGGTGGGCTGTGGGACAACGGCCGTAGGCGGTTAATGGCGCTCTTCGGGGGGACAAAAGTTGTCGTTGCCTAGGGCAAACCCGTCTGTTTCGTAACGACGGCGCATACTATTTGCCGGGCGACAGTTGCGGGGAATCTGGCCGAGGTCACACTGTGTACCCCAACAAACGGCACGCATATTGCCCTGCGGCCAGGCATGTTGTGCACGGCACACAGAACCGTGCTGCCGCGTCGGAGGCGGACGCTTCGCCCCCTTGCCTGTGGGCCGACCAGCTTTCCGTTGCGCAGGCCGCACCGTGCGCGTAGTTGCGTTCGGACAACGGTTTCGTCTGCGACGACCGCCGTGACGCTAGTCCTGTGGGCCACCATGGCGCAGGCCGCCACGTACGCAAATGCCCCGACGACGTTCAGTTGGATCGACCCATCGACTCATACCAATGTCACCTGGGGTGGTGGCTGCACGGGGGGCAGCGCAGCTGTTGACGACGATATCAGCGCGGAACTGCCCTTGGGCTTCACGTTCAATTTTGGCGGAGTGAACTACACGACAGTACGCGTCATGTCCAATGCGCGTCTGCAGTTCAACAATAATTACTGTGGGAACGGTACACAGAACGTCTCGCCGAGAACCTATACGAACCCGATCCCGGATGCCAACCTCGTACGCGCGCTGCGGGCCTACGGCACCGATATCGATCTCACCGCCGGCGGAACCGTCCGCTACGCTAGCGTCGGAACTGCGCCGAACCGCTCGTTCGTCGCTACATGGACCAATGTGCCCGAGTGGAGCGCCACTGGAAGCTTCTTCAACATCCAGATCATTGTTCGCGAGAGTGGCGACTTCATCTACCAGTTCGGGGCGAGTAACAACCCGACCGGCGGCCAGGCACAGATCGGCTGGGAGATCACGACCGCCAACTACGACTTGTACAGCTTCACCACGATTGGTTCCTTAGCCAACACCGCCATCCGTTTCTTTATTCCGGTTTGTGGCAACGGTGTTGTCGAACCGGGCGAGCAGTGTGACCAGGGGGCCGCGAATGGCACCGCTGGCTCCTGCTGCAACTCCACTTGCACGTTCACGTCATCCGGCACGCAGTGCCGCGCATCGGCCGGCGTGTGTGACGTGCCGGAAAGCTGTACCGGAACCAGCGGCGCGTGCCCAGCCGACGCCTTCGCGTTAGCGAGCACGGTGTGCCGCAGCGGCTCGGGCGATGCGTGCGATCCCGACGAGACGTGCACGGGGAGCAGCGCCGCGTGTCCCACCGACGTGGTGCAGCCGAGCACCTTTGTGTGCCGCGCCGCCGCCGGCGAGTGTGACCTCGACGAGAAGTGCAGCGGGGTCGCCAAGCAAGCCTGCCCCAGCGATGCCAAGAAGGCGAGCGGCACCGCGTGCACCGATGACGGCAACGTGTGCACCACCGACACGTGCAACGGCAGCAGCGTGCTCTGCCAGCACCCGCCCGGTAACGCCGGCACGGTGTGCCGCAGCGGCTCGGGTGATGCGTGCGATCCCGACGAGACGTGCACGGGGAGCAGCGCCGCGTGTCCCAGCGACGTGGTGCAGCCGAGCACCTTTGTGTGCCGTGCCGCCGCCGGGGAGTGTGACCTCGACGAGAAGTGCAGCGGGGTCGCCAAGCAAGCCTGTCCCAGCGATGCCAAGAAGCCGAGCGGCACCGCGTGCGCCGATGACGGCAACGTGTGCACCACCGACACGTGCAACGGCAGCAGCGTGCTCTGCCAGCACCCGCCCGGCAACGCCGGCACCGTGTGCCGGGCAAGCGCTGGGCCCTGCGATGTCGAGGAGAAGTGCAGCGGCGCCAGCGCCTCGTGCCCCGCCGACGGCTTCGTCGCGCCGAGTATCGTTTGTCGCCCGGCGGCAGGGAACTGTGACGTGGCGGAGAACTGCACCGGCTCGGGCGCCGCCTGTCCCGCCGACACCTTCAAGCCCAGCTCGGTCGTTTGTCGCCCGAGCGTTGGAGTTTGCGACCTGGCCGAGAACTGCACGGGCGGCAGCCCCGCCTGCCCCGCCGATGCCAAGAGCACGGCAGTCTGCCGGCCTGCCGTGGGGCAGTGTGACCAGGCGGAAAGTTGTGACGGCCACGTTGACACATGTCCGCCCGACGCGCTGCGCCCTGACGGATCGGCGTGCGACACCGGACTCGACATCTGCTCGGTTCCCGACAGCTGCATGCGCGGCGTATGCCTCAACACCGGTGGCGGCGGCGACCCCGACCATGACGGGGTGTGCAGCCTGCTCGACAACTGCCCGAATGCCGCCAATTCGTCGTTGGACGACACTGATGGGGACGGCGTCGGCGACGCGTGTGACAACTGCCCGACCACCTTCAACCCCGAACAGAGCGACGCGGACGGCGACCGCATCGGCGATCTGTGCGATGCAGAGCCGGTGGCTCTGTCGTTTACGCTGAAGAAGGCGCGCCTCAAGGCCAGCCCACCCGCTCAACCCGGGCACGGGAAGGGCACACTCAACATCCAAGGCTTCTTCGATAGCAGCGAGGTCGGTGGAGATCTCGTAAGTATTCAGCATACCGGTGTCGCCGTCGAGGTCCGCGGCGCCGGCCTCGGTAGCCCCGAGGTCATGTGGTTCGACAGCGCACGCTGTGGACAGGTGGGCACCAACCGGTTTACCTGCATCGGGGAGCGCGCCGAAATTCTCAACTTCCGCCGCAAGCTCTCCAGCAATGTCTTCAGGTTGAGGATATCTGCGAGGAGGCGCATGTTCGGGATGCCCCTCAGTTCCGCCCCTGTCGCGGTGACGCTGTCGCTCGGCGGGGTGGACCGACACGACCAGCTCACCAGCTGCAAGCACAGAGACGGCTCTGCGATCACCAGCTGCAAGCGGTGATGCGGCGGCGGAGTACCCTATCGGCTGGCGGCGTTGGAGAGTCAGCCGCCTGGCGGCACGAACCAGACGGGGCAGGGGGCACGATGCAACAGCTGGCGCGCCGTGTCTTTGGTGAAGAAGCGTCGCAAGAAACTGCGCGCGTGCTCGCCCATGATCATGAACGCCGGATCGACCCGTTGGCTGAACTTCAGGATCTCGCCAATGGCATCGCCGTCCTGCACATGGCCTTCCGCCCGTTCCAGCAGATCGGTCGGGATGAGGTCGTTGACCCGGCGCCCCGCGGCCTCCAACGTCAGATAGCTGCTGCCGCGCGGCGCGACGTGCAGCAAGTGCAGCCGCAACGGGACCACACGCGCCAGCTCGGCCGCATAGTCGACGACGCGCGACCCGGCCTCTGATAGGTCGACCGGCACCACCACCGGCACTGCCGCGCCCTCGGCGGTGGCGCACAGTCGAAAGTGGTGCGCCGGACCTTCCTGGATGGTCAACACTGGGCACGGGGAGCGTTCGATGATCCGCTCGGTCACCGACGCATGGTCGTCGGTGCTCCAGCCGTGGCTGCCCAGCACCATGAGATCGGCGGGCAGTTGGCGTGCCAGCTCCAGGAGCACGGTCCCCAAAGGTCCGGTGCTGACGGTCGCCTCGACCGACAGAGTCTTCGGTAGCTCCGTCAGGAGCTGCCGCAGCTTCGCCTCCGCCTTGGTGGAAGACGCCGCCTCGGTTCGATGCACCTCATTCCATTCCCAGGCTCGGGTGAAACCCGGGGAAACCGCGGCGAGATTATGATGGAGCACCACGTGGGCGCCAAACGCCTCTCCCACCTCGACGGCAAGTGCCAGCTCCTGTCGCGACAGGTCGGAGAAATCGATGGGGCAGAGAACGATCTTGGGCCGTGTCATGCCGGCTATTCCTACTTCCACGTACACGTTCAAGTTCTCTGCCACGCAGCCGGGCGTGCGTACTTTCAGGCTCCTCAGGCACTGACTTCGACGGGCCGACACGCCAGCACCGGCTCCGTTCCTGATTCTGCGAAGCGAAGGCGCTCAACGCGCCGTCACGAAGGCGTCGGGGTCCTCCAGGAAGGAGTTAGCCCGTTGAAAAACGGGTCGCCATCGTCACCCCCGCGAAAGCGGGGGTCCAGAAGCATGCGGAAGATCTGGATTCCCGCGTTCGCGGGAATGACGGTCCAGGGCATCGGCGGACTTTTTCACCAGGCTGTTAGCCTCAAAGCGAAAATACTGAACCACAGAGGCACCGAGGGCAGAGAGGCCGGCCAGAGAAAATCGGCCGGAGTATTCCCAATTGGCAACCTCATCCGAATGCTGTTCTTCATCGCGAGCCAAGAAAGCTCTGTGGTCTTGTCCTCTGTGTCCTCGGTGCCTCGGTGGTGAATTCTTTTTCTTCGCATTGAGGTTAGCCGCTCAGCGCTGTGCCCGACGAGTCGAACAGGTAGACGCGGTGCTCATCGACCTGCAATCCAATCGCCGCGCCCTTGCTGAGCTCGTACATGCCTTGCAGGCGCGCGATGAGCCGCACAGCGTCGGGACCGTCACCGGCACCGACACGAACGTGCGCCAGGGTTTCGTGGCCGAGGTACTCGACGTGCTCGACAATCGCAGCGAGGCGGCTGGTGCCGCCGGTTGCCAGCCGAAAGGCCTCCGGCCGGATGCCAGCGGTGAGCGTGGCGCCCTCCGCCGCGCGCCAGGCGCGCCCCACACGCAGGGTTTGGTCGCCGACGCTGACGACACTTCCCCCGGCGGAGTCGGTCGACACGCGGGTCGAAAACAGGTTCATTGGTGGGTTGCCGATGAACCCGGCCACGAAGATGTTGGCGGGCTGGTCGTAGAGCTGGCGCGGCGGCGCCACCTGCTGCACGACTCCCTTGTCGAGCACCGCGACGCGCTGCCCCAGCGTCATTGCTTCGACCTGGTCATGGGTTACGTAGATCATAGTCGTCCCGGTGCGTTGCTGCAGCTCACTGATCTCGGCGCGCACCTGCACGCGCAGCTTGGCGTCGAGGTTGGACAGCGGCTCGTCGAGGAGAAACACGGTGGGTTCGCGCACCAGCGCGCGCCCCATGGCGACGCGCTGGCGTTGGCCGCCCGACAGCTGTTTTGGCAGGCGGTCGAGCAGCGCCGCGATGTCGAGCAGGCCGGCGGCCCATTGGACGCGTCGCCGCATCTCCGCGGCCGGCAGCTTGCGCATCTTCAGCGGGAACTCCAGGTTGCGGCGCACCGACATGAATGGGTAGAGCGCGTAGTCCTGGAAGACCATCGCGATGTTGCGTTCCTGCGGCGCGAGATCGTTGACGACACGGTCGCCGATGCGGATGGTCCCACGCGTCACTGCCTCGAGCCCCGCCAGCAACCGCAGCAGCGTCGACTTGCCGCAACCGGACGGACCGACGAGGACCACCAGCTCGCCATCGTCGACGCGCAGCGTGCAATCGGTGATTGCCCGCGTGCCGCCGGGGTAGACCTTGTCGACGTGCTCAAACTCGACGCGCGCCATGGGAGCCGAGCCATCCGCGAAGACGCCAAGGACGCCAACAACCAGATTCAAGTAGACTATTCTTCTCGGTGCCCTTGGCGTCTTCGCGATTCATCTGTCTTCTCAGTCAAAGAAATCCTCGCTGCCGATCATCGGCAGTACTTTCTGCGCGATCGGGTCGGCCGCGAAGTGTTTCTGGATGCAATGGTCGTTCAGGTGGTTCGCCAGCGCGATGAACAGCATCGACTGGTCCAGGGTGAGGTACTTGTAGGCCACCGCCCCCGAGGCCGGGTCGACGGCGTCGTAGAAACCGTACTCGCCGTAGATCCCATAGCGTTGCGCCAGCGCGCGCAAGTTCGCCAGCGCCGCCGCGGGCGTCACCGCCAGTGCCAACGCGCTGGCGTGCGGTGTCACGGCGCCGGCCTGGTAGCCGCGCACGCCGAGGATCTGCACGCCGTACTCGTTGTAGCTGTCGTCGGCCGGTGTTGCGCTCGGCGACAGGCCCCACACCGGGTAGGCCAGCTCCGCGTCCACGTAGCGCCGCTGGACCTCGGCATGGGCGACGTCATTGGCACCCAGACTCTTCGGCGCGTAGCGCTGCTCGTCGAGCAGTAGCATCGGCATCAGCGCTTCGAACATGCTGCCACCCCACGACGGCACATAGCGCTGTGACTGCCACTCGTAATAGCCGGCGGCCACCTGGTAGCCCTCCACGAGCTTGGTGCGCGCGTGCTGCGGTGGCAGCAGTTGTCCGCCACATGTTGCGGGAAACGCGCGCACCATTTCGAACCATTGCACCGCAGGGACGTCGCCCTTGCCGATAGCGATGAGGCTCCCCAACCGCGCTTCCGTGTACAGCATGCCGTACGCGTACGGTGAGCGTGTCTGCGACTGCACATGGTAGCCATGGGAGATTTGCTGCGTGTCGCGATTGTAGAAGAAGTCGAAGTCGGTGGCCGCGATCAGCTGCGTGCACGCCTCGGCGAGTTCTGGCAGTGCCGTGCGCACCACCATGAGGCCGGCGGTGAGCCAGGACGAGTCGACGAACGACACGAAGTTGCTGGTGCGTTCCAGGGACGTGGTGTCATAGAAGTTGAACAGAAAGCCGCGGTACGTTTCGAGATGCTGCACGGTGTCGAGCAGGCGCTGAATTTTCTCGACGGCCTCGCTGCGAGCGATGAGTTGCAGGTCGTGCGCGGCGACGATGGCGGTCAAGCGCATACCGATGTTCGTACCGCTGGTGTAGTCGCCGATGCGCGCCGGCGGAACCGAAACCGCGCCGCCGGCGAAGTACACGTTGTCCATGGGCAGGCCGTTCTCGCGGTCACTCAGCGCGTCGAGCCCCCGCCAGGTGTCCTGCGCCAACCGCAGGGCGAATGCGTGGTCGGTCGAGGGGAGCGACTCCTTTTCCACCAGCAGGCGGTGCGGCCAACCGACGAGCCGCGCCTGGATGTACGGGACGGCGGCGGCCTGGCCGCCCCGGGCGCGCTCCCACGCCAGCTTCTTCACCGCAACGACGCTCTCGCCCACCGGCGGCCGCACCCCGGCACGCGCGGCAACCAGGTCGACGGGGCAGGGGTTGCGCCGGCCGCCGGAGTGGCAGGCCATGGGTAGGCACATCAACGTGCCGAGCACTGCCGTGACCGTCCGCACGCTCACCGGCCCACGGCTCACTCACTGCAGCAGCACGTACGACCAGGTTTCGGTGAGCGCGTTGCCATCCTTGTCCAAGAAGGCGCGCAGATCGACCGGCGTCTTCTTGGGCCGCACCTGGAACGTCAGGCGCCAGCCTCCGGTTGCCGGGTTCTTCACCACCTGCTGATCGAGCAGTTCGGCGGTATCATCTTTGGCAACGCTGACCACGCCGCGCAGGACCGTCGTTGCCGGCAGGGCATCGAGTTCCTTGCCGGCAAAGTCGACGACGAAGCGATAGACGCTTTCGGCGGTGCCGCGATCGCGCCGCGTCGCCACGACGCGGCCGCCCGGCGGCCGCGCCGCGTCGTCACCGTACCAGCTCACCGCGTAGGAGAACGCTACCAAATCGTCGGCCTTCGCCGTCTTCTGCGGGACCCAATACGCCACGATGTTGTCGTTGGTGTCGGACTTGGTCGGGATCTCGACCAACTCGACGCGTCCCGTGCCCCAATCGCCGTGCGGCGTCACCCACGCGCTCGGTCGTTGCTCAGCATGGGTCTCCAGGTCCTGATAGTGATCGAAGTCACGATCCCGCTGGATCATCCCGAACCCACGCGGCTTGACCATGTGAAAGTCGCTGACCTGCAGGGTGCGCGGATTATCGATCGGCCGCCAGAGCCATTCGCCGGACTCGAAATTCAACAGCAAGCCGTCGGAGTCATGCACCTCCGGGCGGAAATCTTCGAACTGACGCGGGGCGTTTTCGCCGTGGAAGAACATGCTCGTCAGTGGTGCGATGCCGAGTTTCCGCACCTCCTGGCGCAGGAAGAGGCGGGCGTCGACTCCCACAATGGTCTGCTCACCGGGCTCGATCGTAAAGCGATAGGCGCCTGCGAGGCTCGGGCTATCGAGCAGCGCGTACACGGTCATCGCCTTCACCGGCGGATCGGGCGACGCCGTCGGCGTCTTCGGCTTCGCGGCCGCCTTCTTGTGCGTCGGTGCCGGCGTCGGTGCCGGCGTCACAGGGGTCACCAGCCAGAACTCCTTGAAGTAGGGAAACTCTTCTCCCGATGGTTCCGCCGTATCGATCGCCAGCGCCCGCGCCGACAGACCGAACACCTCATCCTTGCCGACGGCGCGGAGATAGCTGGCACCGAGGAAGACGATGACTTCGTCGTAGTACTCGGGATTCTTGATCGGGGCATGGATGCGGAAGCCCGCGTAGCCCAGGTTCTGCGGCACCTTGCTGGCGAAGTCGCTATGGCCGTAGTCGAACTGGCTGGGCGAGAACGCGAGCGGCCGCACGCCGCCCTTGGCGTCGACCACGTTAATTGTCACAGTGCGGTTGTAGTAGAAGCCGGGGTGGAAGAACTGCACCTGAAAGGGCAGGTGGTCGTCGCGCCACAGTGTGTATTCGGGGCGGAAGCGGATATTGCGCCACTGATCGTACGTGATCTTCGTGAGCCAGTCCGGCACTTGACCTTTTGTGTCTTGATACGACGCCTTGGCGAGCGCCTGCGCCTTGGCGACGACGTCTTGCATGTCGAACGCGGTTGCACGGCGACTGCCCAGCAGAAGTCCCATGCCGCCAACGAGCAGCGCTGCCCAACGGGCAGGGCGGGCTCGACGGCGCCGAGAGGTATCAAGCAACGGACGTTGGCACACCATGCATCCCCCTTCGGACCGGCTGACAATGTACAGCGCGGGGCGGCGGGTCAAGGGCACGGCGCGACCTGCTGCCGGCGCTGTGGTAAGGCGTCCCCCGATATGACCTCCGCGCACCACCTCACCGCCACGCTGCGTGCAGCCCTGCTGCTGATGGTCGTTGGTGTCGGCTGCCGTGCGCGGTCGGAGGCGCCCGTGGCCATCGAGTTCTGGGCCATGGGCAGCGAAGGCGAGCGCGTTCAACGGCTGCTGGCAGAGTTCGAACGACAGACGCCCGGTGTGCGGGTCCACGTGCAGCAGATCCCGTGGAGCGCGGCCCACGAGAAGCTCCTCACCGCCTACGTTGGCGACGCCATGCCGGACCTCTTTCAGGTCGGCAACACCTGGATCCCGGAATTTGTTGCACTCAACGCCGTCGAGCCCCTCGACGAGCGGATGGCACACTCGTTCGTTCTACAGAAGGAAGACTACTTTCCCGGCATTCTCGACACCAACGTCATTGGCGGGGCGCTCTACGGCGTTCCGTGGTACGTCGACACGCGCGTGCTTTTCTATCGCACTGACCTGCTGCAGGAGGCGGGTATCCGGCTTCCGCCGGCGACGTGGGACGCCTGGCTCGACGCGATGCTACGCATCAAGGCGGGCGGCGGACGTGACGCCTATGCGATCCTCCTGCCCATGACCGAATGGCAGCCGCCGGTCATCCTGGCGCTGCAGCGCGGTGCGCGCTTGCTGCGCGACGACGACCAGTACGGCAACTTCCGCAGCCCCGAGTTCCGCGGCGCGTTCCAATTCTATCTCGATCTGTTCCACCACGACCTGGCGCCGCGGGACGCGGATGCGCAGGTCGCCAACCTCTATCAGGACTTCGCCAACGGCTACTTCGCCTTCTACATCACCGGTCCGTGGAACATCGGCGAGTTCCAACAGCGCCTGCCCGCGGCGATGACCGGCAAGTGGGCCACCGCGCCGATGCCAGCTCCGGACGCGACGCACTCCGGCATCTCAACAGCGGGGGGCGCCAGCCTGGCGCTGTGTCGCGGCTCACGCCATCGCGACGCCGCGTGGCAGGTCATCGAGTTTCTCTCCACGCCGGCGCGGCAGAGCGAGTTCTACCGCTTGACCGGCGATCTGCCTTCGCGCAAGACGGCGTGGATGCAGCAGGACCTCATGCACGACCGCTACGCGCAAGCCTTCTGGCAGCAGCTGCAGCACGTGCAGGCGACGCCGAAGATCCCCGAATGGGAACGCATTGCCGACAAGATCACGCAATACGCCGAGGCGGCGATCCGCGGGCGGATGGACACCGATGCGGCGCTTACCGCACTGGACGCGGACGTTGACCAGGTCCTGGAGAAGCGCCGCTGGCTGCTGCGCCGGGGTGCGGATGCGGAGCGGGCGCGGCCGTGATCGCATGACCGCGCGCATCAATCCTGCCTTCTGGTTCGTGGCGCCGGCGCTGTCGGTCATTGCGGTCTTTTTCGTCGTTCCCGTGGCGGCGTCGGTGCTGCTCAGCCTGACGGACTTCGACGTCTATGCGGTTGCCAGTCGCACCAACCTGCGCTTCGTCGGAGCGGACAACTACCTGCGCCTCGTCCACGAACCGCTCTTCTGGGTTGCCTTCAGGAACACGCTGTACTTCGTGCTTGTCGCCGGCCCGTTGTCGGTCGGCGTCTCGCTTGCGGTGGCGGTGCTGCTGTCCGCCAGGCTGGTGCGCTTCCAGAGTGTGTTCCGCACGATCTTCTTCCTCCCGGTGGTCGCTACGCTGGTCGCCATCGCGGTGGTGTGGCGCTACATCTACCACCCGCGCTTCGGGCTGCTGAACTACGGGTTATCGCTCGTCGGTGTCGGGCCGATCGATTGGCTCGGTGATCCGCGCTGGGCCATGCCGGCGATCATCTTGATGGCGGTGTGGAAGAACTTCGGGTTCAACATGGTCATCTTCGTGGCCGGGCTGCAGAGCATTCCCGACCGGTTGTACGAAGCGGCCAGCATCGACGGCGCCCACAGCTGGGCGCAGTTTCGCTCCATCACGCTGCCGATGCTGGCGCCGACCTTTGTGTTCGTCGCACTCATCACGATGATCGGCTACTTCCAGCTGTTCGCCGAGCCGTACGTGATGACGCAGGGCGGTCCGGCGCACAGCACGCTGAGCATCGTGTTGCTGATGTATCAGGAAGGCTTCCGCTGGTGGAACATGGGGTATGCGGCGGCCGTGGCGTTCGTGCTGTTTGCCGTCATCCTGGCGCTCACGCTGGTGACGATGCGACTGCGGCGGCGCGGGCCGGTGGCGGCTGGAGTGGTGCCGCGATGAAGCGCGCCATTCGAACCGCGCTCGTTTACGCCGTGCTCGGCGGCGCGGCAGCGGTGACGCTGTTGCCGCTGCTGTGGATGGTATCGGCCTCGCTCATGCCGACGGGCGAGGCCACGGCGTTGCCGCCACGGCTTCTTCCCAGCGCAATCACTTTCGAGCACTACCGCGCACTCTTCACGCGGCTCAGTCTGGCGCGCTACGCGGCGAACAGCGCGCTGCTGGCGACAGCGGTGACGCTCATTTCGCTGCTGCTGAACTCGATGGCGGGCTACGCTTTCGCCAAGTTGCGCTTCCGCGGCCGCGACCGACTCTTTCAAGTCCTGCTTGCGGCGCTGGTCATCCCCGGTCAGGTGGCGATGCTGCCGCTATTTCTCATGTTGAAGGAGATGGGCGCCATCAACACGTACTGGGGCGTGATCATTCCCGGTATGGCAAGCGTCTTCGGCATCTTTTTGATGCGCCAATACGCGCTCTCCATTCCTGACAGTCTGCTGGATGCGGCGCGCATCGACGGGGCCGGCGAGTTGCGCATCTACTGGTCCCTGGTCCTTCCCGCCTGCACGCCCATCCTGGTAACGCTGGCGATCTTCACGTTCATGGGGACGTGGAACGACTTCCTCTGGCCGTTGATCGTGTTGACTGACGATCGCCTGTACACCTTGCCGGTCGCCGTTGCGAACCTTGCCGGCGAGCACGTGCAGGACATCGAGTTGATGATGGCCGGCGCGGTGCTCACGGTGTTGCCCGTCGTCGTGCTCTTCATGGCGCTGCAGCGCTACTACATCGCCGGCATCATGAGCGGCAGCCTGAAGGAGTAGGGCAGGCCTGCTCTCCCACGGCAGGCGCTGCGGACGAACCGGCTGTGCTCTTGGCCCTTTTCCGACGCCCCAGGCGTGCTACACAGTCAGCCCATGCCCGAATACAGCGAACGCTTCTTCCGCAGCGGCACGTTGCGCATTCACTTCCGGGCCTGGGGCAACCCCGATGCGCCGCCGCTGATCCTGGTCCACGGCTTGCGCGACCACTCGCATTCGTTCGACGATCTGGCGCGTGGCCTGATGGACCGCTACCACGTGCTGGCCCTCGATCTGCGCGGCCACGGCGATAGCGAGACGACGCCGTACTACAGCTTCGGACATTTCGTGCTCGATCTGCACAACATGGTGCGTGCCCTACGGCTGCAGCATCCTGTCCTGATCGGCCATTCGATGGGGGGTGAGGTCGTCGCGCACTACAGTGGCTGCTTCCCCGACGTGCCGGCGCGTGTCGTCATCATCGAAGGCCTCGGTCCGCCGCCGCCGGACATGAACGAAGAAGTGCGCTGGACAATCGACGGCTTCGCGCGCATCGACCGCGCCTTCACCGGTCCGCCCGGCCTCAAAGACCTCGAGGCCGCGTACCGCCGCCTGCGCGAACGCAATCCGCGGCTCCCGGAGGCCAAGGCACGCGAGTTGGCACTGCTCGGCACGCGCGCCCGCGAAGACGGCCTGCTCGAGTGGAAGTTCGACCCGATGCTCACCACCATGTCGATCACCGGTCCGTTCAGTCTCGAGTACAACATGGCGCTGTGGAAGCGCATCGCTGCACCGACGTTGATCGTGCACGGCGCGGAGTCGGGCGAATTCTGGCGTTCGAAACCCGGCGCCATCTATCTCGACGCGGATGATCTGGCACGGCGCCTGGCGTGCTTCCGCGCGCCGCAGTTCCTGGAGATCCCGGGTGCCGGACATATGGTGCACTTCGATCGGCTGCGCGAGCTGGTAACGGCGATCCGCGAGTTCCTGCTCGCATAGCGCCGCACCAACCGCTGGTCAGCGCAGGCGTGCCAGCAAGGTGCGTGCTGCGTCCAGCTCTGGGAGCTCTTGCCCCGCAGGAAACGCGGCTGCGATGGGTTCCAGGAGGGCTCGCGCCTCGGCCGTCCGGCGCTGCTCGTGCCGGAAGCGCGCCAGAACCATGGTGGCACGCAATTCCCACAGCTTTGCCCCCTGCCGCCGCGCCGTGTCGAGGGCGCGGTCGATCCAGCCTTTGGCGTCACGCGTCGCCTCGCTTTTGTCCGCCGAACTCCTTGTGGTTCGTCCGCGGTGTTGCCGCATGAGCAGTTCGCCACGCAGCCGATACACTTCCGCCGCGCACCAGTGCTCGCCGGTCGACTCGATGTGATCGCCGGCCTGAGTGAGGAGCTGCAAACCGCGCGCGACTCTTCCGGCCCGGGCGTGCGCCGCAGCGGCTAGGGTGAGAATTGCCGACAGATACGTGCCGAACCCGGCTGCGCGATACGCCGCGACGCGGTCCCCCAGGCTCGCGAGCGCCGCGTCGGAACCGTCGCGCATCGCAATCGCCCAGGCGTGCAGGGCCGCGGCGATCGGCGGCTCTCGCAACCCGTTCGCGGCTGCTACCGTAAGCGCCTCGGCCGCGTGCTGCTCGGCAACCTCCGCCGCACCGAGGTTGCCATGCAGCAGGCTGGACGATGACAGCACCGTCACTCGATCGATGGCGCGTTCACTCTGCCGTGAGCGGGCGACCTCTTGCGCCATGCGCGCGCGCGCTTCATCGACGCGGCCGAGCGGCAGCAAGGCGAGACACAAGGCGCTGACCGCCAGTGTTCCCGGATCGATGTTGATGGTTTCGCGCGGCACCTCCGCGGCATGCACGGCCTTGGCGTGCAGCAGATGCTCCACGGCGTTGCTGAAGTTGCCTTGGCAGCACCGCAACCACCCCGCAGCAGTGTGGGCCAGCACGGTAAACACGGGCACCGGCATGGCCTCTGCCAGTTGCAGCAGCCGCTCGCTCACCGGCGACGCGGCGGACAGCTGGCCACGCGCGAGATAACAGGTCGCCAGGCCGGTGAGGGCGGCGAAGAGTTGTGGTGTCTCGCCGAGCTGCTCGGCCAGCTGGCAGCAGCGCTGGAACGTCTCCTGGAGCTCCGGCTCTGCATATCCCGTGATCGGAATCAGCGCTGCACCGAGCATCAATGAGAGCCACAAGGCTTGTTGCAGGCGGTCGCGTGAATCGGGAAGTGACGCGACCAGTTCGAGGGCGCGCCGCAGGCTGGCGGCCGCCTCGCGATGCGCACCGCGCTGGTTGCAGTGGTGGGCGGCGCGTTCCAGATTGCGAATGGCGTTCACGGCATCGCGTGCGCACTCGAAATGCACCGCCAGCTCGACGGCAAAGTCGCCGGCGTGTGCTCCGTAACCCTGCTCCAGCCGGCGCGCGATCTGTGCGTGCAGCACTTGTCGCCGCGCCGGTGGCAACCGATCGTACAGCACGTTTTGATACAGGGTGTGCTGGAACGCATAGGCGCCGGCGACCGTCCCGTCCGCCCAGTCGATGGCCCCCTCTGCGCGCAGGAAATGGCCGCGCCGTGCCAGGGCATTGCAGCGCTCTTCCGTCTCGACGGTGTCGCGCCCCAACCCGGCGGCCACCGCCGCGGCGGAGAAGCGCACGCCGACGGCGCTCGCGGCCTGCAGCAACCGCCGATCGTCCTCGTCCAGCCGATCGACTTGCTGGTCGATCATCAAGCGCAGGCTTTGTGGGACCCCCATTTCAGCGAAGCGCGGTGAGAGACTCCATCTGCCCGCGCACTCCACCAAGCCGGTGGCTTTCATGTCTTCGAGCAAGGCCGACAGGAAGAACGGATGGCCATCCGTGCGCCGATACATCCACTCGGCGAAGGACGGTGGTGGATTGGGGCAGAGGCCTTCGAGCCAATGGGCTACGGCGTTCCGGCTCAACAGCCGGAGCGGCAGCTGGACGCTGTGGCGGCGCGTGCGCAGCTCTTGCTCCACAACGCGCAACGGGTGCTGGCGCATGATCGCGTCCACCGGCCGGTAGGTCCCGACGACCAGCAGGCGTGCCGGGTCGGGGCGCTGCGCCAGGTACGAAACGACATCGAGCGTCGACGGGTCACTCCAGTGGAGGTCTTCGACCAAAAGCAGAAGGGGCTGCGCGGCTGTCACAGCTTCGATCGCCTCCACCAAGATGCGCACCGACCGCTCAGCCGTTGCATCGGAGGACGCTTGCGGATGTTCATTCTCGCCGGAAAGGCTGAGGAGCCAGGGCGGAACACACCGGCGGACGCGCGCTGCCACCGCCCCATCGGCCCGGCACAACCGTGCCAGTGCTTCCAGGACGGGCAGGAACGGCTCGCCCGGGCCATACTGCTCGATACACTGTCCGCGCGCCACCAAGACCGCGGGAGCCATTCGCCGGCGGACGTCTTCGATGAACGCGTTCACCAAGGTTGTTTTCCCGATTCCCACGTCGCCGGCGATGAACACGACCTGGCGGTGCCCGTCCCGCGCCAGCTGAAGCCAGGCCTCCAGTTGCGCCAGCTCGCCGTCCCGACCAACGACGTGGTGAGCCGCAACCGGAGATTGCCGATTCGCCTCCGGCCTCTCGACGGTCGACGGTTGACTGACTTGCGCAACGAAGCGGTAGCCGCGTCCGTACACCGTCTCGATGAACTGTGGCTTGCCGCGACTGTCGCCGAGGGCATCGCGCAGCTCACGGACACAGCCTGCTAAGGCAGTCTCCGTCACGTACGTCGCCGGCCACAGCGCTTCGAGCAGTTCATTCTTGCTCACCAGCTGCCCCGGCCGCTGCGCCAGATACTCCAGCACGGCGAGCGACTTGCCGCGCAGACGGATGACCTCTGCACCGCGGCAAAGGCGCGCGTTCGCCGCGTCCAGCACGAACGGCGGGAAGGTGATCCGCCCGCCGCGATCCGGTGGCAAGTCCATAATCGTTCGATGGGGTGCCCCCTCCCTTGTCTACCGCGAGTCCCGCAAGATCTCAAAATGATTCCACGATGTCCTCAAGATCTGCGGGGCCTCTCCGAGGCACAGTGTGCGCATGAGCATAGAGCACGATGGAGGCACAGGGGCGGGCGCGGACGCGCCGGTGTTCCTTCCCGAGGGCGCGTTCGTGGTTCAGTTCAAGACCAGCACCTTGGCCGCGGAGACCGCGCTCGCCGGCCGTGTCGAGCACGTGGTCTCAGGACAGGCCATACACTTCCAGTCGCCGGCCGAACTGCTGGCGTTCCTGCACGCCGTCCTGCGGCCGTATGTGCAGCAAGACCAGACTCGTGCGCGGCCATCCCTGGCAGGATCGTACAACAAGCCAACCTCGAGGAACGCATGACGCTCTCCAATGGTAGGGGTGTTTCAGTATCGAGCATTGCCACGCGTCTGTGTCGGACGGCTGCCACCATCATCGTGATCGCGGTCGCATCGGTTGCAGGGGGGCAGGCCCCACCACCGTCCCTGGTCACGCACCTGTCGGGCTTCGGTCAGCCGCTCGATGCGCTCCTCCAGCCACAGAACGCGAGTGACCTGCAGCTCTTCGGTGCGGGCCAGTTGCAGTTTGTGGAGGTTGAGACCATTCCGCGGATCGGGCCCATCTTCAACAGCCGCTCCTGCGCCGCGTGTCACTTTCAGCCCGCCCTCGGCGGTTCCGGGGCGTTCATCAACGAAGTACGGGTGCGCAACAACACGGCGGGCGGGCCGCTCCACATTTTCGCGACCGACAACCTGCTGCGTGCCGGACCGCAAACGCAGGGACCGTCCACGGTCTTTTCCAACGGGCTCGAGTCGACGCCGCTCGGATGTCAGATCACCTCGCCCAAATGCAGCAAATCGCCGTGTCAGCGCGAGGAGGCGAGCCGGACGACGTTCAAGACCTCGCTCAAGCTGTGCGACCCGACCAGCGCCGCGTTTGCCAAAGGGACCAATTGCGCGGCCGAACGTCAGGCCACGCCGCTCTTCGGTTTAGGTTTCGTCGAAGCGGTGGCGGACAGCACGTTCCACGCCATCGCCGCCGGCCAACCGCATCGGATCCACGGCACCGTCAAGACCGTGAGCGAGCTCGGCGCCACGCGCGTCGGGCGGTTTGGGTGGAAGGACGACCATGCGACCTTGCGCGCGTTCGCGGGCGACGCGTATCTGAACGAGATGGGCATCACCAGTGCGGACTTTCCGCAGGAACGCAGCACGTGCGCGCTGAACAAAGTCATGTTCGGCGTCACCCTCGACGAAGACGACGAGCCGGAGGATGAGACCGAAGACGACGGCCGCGCCGACATCGACCGGTTCGCCGATTTCATGCGTGCGCTGGCACCGCCGCCGCCGTTGGCACCAAGCAGCGACGCGCAGGCCGGGCATGTGCTGTTCATCAATATCGGCTGCCGTGGCTGCCACGTTGAGACCATCACGACCGCGGCAAATCCGGCATCATTCATCCCCCCGACCACGGGCGGCGTCGCCATCAGTGCCACCATGAATGCGCTGCTCGCGAATCAGACGTTCCATCCATTCTCGGATTTCCTGCTGCACGATATGGGATCGTTGGGCGATGGGATCACGTCCGACGCGGCCGGGCCGACCATGATGCGAACGGCCCCACTGTGGGGTATCCGCGCGCGCTCGCGCTTTCTGCACGACGGCCGGGCCGAAACGATTGCCGACGCCATCGCGTTGCATGACGGGCAGGGCGCGGACGCGGCGCAGGCCTTCCAGCAGCTGTCGGCAACGCAACAGCAGCAGATACTCGACTTCCTCAACACCATTTGATCGACTGACCGCACAGGAGGTTCGCATGCGCTGGAGTCCGCAACGCGTTGCACTGCTCACCGCAGTCGTGACCGTCTTGCAGAGTGGCGGGGCCGCGGCAGCCGTGAGCAAGGATGTCACGTGCCGCAAGTTCGTCGCGAACAGCGTGCGCACGTTGGCGTACAAAGTCCTCAAGGCGCAGAACGACTGCCATGACAAACGGCTGCGCGGCCTCATTGATCCGTCCGTCAACTGCAACGACCTCAACGATCCCAGCTTCCCGCCATCGACCAGCGTGACTGCGGCCGCGGCGAGCTTCGCCAGCGGCGTCGCGCGCTCATGCGGATCCGGAGTCTCTTCACCCGCCACGAACGGATACGCGAGTTGCCCGAGTCCCTGCAACGTTGCAACCCCCACCATCTCCACCTATGCCGATGTCGCGACCTGTCTGACCTGCTTGGCGAAGCAGCAGAGCGCCGCCGCCATCGAAACCGCCTACGGCGCAAACCCGCCGCCCCAGGGTGGACGCACGAGCGCCTGGAAGTGCCAGAACGAGTACCTGGGACAGGCCATGCGCACCTATGCGTATGCACGCATGAAGTACCAGATCAGCTGCCAGTATGACGAAGACCGGGGGAAGATATCGTCCCTCGATTGCGCCAGCGCCGACCCGAAGGGCAGCATCGCCAAGGCGCTGGCAACGATGCTCGGCAAGGTGACGAAGTGCACGGAGGCCGACCTGGCGGCGCTCACGAGCTGCGCGACGACGGTACCACCGGAAGAAACCTGCTTGCGGAGCGCGGCGGAGACGCTGACCGACACGCTATTCGATCAGATGTATCCGGCGGTGGCGGCGCCAACGCCGACGCCCGGCTCAGGCTGTACGCCAGCCGACACCTTCCTCGATGTGTCGAGCGCACCGGGCGCGGGCTCCTCCTACCCGAAGCCGTCGCTCAGCGTCTCGTGCGGCAGCAGCACGGTGACGGTCCAGAGTAACGGCATCCCGCACTACCAATTCGTGTCGATCACCCCGAACGGTCTGCAGGCGCAGAACTACGTGTTCAGCTTCCCGCGCACCCCTGCGGTGGCCGCCACCACGACGACCGTTCCCTGCTTGGGCACCGCCGGCGTCGCCGTCAACGGCATGCCGTTCTTCGGTCCGAACGAGGCACAAATGCCCGACCCGTACGGCGACCCGATCGTCAATGCCATCCTCGACGAGTGCGTCGGGCACACCGCCCAAGGCGGCACGTATCACTATCACGCGCTGCTGGTGAAGTGTCTGACGGCGAGCGGCTTGGTTTCGCAACCATGGAACAACCCGGATCCCTCGCCCAACGAACGGTCGCCGATCATCGCCTACGCGTTCGACGGCTTCCCGGTCTACGGCCCGTACGAGTGCACGACCGCCGCCTGCACGCAGGTGGTCGAGATGCTCAGCAGCTGGGACAACACCGGTCACGGCACCGTCGGCTGCACATCGAGCGCAAGCTGTCCCGCCACGCAGGAATGCGCAACGGTCATGATCAATGGACAGAAGCAGCAGGCGTGTGCGTCGAAGACCTACGCCTGGTCGAACAACACCTACAGCGCGAAGTCGGGGAGCCAGTATCTCGATCGCTGCAACGGCCACGTCGGGCCGAACGGCGACTACCACTACCACACGACCGAGACGTTCCCATACATCATCGGCTGCTATCGTGGCACGCCGGTCGGCGTGAACGGCACCGCCTGCCCGACGCAGTAAGATCGGGTACCATTGGCAGCCATGGGTGTTGCAGAGCGGAAAGCGTTGGCGAAGCGCTGGACGCGTGCGGGATCCGAGACCGGGGTCCCCACGCGCGCGACCAACTCACGGCTGCCGGCCGACTACGCTGCCTACGGCTTGATGCCAGTCTGCTTGAGCGCGTCCTTGCACTTTTCGCTCAGCGCCTTCTCGTGCTTGTCGAGACAGGCCTTCACCCGCCCGTTGCCGACCTCGACGTCACCGCAGTACTTGAGGAGGTCGTCCTTGCACTCGGCGGCTGCGAACTTCAGCGCCATGGCGGCCTGCTCGAGCTGCGCGGCAGCGTCGTAGACCGCGTACTCGCACTTGCCGGAGACCCTGTCCTGGAAGGCGTAGAGGCACGCCAGTACCCGCCCCTCACCCGGCTGCACGCCCTTGCAGAAGGTGGTGAGTTCCTTGTGGCAGGCCTTCTTGATGCCCTCGACGAGGTTCTCCTCTGCCTGGGCTCCCCCGGTGACGAGCAGCAAAATGGCGACGACAGACGACGAAATGAGCAGCCTTCGCATCAAACTATCCTTTCTCTCTCGCCCGGGTCACGCCCTCTCGAGAGGGGCGCATCCATAACACACTCCGCCCTGTGCGTCACGCTTTCGAGATCGCGATGGTAGACCCGACACTGGCCGCGCGCCACATTTGACCTGCGAACAGTCCTTTTCGCTCCCGTGCTTGCACAAGGATCCACTCTAGTAGATGCAGCGGAAGCCCAACTGATCGGAGCTCCACCACTGCTCGCGTGGCGGCAAAGGAGCACTCAGCAGGCGGTCGACCTCCTCCAAGATGTGCGCAGCCTTGATGCATTGCACCGGTACGGGTTCGGCCTCCCGGGCCTTGTCGCCGATCCGTACCTGCTCGCGTAGCGACAGCAGGATGCGATGTTGCGGTCCGTAGGGGACCCACGCGAGGAGCGACTCATGATTGAGAAACCACGAGACGGTCTTGGCACCGGCCAGCCACGCCAGGTGCAGCGAACCGGTGTCCGGGCCAATGTGCGCGTCGGCATGCGCCATCACCAGGCCCAGCTGCCCAAGGCTCAGCGTCCCGGCAAAGACCTTGATCCGGCCGGCAGGAGCCGCGGGAAGCATCGAATGGATCTGCCCGGCCTCGCGCGGCGCCGCGGCGCACGACACCACAAGTTGGTGCGTCGGATAGCGCTGCAGCAGGCCGGTGACGAGGGCCTGCGATTCGATGCACGGCAACTGCCGGGAGGTCCTCGAAGTGAACGGGCTGAAATGGAAGAAGGGAGCGCAAATGCTGTCGGGCATCTGTTGCCTGCTGAGATCGACCAACTCCGGCCCGAGGTGGCAGCCGCCGACTGCAAATCCAGCCGCGGCGATGCTCTCCAACATGAAACGATAGGCCGATTGGTTGCGCCAACGCTGGTCGACGACGTCACTGTAGAGCCATGGCATGGCGATCGGCGACAACATGCCGCGTAGGGCCAGCTTGTACGGGGCGCGTGACAGAGCGATCATCATCGACGTGCTCTCGATCGCCTGTAGATTGATGATCGCGTCGTAGCCGTTCTTGCGGATGCGCCAGGCCACCTTCAGTCGCTGCCTGTATCGTTGCAGTTTTGTGTTCGGCCGCGGATAGAACGGCGTGGTCAGCACCTGCCGGACCGACGGCACGATGGCAAACAGATCCTCCGAATGCGCAGACGCCAGCAGATCAACCTGCGCATGTGACAATGTCCTGCGCAGCATCGCTACGACGGGCAGGCTGTGGATGATGTCGCCAAGCCCTCGCGGATTGACCACCAGGATGCGTCTTGCGCTTTGGATCTTGCTCGCGAAGGGCGCCATGGAGATGGGGCTTGTGCGGACGCAGATACGGGCTCGGATGGGAGGCCGTCAAGGTGCCGGCTGGCCCTTCCAGCTCTGTTTTCGCAGTTCGTCACTCTCCTGCAAGCTGCCGCAGCAGTTGCTCCGCACAGCCCGTGTGGCGGTCGTACTGGTGCACCACGGCCACCCGCGAACCGTCATCGTTCAGGAGGGCGCCATCGGGTGCGCCCCGGAGGCGCTCAAACGCCACGATATCCATGGTCAGCACCGGGCCGCGGCCATTTTCCAGCAACGCGGCCTCCGGAAAGCGGTTTCGCCAGATGAGGTAGTTGTGGACCCCCTGGTCGCGGCCGACCCGTCCGCACATGCGGCTGGTGAGGGGTGCCAACTCGTCACACATCAGTTCGAGATAGCGGAGTATCGCATGACCCTGTCCGATGGTGACCCCGGAACACACGATGCGCTGGTCGGCAAGGCTGCGGAGAACACGCCGCCCGTACAGCTGGCGGACCCACTTGCGGTTGTACGGCTCCGTGCCGATGGGCTGCCCGCGCCCCTCCAGGAAGAACAGCAGCGGCTGCGGTGGCTTGAAAGCAAACGGGTCCTCTTGAAAGAGGACATCGCGCACGTCCGTCAGCATAACCCGGTCGAAGCGCACAGGCTGTCGGACGAGATAGTCATAATAGTAGAAGTACCGACCCGAGGAGATGTGATGGAACGGCACGACGCTGCGGTTGCGACGTAGCCGGCGCTGCGTCGGATCAGGCTCCCCCCAAGCGCGGCTGGTGCCACACCAAGAAGCCAGCAGTTGCAAGCGCGCCGCGGAACGGCGCAGGCCTTGCCACCGCGAGCGCGCCCGCCACTGCTCGGTCACCGTGATGAGTTCCACCCCCATGGCCTGTAGCGCCTGGCGCGATTCGGGCCGCAGCACATCTACGAGCAAGGCGACGTGCCCGGCATATCCCGTACGTCGCAGGCTGCGGACGAACGGCATCACCTCGGCGAGCTCATACGAGGTCGCCGCCCCCAAAACGAGATGGTCACTCGCCGTGGGCCCACTCATTTGTAAGACCAGGACGTCGTCCCGACTCTCATCCGGCTGGACATCCGAGATGCTGCCTGTCCGGCCCGGCACTTCCCAGCGCCGCTGTTGCTGCTCCCGTCATCCTCGCTACAATCGGCCACCCGTTGCATCTCTTCCACTACCAATCCCTGGTTGAGTAGCGCAAACAATCACGATGCCGTAGGGAACCCGAGCGGATAGTCCGGATTTTCAGGTATGACCGGACGTTCCCAGGGCGCCGGGCTACAAGCTCAGGTCGAAGCGCGCCTGCACGAGGTGGAGATTGCCGTTCTGTGGGCCGTTTTCCACGTGGGTGTAGCCGTACTCGAATTGCAGCCGGAGGTTCTGGGTCAGGTACCAGTTCAGCCCGGGCATCATCTCGAAGCCGCGCCCGCCATGCACCGCCCCGTCTACCAGGTCCAGGTACGAGAGCCGCAACGCGGCCTCCCATGCGCCGACGTTATGGGTGCCGAAAGCGACCGGCCGCTGCGGCTTGAGCGCAGTGAAATATCCCTTCATCCGGTCATAGGGTCGCGGCTCGCCGGTCAGCGACCAGGTTCCGAGGACGTACGCGCCGCCGAAGTCGGCATTGGGGACGTTATGCCCTTGCACCCGCGCGGCGAGGAGTTCTCCCTGAACCGACCAGGGACCATGCGCGATGGCCATTTCGTTGCCCAGGACGATCGTGCCGCGGCCGTCGATGGGCGCCGTGTCGAACAGTTTCGGGGACCAGTTGCTTTCTGTGCGCGTGTTGTACTGGATCTGCTTGTCGGCCGAGTACATGTACGAGGCGTAGGCCCCGAAGTGCACCAGCGGCACTGCTTCCTCGTCGCCCGCGGACATCAGCCAGGTCAGCCGGCCGCTGACCCGCGTCGGACTCTTGTTGTTTTCCCCCTCCTCCGTGCTTGCGCCGTCGGCAAACCAGCCGAACGCCCAGGTCACATCTTGATTCGTGGTTCTGTTCGACACCAGCAGGCCGGCCTTGGAGCTCGGAACGAGCGCGTCCACCGGCAGCGATTTCTCCATGAACGGCCGCGCGAACGAGGACGACAGCGCATCCATCGACATCGGCGGGTCCAGCTGGCCGGCCTGCAGGTCACCTAGATATGGAAGGGTGGGAAAGGTCAGGTAGATCGTGTCGAGCGAGAACTCCCCGTTGATCACGCCGAGCTCAAGGTAGAACTTGACCGGCCGGAGCCACGGCCAGAACTCGCCGCCCACGCGAACGTAGGCGCGGCGCAAGCCACCATTCTCCGAACCCTCATCATCGCCGGCGAATGCCGCGCCGTCCACCGAGAGCCGAAAGCCGACTTGCACGTGCAGGAGTAGCTCGCTGGCAGGGCCGGCGACCTGCTCGAGGAGCCCGAGCCGCCGCACCTCGAGATTCAACCCTCGGTCCACGTACCAGCGGACTTGCCGCCGCGGAGTCTCCGGCTCCGACGTGTCTGCAAAGGCGCCGGCGCCGGCCAACGCGAGGATGCCCGTGATCAGGAGCAGCCCGAGGCCAGGTTGACACTTCCCGAAAGGGTTCGCTCCCTGCGCGTTGGTCATCGGCGGCAATCCCACAGTACGGTGCGCATAGTTGCGGACATCATAAAGAAAGAGAAGGTCGAGCGGACACAACCAATCGTAAGACTCTCGTTCAGGTTCTGGTTTCTCCCGGGAAATGCGATATAAAGCGTCGCGAGCTCACGGCCCGGAACCGACGGCTCTGGTGTCTTGCCAGCGTGGCCGGCTTATGTATTTCAGAGACGGAGGTGCGTAAACTGTGCAGGTTCATCACCGTACCAGCCAATCGCCGCACGTGGCGTGGCCATGTTGCGCGCCGGATCCGTCTGGCGACCGCCATTTGCGTTTGCGCGCTCGTGTCATGAACGTCACGCAACGTAGCTTCTCGCGGATGTGGAGAGCGACCGGGGCCGTCGCCGCGACCCTCTCCCTGGCCGGCTGCATGATGGTCGGCCCGGACTACACCCGCCCGCCGGCGCCAGCTCCGGAGCACTGGATGGAGAGCGGCGACGCGATCATCTCTCAGGAGCATGCCGATTACAGCGGCTGGTGGACAGTGTTCGGCGATCCGACGTTGACCACCCTCGTCGAGACGGCGTACCGCCAGAATCCGTCGTTGCAAGCCGCCGGCGCACGCGTGCTCGAGGCCGAGGCCAACCGCGGCATCGCGATCGGCACCTTGTACCCCCAGATCCAGGAGGCAGCGGGTGGCTACTCGTACACGCGGGCGAGCAAGAATCGAGCGAACCAATCGGGACCCGCGATCGACACCACCTTCTCCGACTGGAACGTTGGATTTGACGCTGCATGGGAGTTGGACTTCTGGGGCCGCTTCCGGCGCGGTATTGAATCGGCCGATGCCCAACTGCTCGCGTCCGTTGCGAACTACGATGACGCCCTGGTCAGCCTGGTCGCCGAAGTAGCGTTGAACTACGTCACCCTGCGAACTCTCGAAGAGCGCTTGGCGGTGGCGCACGCGAACGTCGAGATCCAACAGAGCAGCTACGAGATTGTCTCGGAGAAATTCAAGGGCGGTGCGGTCACCAAGCTCGACGAGGAGCAAGCCGCTTCCTTGCTCGAAGACACCCGCGCCCTCATTCCCGGCTTCGAGGCGAGTATCCGCCAGACGCAGAACGACTTATGCGTCCTGCTCGGCATCCCGCCGCAAGACCTGCACGACATCCTGGGAGGAACACGCCCGATCCCCAGCGCGCCGCCACAAGTCGCGGTTGGAATCCCGGCAGAACTCCTGCGCCGCCGCCCAGACATTCGTCGCGCGGAACGCGTGTTGGCGGCGCAGAGCGCCCAGATCGGTGTGGCGAAGACCGATCTCCTCCCGCGCCTCAGCTTGGTCGGGAACATTGGTGTGGCGTCGACGGACTTCGCCGATCTGTTCACCCAGGACAGCTTCCAAGCCTTCGGCGGTCCCAGCTTCCGCTGGGCAATCTTGAATTACGGCCGCATCATCAACAACGTGCGCGTGCAGGACGCCGCGTACCAGGCGTTGGTTTCGGATTACGAAAACACCGTGCTGAGCGCCCAGAGAGAGGTCGAGAGCGCGATCGCGGCTTTCCTCGGCGCGCGGCGGCAGGTGGACTTCCTGGCGCGCAGCGTCGATGCCGCGCGCAACGCCGTCACGCTCGCCGATCTCCAGTACCGTGAAGGTGCAACGGACTACACACGCGTCATCAACACGCAGCAGTTCCTGCTCACCGAGCAAGACAAGTGGGTGTCGACCCGGGGCGCCGTGGCGCTCGATCTCACCACGCTGTACCGCGCCCTGGGCGGCGGATGGGAGCTGCGCGCCGGCAAGGATTTCGTTCCGCCGGAGACTGCGAAACAGATGCGTGAACGCACCTACTGGGGTGATCGTCTAAGCAGTGAAGAGCAGCAAGAGACTCCCAAGGCCGCCGCCGCCGGCACCGAGTCGGATCGCGGCTGGTGGCGATGGCGCTGGTGGTGGCCACAGTGGTAACGTGCTCAGCATCGCCGTAGAAAGACGGAGAAGGGAAACATCGACCGCTCGCCCTGAGAACTTTATCGGTGCGGCACCGATGTGTTGGGCCAATGAACCCCGGGTTGATATGAGAGCCGACGGTGTTTGGTGACACGCAGCGTGGCAGTACTCTCCTTGGTGCGTTAGTGCCCGTCCCTGAGAATTGCTCTGGAGCGCAGCAGGTGTGTTGCGTGGTGAGACCCGCAGGGCTGGCTTTCTGTGCAGCGCTGCGGGCATCCCGTTTGGTAGGCTTAGCAAGTACGAAGCGTCTCCGGGCGTGCCGCCAATACCAAGTTCGACTCCCGGAGGAATGAGGATGCGCATGATCAATCCCCATGCGGCAGGCATCGATGTGGGCAGCGAAAAACTCCACGTGGCGATCGTCAACGGCCCGGTGCAGGTCTTCGACACATTTACTGAGTCGCTCTACGCGTTGCGGGACATGGTGCTTGCGGCCGGCGTGACCACCGTCGCGATGGAAGCCACCGGGGTGTACTGGTTGGCCGTCTATGAGGTGCTCGAGGCGGCCGGCCTGGAGGTGTGCGTGGTCAACGGCGCCCATGTGAAGAGCCTGCCCGGGCGCAAATCGGATCTCCAAGACTGCCAATGGCTGGCGGAGCTGCATAGTTGCGGCCTGTTGCGGAGCGGATTCTTGCCGTCCGCAATCATCCGCCGACTGCGGGATTACCAACGCCTGCGCCAGGATCATATCCGCATGGCCAGCGCCCACATTCAGCACATGCAGAAGGCCCTGGATCGGATGAATCTGAAGATCCATGAGGTGCTCAGCGATCTGACCGGGGTCAGCGGCCTGCGACTGGTGCGGGCGCTCGTGCAAGGCGTGCGCAATCGTACCGTGCTGCTGGAGTTGTGCGATCAGCAGATTCTGCGGCACAAGCGCGAGCGCATGCTCAAGGCGCTGCGCGGCCACTGGAAAGACGAGCATCTGTTTGCGCTGCGCCAGGCGCTGGAAGGCTGGGAGTTTTATCAGCGCCAGATTGCGGACTGCGATCAACAGATCACCCGAGTCTTGCAGGACCTGGCTGGCCCCAGTGCCCCACCACCGCCTGATGCTCCAACGAGCGCCGCGCCCAAGCGCCTGCAGCACAACGCCCCCCACATCGACGATTTGCATCCGCTGTTGCTGCGCATCACCGGGAGCCAAGACCTCAGCGCGTTGCCGGCGCTGAGCGACTACAGCGTGCTGCAGTTGCTCGGCGAAGTCGGCACGGACATGACGCGCTGGCCGACCGTCAAGCACTTCACGGCCTGGTTGGGCTTGGCCCCGAGTAGCCGCCGCAGCGGCAAGCGGCGCCGCCGCGAAAAACGCTTCCGCGGCCGCGCGGGCCAATTGTTCTGCGTGGTCGCCCGCACCCTGGCCCGCAGCAAATATCTCGCACTCGGAGGATTCTACCGCCGCTTGCGCGCCACACGCGGCCCGGAGGTTGCCAACATCGCTGCCGCCCGCAAAATCGCCGTGCTGTTCTACAACACCCTCCGCTATGGACTGCAGTACGTCGAACAGGGCCTCCAACGCTACGAAGAGACCTATCGCCAGCAATGCCTGCGGCGTCTCGAACGTAACGCTCGTCAACTGGGGTTCACCCTTGTACAAGGCAGCCTCTCGAACGCATAGGTTCATTGGTAGGAGGCCGCGTTTCCTCAGCGGCCGTCAGAGAGGCGTCAACTGACCGGATTGGGTTAGGTAGACAATGAGAGCACACAGAAGACTCCCCATGTACAACAAGCTCGCTGGTGCCGCCCTGGCGCTTGCGGCCCTTGCGGTAGCATGTGGCGGCAAGCCCGAGCTTGCTTCCCTGCCCCCACCCGAGGTGGCTGTGAGCCAGCCGGTGGAGCAGACGGCCATCGAGTACTTCACCACCACCGGCCGGACCGCTGCAATCGAGGAGGTGGACATCCGCGCGCGGGTCGGCGGGTACCTGGTCAAAGTCAACTTCCAGGACGGCAGAGATGTCAAAGCCGGTGACGTGCTGTTCGAAATCGATCCGCGTCCATACGAAGCCGAGGTGATGCGCGCCGAAGGGGACGTGGCGAAATGGCAGGCGCAGTTGCGCAAGGCGCAGGCTGACGTGGCACGCAACACCCGCCTGCTGCCCAAGGGCGCTGCGAGCGAACGCGAACTCGAGACTTCGATTGCAGCCAAAGAGTCGGCGGAGGCGGAAATCAAGGCCACCCAGGCCCGCCTGGCGGACGCCAAGCTCAACCTCGAGTTCGCGACCATCGTCGCACCCATCGATGGACGCGTCAGCCGCACCACAGTCACCAAGGGCAACCTGATTCAGCCCGCAGGTCAGATGACGTCGGCCCCGCTCACGACCCTCGTGAAAATGGACCCGATCTACGCCTACTTCGATGTCGACGAAAGGACGCTCCTGCGCGTCCGGGAGCGCGGCACAGTCGCCAACGGGGGCGACATCCGAGCCCTCAACGTCCCGGTGGAGATTGGGCTTGTCGGCGAGACGGGCTTCCCGCGCCGTGGGGTCATCGACTTCGTCGACAACCGCGTCGATCCGTCGACCGGTACCATGCAGGCCCGCGGGCTGTTCGACAACAAGGACGGGGTGTTGACCCCGGGCATGTTCGTGCGCGTGCGGGTGCCGCTCGGTCAGCGCGACAAAGCGCTGTTCATCCCCGAGCGCGCCATCGGCACCGACCAGGGTAATAAGTACTTGCTGGCGCTGAATGACAAGAACGTCGTCGAGTACCGACTCGTGACCCTCGGTGTGGAACGCGACGGCCTGCGGGAAATCCTGACCGGCCTGCAACCCGGGGTGTCGGTCATCGTCGACGGTATTCAGCGCGTCCGCCCGGGCATCACCGTCAACCCCCGCCCCGTGGGCGCCGCGGAGCCGCCGGGAACACCGGCCGCGCCGCCGGCAGCGGCGAAGGGCGAACACTGAGGTCGTACCATGTCACGCTTCTTCGTCGAACGCCCCATTCTTGCGACGGTCATCTCGATCGCGATTCTCGTCATCGGCCTCGTCGCTTTGTTGGCGCTGCCGATTGCGCAATATCCGGAAGTCACGCCGCCCACGGTGCAGGTGTCTGCCCTCTATCCGGGTGCCAGCGCCAGCGTGGTCGCCGATACCGTCGCTGCACCGATCGAGCAGGAAGTGAACGGGGTCGAGAACATGCTCTACATGCTCTCGAAGAGCACCAACGACGGGCAGCTGTATCTGGACGTTACGTTCAAGCTCGGCACCAATATCGATGACGCGCAGGTGCTCACTCAGAATCGCGTGGCGATTGCCCAAGCCAAGCTGCCGGAGGAGGTTCAACGGCAGGGGGTCACTACGAAGAAGAAATCGCCGGCGATTCTCTTGTGCGTAAACCTGATCTCGCCCGACAAGAGCCGCGACAGTCTTTACCTCAGCAACTACGCGACGATCCAGGTGAAGGATGCTCTGGCGCGATTGTCCGGCGTCGGCGACGTCAGCACGCTCGGCGCGCGCGACTACAGCATGCGTGTCTGGCTCGACCCGGAGCGGCTGGCGTCGCTCAACATGACTGCTTCCGATGTCGTGAAAGCCCTGAAGGAGCAAAACGTGCAGGTGGCTGCGGGCCGGATCGGACAGCCGCCGGTGCCGCAAGGCATCGATTTCCAGTATCCGCTCAACACGCTCGGCCGTCTCCTCGAGCCTGAGGAATTCGGCGCCATCATCGTGAAGACGGGCTCACGCGGCGAAGTGGTGCGCGTCCGCGACGTCGGCCGCGTCGAATTGGGCGCGAAGAACTCAGACGTGAACAGCTACCTTGACGGATCGCCGTCGATCACCCTCGCCGTGTTCCAGCTCCCGGGTTCGAACGCGCTGGCCACCGCCCAAGGGGTGCGTGCGGAAATGGAGCGGCAGAAGCAGCGCTTCCCGGCCGGCGTCGACTACAAGATCGTCTACGACACGACGGTGTTCGTCAACGAATCGGTGCACGAGGTGTACAAGACGTTGTTCGAAGCCTTTGTGCTCGTCTTCATCGTCGTGCTGATTTTCCTGCAGGATTGGCGCGCCACGCTGATGCCGATGATCGACGTTCCGGTGTCCCTGATCGGCACCTTCGCGGTGATGGCGGCGTTGGGCTTTTCGCTCAACAACTGCTCGCTGCTCGGGCTCGTCGTGGCCATCGGTATCGTCGTCGACGATGCCATCGTCGTCGTCGAGAACGTCGAACGCTGGATGGCGATGGGCCTCTCGCCCAAAGAGGCCACGGTGAAGGCGGTGGACGAAATCACCGGCCCGGTGATCGCCATCACCTTGGTGCTCAGCTCGGTGTTTCTGCCCGCCGCCTTCATCCCGGGCATCAGCGGCCAGTTCTACCGCCAGTTTGCGCTCACGATCGCCGCGTCGATGATGATCTCCGCCATTAACGCACTGACGATGGCCCCGGCGCGCGCGCCGCAACTGCTGCGCCCGCACACTCCGGGACACAGCAAGGGCGAGGCGCTGCCGCCGCAGGCGATCGTCCTCATCGTCGGCTTCATCGCCTATCTCTGGGCGACGCCGTACGTTGCGCACGTCTTCGGCATCGTGCTCCCGGGGGGGCATGGCGAAGAGACCGCGCATCCGTCGAGCGCGGCGGTGGTGTGGGGCCTCCGTCTGGTCGTTTTTGCAGTCGGCGGCGGACTGGGGTGGTTCGTGGCGCCGTCCGTCAACCGCGTACTCGGTAGCTTCTTCCAAGCCTTCAATCGCGTCTTCGATCGGTTCACAAACGCTTACGGAGTGCTGGTCAAGAGCCTGTTGCGCATCAGCGCCGTCATCATGTTCGTGTATCTCGGCCTGTTGGTGCTGACATACCTGGGGTTCACGACGGTACCGACCGGATTCATTCCGGAACAGGACAAGGGCTATCTGGTGATCAATGGGCAACTCCCGGACGGCGCGAGCCTCGAACGCACCGAGGCGGTGATGAAGCAGGTGGACGACATCGCTCACAGCACCCCCGGCGTGCGGCATACGATCAGCCTACCCGGGTACTCGATCCTGACCGCCAACAATATCTCGAATGTTGGCGGCATGTACGTCATCCTCGATCCGTTCGAAGAGCGCATCGCGCACCATCAGACCGCGGCGACCGTTCTGGCCGAACTACGCCAGCGCTTCCGCTCCATCCTGGAGGCGCAGGTGGTGGCCTTTGGCGCTCCACCCGTGGAAGGCCTGGGGTCGACTGGCGGTTTCAAGATGCAGATCCAAGATCGGACCGACGCGGGCCTCGTGGCGCTGCAAGGGGCGATCGCCAACGTCGTCGAGAAGGGCAACGCCCAGCCCGGGCTTGTCGGATTGTTCAGCAGTTTCCGCGCCAAGCAACCGCAGCTGTACGTGGACGTCGACCGCGTCAAAGCGAAGTCCCTGGGCGTCAGCCTCGATGACGTGTTCAACACCATGCAGGTCTATCTGGGCTCGGCGTATGTCAACGACTTCACCCGCTTCGGCCGCAACTGGCAGGTGAACGCCCAGGCCGACGCGAGCTTTCGCATACGGCCCGAGGATGTCGGCAAGCTGCAAGTGCGCAACGCCAACGGTGCCATGGTGCCGCTGGCGACGCTCGTGCACGTGCGGGACACCACCGGGCCCGTGCTGGTCAACCGCTACAACATGTTCCGCTCGGCGGAGGTGAACGGCAACACCGCTCCAGGAACCAGCTCGGGGCAGGCGATCAGCATGATGGAAGAGATCGCCAAGGAAGAGCTCCCGCCCGGGATGGGGTACGAATGGACGGAGCTGACGTTGCAGCAGATCCTCGCCGGTAACACCGCACCGCTGGTGTTCGGGTTGGGGACGCTGCTCGTCTTCCTTGTCCTCTGCGGGCAGTACGAGAGTTGGAGCTTACCCATGGCGATCATCTTGATCGTCCCCTTGTGCCTGTTGGCTGCGATCATCGGCATTTTCATCGCCAAGATGGACGCCAACATCTTCGCGCAGATCGGCTTCGTTGTCTTGATCGGTCTGGCGGCCAAGAACGCCATTCTCGTCGTCGAATTCGCCAAGGCGAAGGAGGACGAAGGTATGGATCGGTTCGCGGCCGCGATCGAGGGGAGCAAAGTCCGCCTACGGCCCATTCTGATGACGTCCTTTGCGTTCGCGCTCGGCGTGCTGCCGCTGGTGACCGGCGCGGGTGCGGGTTCGGAGATGCGCAAGTCCCTCGGCGTCGCGGTGTTCAGCGGCATGCTGGGCGTCACGACCTTCGGCCTGCTGCTGACGCCGGTCTTCTACGTCGTCATCCGTGGGCTAGGGGAGCGCCGCGCCGCCGCCAAAAAACCGACCGTTGAGGGTGCACATGCTGCGCCACCGACGCCCTCCACCGAGGCCGCCCATGCGGCACCTTCGGCGCACTAACGCTCCCCCAACGCCAGTCAGCGCGGAGCCTCGTCCCCAGCAGGCCCTTGGAATCTGGTTATTGGGCGAACGCGCTATCGCGCGCGCTGCTGAAGAGGACAAACATTCCCGCCGCCGCGGCGAGTGCGGAGCCTACGAGGATTCCCACTTTGGCTGCTCCGAGGGCAGGCCCCTCAAGAGCCAAGCTGGCGATGAACAATGCCATCGTGAACCCGATGCCACACAAGATGCCGCCGCCAGCGATGCCCATCCAGGACACGCCATCGGGCAAGCGTGCGGCGCCCGACCCCACGGCCAACCAGCTCATCACCATGATGCCGAGTGGCTTTCCGACAAGAAGACTGGCCGCAACCGCCAGCGTGACCCGGTCCCCAAGATCGGCGGCGTTGACATGCACCGCCGCATTGGCGAGCGCGAAGATCGGCATGATCGCAAAGCTCACCCAGGGGTGTAGACGGTGTTCGAGATATTCGAGCGGCGACACCGCCTGGCGGCTGGCGCGCCCGAGCGCGCGTGCGTGTGCGGCCAGTTCCCCCTCCGACCAACCGCTCCCGTGCAACAGCACACGCGCGCGTTCGAGGAACGTAGCGAAAGCGCCCCCGCTGAGATATGGTCGCGCCGGCGTGAGCAGGCCGAGCATCACCCCGGCGATGGTGGCGTGTACCCCTGACTTCACAAATGCCAACCATATCGCCGCACCCAGCAATGTATAGATGCCGAACGATCGGATGCCGAGGCGTTCGAAGAACACCACGACTCCAAGTCCGAGCAAGCCCAGCACGAGCGGCAGCCACACGATTCCCGAGCTGTAACCGAGCGCGACGACCAGTATGGCGCCGATATCATCCGCAATCGCCAATGACAGCACCATGACCCGCAGCCCATGCGGTACATGCCGGCCGAGCACGGCCATGCACCCGACGACGAACGCGATGTCGGTCGCCATCGGGATGCCCCACCCGCGCGCCGCGGGTGAGTTGCCAATCAGTGCCAGGTAGATGCCTGCAGGTCCCACCATCCCGCCAATCGCCCCGGCAATCGGCAGAACGGCCGCGCGCGGGTCGCGGAGCTCCCCCCCAACCAGCTCGCGCTTCACCTCCAGACCGACAACGAAGAAGAACAGCGTCATCAGCCCATCGTTGATCCAGTGCTCGACTGATTTGCGCAGCTGGAGAGCACCGAACTCCACGCCAACCGGCGTGTGCCACCACTGGTGATAGGCGTCACCGAGCGGCGAGTTCGCAATGACGAGCGCGACAACCGTGCAGATGAGCAATACGATTCCGCCTGCCGCCTCGACATGCAGGAAGCGCTCGAACGGCGCGATCAGCCGATCGATCGGCTCTGTGCCGAGGGTTAACGGCAGGTCTTCTGATCGCTCCATGCATCCAGTCGGCGCCGGTGCTGACCGAGGGAGTACTCCAGGGCTGCTCCCATGAACGCGCGCGCTCCGCTCTTCGGCTTCGTTGGGGGTACCAAATTTGTACGCCTTGAACAATCGGTCGCCCGCGTCCGCGGTGTGCACCGCATGGCTTGCATCCTCCATCCGGTCAGGCAGTATTGGGCAGCCTTGTATCGAGCGCGCGGCGGCATGTTCCTTCCGACTCACCAGACGACGATCGCTGGAGCTGTCGTCGTCAGGCGCGCGCGCTGATCCGGATGATGCGACTCCTGCGTGGATTCTGGTCGACCGATCGTAGCCTGAGCCTGCTGGTCTTGTCGCTGGCGCTCGTGATCTTCGTCGTGCCGCCGCTGCAGCAACTCGGCCTTGCGGGGCGGCTCCTGGTCACACTGTTCTTCTCATTCCTCCTGCTCTCGGGCGTTGCTGCGGTTGCCAAGACTGCGCGGACAACCGTGGTGGTCGGCGGCCTGGTGCTCGCGACCCTTGTCGTGCGTTTGGTGCGGTTGTGGCTCGGTGGTGGATCTCTGGTGATGTCAGACGCGCTCTTCTCGGCGCTGTTCTGCATCATCATGGCAGTGGTCGTGCTGGCGCAGGTGCTGCGCGAAGGACCGATCACGGTCTACCGGATAGAAGGCGCCGTCGCGTTCTATCTGTTGCTGGGCCTCGCATGGGCCTTCGCGTACGAGCTCGTCGAACTGCACTGGTCGAACGCATTCGTCCTGCCGTCGTGGGCAACAACCAACCCGAACGACGACCCCACGGGGCGCTTCGTGTACTTCAGCTTCGTCACGCTGACGACCGTCGGCTACGGGGATATCACCGCGGTGCATCCGTTGGCGCGCTCTCTTGTGACGCTGGAAGCGCTCGTCGGGCAGCTCTTTCCTGCCATCCTGCTCGCCAGACTGGTGTCGATGGAGCTGTACCATCGACAGGCGCAGGACCGGGAGGCCCGATGAATGGAATGTCAAGGGCAACAGGATTGTGGGGAAGCCCCCGGGCGTTCGCCGACGAGCAGGAACTCGACGCGGTGGTTGGCGGTCGGGTTGCGCGGCGACGGGCCGGCCACAAGCATCGCAATGTGGCCGGGTTGCTGTTGCTCGTGAAGCCAACGCCCTGCGAAGTCGCGCCAGTCGTTGGGCTCATCGGTCGTGTGGATGGGATGCACGCCATACGAGAACACCAGTCCCTGACAGACAACCGGGTCGGCGCACGGCGCGGCAATCCAGACTGACGGCTTGAAGCGTGCAATCATCCGCGCTGTGCTGCCGCCCCGCGTGGGTACGAACACGGCAGCACACGACACCGTGTCGAGCGCGTGCTCCACGATCGACGCAATGGCTTCGGCCGCGGCCGCCGGCGGCTGCTGGCGGGTGAGCTTCCGCAACTCTTTCAAGCGGGCGCGCGGCCGGTGTGCTTCCGTGGCGGTAGCGATCTTCGCGAGCATGGCCACGGCTTCCTCGGGGTATCTCCCCACCGCCGACTCCCCCGAGAGCATCACGCAATCGGTGCCGTCGAGGATGGCGTTGGCGACGTCGGTCGCTTCGGCGCGCGTCGGCAGCCGGCTGGAGATCATCGACTCGAGCATCTGCGTGGCGGTGATGACCGGCTTGCCCGCGAGGTTGGCTCTGGCGATTAGTTGCTTCTGGGTGAGCGCGATCTCTTCGATCGGCACTTCCACCCCGAGATCCCCGCGTGCGACCATGATTCCGTCGGCCGCCGCCAGGATCTCGTCGAAGTGCTGCAGGGCGTCCGCGCGCTCGATCTTGGCGATGATGAACGGCTGCGCGCCGACGGCGTGCGCCGCCGCGCGCACGGCCTCGACGTCGGCCGCCGTTTCGACGAACGACTGGCTCAGCGCGTCGACGCCGTGCTGCAGAGCGAATTCGAGGCAGGCTTGGTCGTGACCGGTGAACGCGCCGATGCCGAGTTTGATGCCGGGGAGGTTGAGACCTTTGCGGGAGCGCAGCTCGCCGCCGACGACGACCGTGCAATGCACGTCTGGCCCGGCGACGCGCTCGACTTGCAACTGCACCAGCCCGTCATTCAGAAACAGCCGGTCGTCCGGCTTGATCACCTGCGGCAAGCGCTCGAAGCTCATCGACACGCGCAGCGCGTCGCCGACAATGTCCTCACTCGTGAGCGTAAAGCTGTCGCCGACGCGCAGGTGAATCGGCTCCGGCTCGATTCGACCGAGACGCATCTTGGGGCCGGGCAGATCAGCCATGATGGCGATGCGCCGGCCCGCCGCGCGCGCGGCGTCACGGATGCGCGCGATCACACCGCCGTGGGCGCTGAAGTCGCCGTGCGAGAAGTTCAGCCGCGCGATGTCCAGTCCGGCGCGGATGAGGCGCTCGAGCATCTCAGGTGAATCCGATGCCGGGCCGATGGTAGCGACGATCTTCGTCTTGTGATTGCGCAGGGCCGTGACGCCAGTCCTTGGGCGCAGGTGCTCAGCGCCAGCGGGCCACCTGGCGGGCGCGGCGGATGACCGCGAAGCGGGCGATCACGCTGTCGCGCTGGTCGGTGAGCCCCAGACTGACGAGGTCGGTCAGCCCGCCGTAGCGCACGTCGCCGCCGGCGAGGGCGCGCAGCTGACCGCTCTTCAAGACCTGGTAGCCGTCGAAGTGCGTCCACTGCTGCTGCTGGCCCCAACTGCGATCTCGGCCGAAACGCATGTAGAGATCCTGGGGAATGCACACCAGGCGGAACTCCTTCGGGTCGAGCTGCAGGCGCTCCTGGAGAATGGTTGCTCCGTGCTCCAGGAGTGCGTCATCGATTTCCAGACGTGCCAGGCCACGACGGCGCTGCAGGCCGAGCGCTGACAGCAGCTCGCCGGTTGCAGGGGCCTCCTGGTCCTCCGGGAAGTCTTCGATCAACGCGGCCTCAGCGATGAACTGCGGCTGGTAGCGTGCGCCTCCGGAGTTGACGAACGGGTTGCGCAGAAACTGCCCGACGAGCACCTTCACATGTTGCGACACGTCCGGCGGAAAGCCGACCTCGTCCACCACCGCCTCGGCACGCATCGCCCCTTCCTTTTCCGTCTCGGTCTCTGCCAGGTTGGGCTGCCAGATGCGGGCGGCCACATAGTCGAGGAGTGGGGCGTTCTGCGGCAACGGCTCGGTCCGCACCGCCGCGAAGCCCAGCGGCTTGGCGCGCTGCACGACGTCGTCCGAGAACGGTACCGCGAGGTCCACCGGGCACTGCTGCGTCGAGCGCGCCACCGCGGCCGGTTGCGTCTCGGATTTCGGTCCGGCGGCCGCCGCGTCCTTTTCCTTCGCCTGGCGCGCCGCCAACTCCTGCGCGTAGCGCCGCAGCAGGCTCATGTCGCCCTTCTGCGCTGCCTGAACGGCAAGCTGTTCAATCTCTGCGCTGCTCTGTACGGCTGCCGTCGCTTGCGCGGCGCGCTTCGATGCCAGCGCCAGGCCGGCAAAGAACGCCCGGCGCGACGCGTAGAACGCGGCGAGCGGCGCGTCGGCGCCGGCGAGCTTCTTCAAGGCGTCGACGAGAGCGTCGCGGCGTTCCCCAAGGTCCTGGTCGAACCCCGGCAGGAAATCGAATCCGGGCGAAAATGGATCGATGCTCACGCCGTAGGCGTCATAGACCTTGGCACCGAGGGCACTGAGCGCCGCCTTCTCCTGCGCGCTGCGCCGCAACTCGTCGACACGCCCGGCCAGCGCCTCCACGCGCTTCCAGTCCTGGGACATTGTGGCGACCTTACTCTCCTTGACCGCCTCATCGATGTCCTTCTGCGTATTCTTCAAGGCGTTGTATTGCGCTTGCGTCAACACGCTGCCGAGCAGCTCGCGGGCGCGGCGCATGTACAGGTCCGCGTACACCGTATCGGAGCTGCTGGCATCGAGGAGCAACTGCACTGCTTTCGGAGCCGCGGCGCTCTCTTGCGTGGCTGTCTTCTTCGCCATCACGAAAACCTCCCTATGCGAATCGCCGCCACGATCGGACGAGCGACGGTTGGCGCGCTTTGCGCCAACGGCGTCAGTCTGCCACTCCTTGTGTACGAAACAAGGGCTGCACTGTGCAGTGACGGCGGAGGCAGCACCCGCACGCGGCTGGCGTTACTTGCCCTTGAAGCTGGCACGGCTCTTCTCGAAGATCTCGCTGATCTGCTTCGACATCATCGAGCGGCCGATGGACTGTTTGGCCGATGCGCCGAAGCCGCCGAGTTGATCGGTGGTGGTGCGGTTGAGGTACGTGACCACCGTGCCGTTCTCCACCGGCAGCAGCGCGGCGACGGCCTGGGTGTCGTTGTACTCGTGGCCTACGTAGAACTCGCGGTCGGCGAGGACGTACGCATCCTCGACGGGCATGGCGAGGCGATGCCGCAGGGTGAAGTTCGGCCGCCCGCTCATGGCGTAGCGGATACAGAAGAAGCGTTCGCTGAACCCTGCGGGCTTGGCCTGCGGATAGTTGAGCATGACATCGTAGAAGGCCGGCGCGTATTTCTTGACGCCCTTGGCGGCCTCGGTGTAGCGGCGCAGGTCGTCCGCCGGCTGCGCTTGCTTGTCCTTGCCGCGCGCGTACGGTGCGATGCCGGCGAGACCCTGGGTGCGGTAGGCCTGATAGCGCGCCAGCAGCATGCGCCGCAGTTCCTCCTCGACTTGCGGCTTTCCCGCTGCGCCTTTGCTCTTCAGCGCCTGGAAGGCGGCAATCTCGGCCGTGGAGAGATTCAAGGTGTCGCCGGGCTCGGCGTCGAGATAGCGCTGCGCCTCCTTGTCGCCGCCGGGTTGCAGCACGACGCCCTTGAAATCGTCGAGCGTTCCCTCGCCCTTGATTTCGATGGCCGACTGCACCTGCGGATCATTCTTGAAGCCCTTGCCGACCTCGAAAGAGGACAACAGTTCTTTCGGCGGCGCCTTGACGAGAAACACCATCACTGCGGCGAGCTCCCGCTCTGTGGTTTCCTTGGTCGTCGTCTTCACCAACTCGCCGTTGCGGACGCGTTGCACGTCGTCTGTGCTGAAGCTGAAGTCGGCCATCACCTCCTCGAGCGTCGGCACGGCCTGCACTCGGTTTCCTGCGCCGCACAAAACGACACAGGCCACCAACGCACGCACTGCAACGCGGGTCGTGATCGTCCACCGTAACGAATGCTGCATGTTCTCCTCCTCTGTGAGATTATCCACGGTAGCGTGAGGTCTCGTTGGGTCGGGCCGCCGGGAGGCCCGCGCCGGCGCCGAGTTCGGCGTCACATTCGCGCTTGATCACCTCGATCAACGCGGGAAAGTCATCCTGCGTCACGACGGTGCTGCCCGGCTTCGGGAAGCGCAAGCCGTTGGTGATGAGTTTTTCATCGGGACGAATCTCGAGCGTCGCCATTTGCCGGAACGGCACGTTACCGAGGCGGTCGGGAACGTTCAAACCCAGGGGGGTCCAGTCACCGCCGCAGACCTGCTGATACTGCTTGCTCGTAGCGAGCAGCGCGTTGGACTGCTGCGCATCCACCAGTTTCCACGGGTAGAGCTGCGGCCCGATGTTGAAGTTGCGATGGCGCACCAGCTGGTTGTCGGGCACCCGCTTGGTGGAGTCCCACCAGATCCCGTCGACGTACTCGAACGCGAACCGGCTGGCATCTTTGGGGAGCGGGCCGAGCTTCGTCAACGCATCCTTGAGGAGGGCGGTGACGTTGCGATCGTACTCGTCCTCGCTGGCGGCTCCCTGACGGCGGATGATCACGCCGGCGATCTTGAGCCCGAGCAGGTTGGAGTAGAGGTCTTCCGGCGAGAACGCGGAGGGCTGCTCGGAGAACGCCGTCGACGACCAGCGGTACCAGGTGGCGATCTCGTGCCAGATGGAGGCCTGGAAGTCGAGCCATTCTGCCAGGCCGGTGACCACGTCGCGTATGCCGTAGGCGCGCACGAGGCCGGCATCGAGGGGGCGCACGACGACACGCCGCTCGGCGCCCTCGCTGACGAGGGGAATCGTTCCCCCGGTGGCCGGGAGACGTCCGATTTGCGCCGCCAGGTAGAACGTGCGGTCGGCGTTGTCGCGCACATGGGCGATGTCGATGAACCCGCCGCGGCAGGTGTAGAGGATGCCCGATGCCTCATCGGTCACGATGCGCCGCCCCTCGCCGGGGCGTTGCAGGGACAGCGTGCCGTTGTTGTAGTTGTGCGTTCCCAGGTCGTTGATGTCGAGCACGTTGCGCACCTCATAGCCCGGTACCGGGATGGAGCCGACACTGACGCCGGCATCGTTGGCAAAGATGCAGCAGGGGCGCAGGCGCGTCGGCTCAGCGACGTTGGGAATCTCCGCGCTGTTGAGCCCCGCGAAGAAGGCCGACTCCAGCTCCTCGTCACGCACCGGGCGTTGCGTTGTGTCCCATTTCTCCTTGCAGCCGACGGAGAGCAGAGCGAGCAACAGGAGCGTCCGCGCCGCGGCGGTGGCCAGAGGGTGCATCTTCATCATCCGTCTTGAAGGCTACTGGATGTTGGCGTCAGGATTTCCCGTGCCTTGCGGCCGGCGTCGCCTGCGGCTTTGGCAGCTGACGGAGCGTTGCAGCGATGTCGTGACTGAGATCGCCCAAAGTCGCGCTGAGGGCGGCCACTGCTGTGGCCGTGTCGGTGCCGGCCGGCCGGCTGAAGTTGGCCTCGCGCGCCGCCACTGCCTGCCGCCCACCGCCGGGCAGGATGCCGTAGCGTGCCGTCAACTGCGCGTCGCCGCTCTTCGTGGCCTCAAAGCTCAGCAACTCGACGCGGATCTGGTACTCGACCTCCATTGCGTTCGACCAGGGATACATCACGATCCGGTCCGTCCCCAGCAGCTCCGAGAGATTCTGCAACAGCACGCGGCTCACGTTGACGTTCAACGGCTCCGCCCAGCGGTCGACGGCTGAGTACGTGACCTGGGTAGGGCTGAGCCGCAGCGCGATCTCGTTGCGGTCCAAGTACGGCGGCAGCTTGATGGGCCCGAGTCCGAGCATCATGTTCGGGTGCACCACCGACTCACTTCCGTTCTGCTGTGCGTCGCCCATCTGCAGCGGCGCCAGCACAAAGAAGTGGGACGTGTCGGGCTGCGGAGCCAGGACGGAGCACCCGGCCAGGAACAGAGTGCAGACAGGGAGCGCGGACGCCGCAAGGCGAGCCATCGTCTTCATGGGTTTTTCACGTCCTTCCCGCGCACCACGGCGCTGGGGTTGCGTTCGAGATAGTCGGCGAGCAGCCGTACGGAGCGTGCCGCACCGGTCAGCTCCTGCAAGGCGGAGCTGATCTGGTTAGCCAGCGGCGATCCCGGATCGATCAACACCTGCACGCTCTGCAGCGTGGTGCGCATTTGGTCGAGCGCTTCGTTCGTCCGATCCGAGGTGGTCTTGAGGCTGGCGAGAAATGGTCCTGCCTGGGTATCCAAGCGGGTGGTGAGGTCGCGCACCGACCCGATCGCCTTGTTCATGTTGGCGACGGTCTCGGGGAGCGACTCGATCGTTGCCTTCAGCGCCGGCGCATTCACCATGCGGTTCACACCATCGATCGTTTCCGTGAGGGAGCGGACGATGCTTTCAACATCCAGCTTGTCCAAGCGCCGCATGACATCCTCCGCTGCCGAGCGCAGCTGCTCGATGGCGGTGGGAACCGTCGGAATCTCCACATACTTGGAACCGGGCGGCAGGACGAAATCGGCCGGCGTATCCGGCCGGAAGTCGAGCTGCACGAACAGCAGGCCGGTCACCAGGCTCTGTGCGTTGAGCTGCGCGCGCAAACCGGCATCGATCGCCTGCTTGAACTGTGCAGGGTCGTTGCTGAACGCCGTGGCGCCGAGCCCGACGAGCTTGCTCACGTCGAGCTCGATGATCACCGGGATGCGGATGCCTTTCACGATCTGCTGCGGATCGAGCGCGGGCTGCCCCTCGATGCGCAGGCGCACGTCGACGACCGAGCCGATCTCGACGCCTTTGAACTTCACGGGTGCACCCACGTTGAGCCCATCGACGGCACCGGTAAAGAAGCAGACGAACTTCCTCATCTGCTTGAACATCTGGCCCGAGCCGAACACCAGTACGCCGGCGACTGCCAGGGCAATGGCGCCCACCACGAAGGCCCCGATCAGCGTCGGATTGGCTTTCCTACCCATTGGTTCCCCCTGCCCCGTTCTCTGCCCCACGGGTCAGGAAACGGCGGACGTTGGCGTTGTCGGAGTGCAGCAGCTCCTTCGGCGGGCCGCAGGCGGTCATCGTCCGCGTCTCCACATCCAGAAACACGCTGTTGGTGCCGATCGCGAAGATGCTCGCCAGCTCGTGCGTGACGACGACGATGGTCGCGCCCAGACTGTCGCGCAATTCGACGATGAGATCGTCGAGCAGCTTCGAGCTGATCGGATCGAGTCCCGCGGACGGTTCGTCGAAGAACAGCACTTCGGGATCGAGCGCCATGGCGCGCGCCAGGCCGGCACGCTTCTGCATGCCGCCGCTGATCTGTGAAGGGAAAAAGTCCTCGAAGCCCTTGAGCCCGACCAACGCCAGCTTGAGGCCCGCGACCTCGCGGATCGCGGCGGGGCTCAGATCGGTATATTCCTGCAGCGGCAGGCCGATGTTTTCCGCCAAGGTCATCGAGCTCCACAGCGCGCCGCTCTGATAAAGGACGCCGAAGCGTTGCAGCATCTGCTGGCGGTGCAGCGGATCGGCCGTGGTGAAATTCTCGGTGCCGTACCAGATCTCGCCCTTCGCCGGTTCGTTCAAGCCGATGAGGTGGCGCAGCAAGGTGCTCTTGCCGCAGCCGCTGCCGCCCATGATGATGAACACGTCACCGCGCTTCACCGTGAAATTCAGATCGCGCATGAGCACAAAGCTGCCGTAGGCCATGGTGAGGTCGCGCACGGTGATGTGGGCGGTGGGGTCGGTGGGGGGCGGGGAGGGCATTGAGTGATCAGTGAACGAGTGATCAGTGATCACTCTCAGATCCCCAGCACATAAAAGATCACCGAAAACAACCCACAGACACTGATGATGAACACGATCCCGGTCACCACCGCCGAGGTAGCGGCGTCGCCGACGGCGGAGGAGCTGTTGCCGCATTGCATGCCGCGCAGGCAGCCGGAGATCGCTACCAGGACGCCATACACCGACGCTTTGAAGACGCCGCCGACGAGATCGCCGATGTGCACGGCGTGCGCGGTTTGGTTGTAGTAGACCAGCAACGGCAGCTTCAGCATGCCGACGCCGACGGCCGCACCACCCAGGATGCCGACGCAGTCGGCGTACAGGCAGAGGAGCGGCATCATCAGGCAGAGGGCCAGCATGCGCGGCAGCACCAGGAACTCCAGCGGCGAGATGCCCATGGTGGTGAGCGCGTCGATCTCCTGCGTGACCTTCATCGTGCCGAGCTGAGCCGCATAGGCGGCGCCGGTACGGCCGGCGATGACGATGGCGGTCATCATCGCACCCATCTCACGCACCATGGCGATGCCGACCAGGTCGGCCACATAGATCGCCGCGCCGAACTGTTCGAGCTGCACCGCGCCGACAAAGGCGAGGATGGTACCGACCAGAAAGCTGATCAATGTGATGATTCCCAACGCATCGGCACCCGCTTGTTGAATCAGCAGCATGAGATCCGCGGTGCGGTAGCGCGCTTTGCGACGGACCAGCTTGCCCACTGCGAGCGTGACCTGCCCGATGAATTCCAGCATCTGCCGCGCCGGCTCGCGTGCGTCGAGGACGGCCGTGCCGAGCCGCGCCAGCCACCACGGGACAACGGTCGCCTGCCGGGCGCCCTTGCGCTCCGGCACCGCTTCTGCCAACGCCAGCAGGCGCTGGACGCCGGTCGGCAGCCCGGCACGGTCAGTAGGAATCTGCCGCTGCGTGCACAGTTCCGTGACCTTGGTGAGAAAGGTGAGCAGGCCGCTGTCCCAGGCGGTGAGCTGCGCCGCGTCAAACGCGACGCGGCGTGGCGGCGCCGACTCAATCTCGTTTCGGATCACATCGGGTGACGGCAGCTCGCTGCGCAGTTGCCAGCGGCCCGCGAAGCGCATCACCAACGTCCCGTCGTTTGAACGGGCAACCGCAAGGTCGCCGCGAGGAGCGGTCGGGTCCTGTGAGGTCATCGCGCCATTCCGGTGCGTCGCGCTCCTATCACCTTTCCTCCGCGCCCCCAATAGGGTGGCGCGCGGAAGCCTAGCGTCTCAACCGCACGGCCGCCAGGAGCGCGGGAGGGCGGCGCAAGGCAGTCCCCGTTCAGCCCAGCTCTATGCTCGTCTATACCCCACACGCTACATCAGAAGGTGGCTTTTCGGGCAGAGGATTTGGCGGTAGAAGGGGGGGCGTCAGTCATGGCGAAGATTCTCATCGTTGAAGATGACGGCAACCAGCGGCTCCTCTACCGGGAGACCTTCGAGGAGGAAGGCTTCGAGGTCATCGAAGCGCCCGACGCCCCGACCGCCTTGGCATGCGTCAGGACCGAATGCCTCGATCTGGTCATTCTGGACATCAACATGCCGGGCATGGACGGCCTGGAAGCATTGGTGCGCATCCACAGCACCAACCGCAAACTGCCCGTGGTGATCCATTCCGCGTATGCCGAGTACAAGCACCAGTACAAAAGCTGGATCGCCGACGCCTACGTCGTCAAGTCCTCC
>DATKMS010000028.1:0-3776 GCA_035541735.1 Candidatus Margulisiibacteriota bacterium
CCGACCGGCATCAGCCGCTTCGCCGCTCCGCCGCGAATGCTGCGCAGCCGGTGACGCCGCTGCCGGCGCTTCACTTCTGGCAGCAGCAGCGTGCGCAATCCGGCGATACCATCGCCCGTCACCAGCCCGCGCGCCACCAACTCCCAGAGCGCTTCTTCGGTCTGCGAAGGCAGTTGCCCGGTGGCGCGCGCAATGTCGGCGAGGAAACTCGCGCCGTGACGTTCCAGATGGGCGAAAACGGCCCCCGCGGCTGGGGGCATGTCCCTTGTTGCATCGGCGTCCGCTGGCGGCGCTTCCAGCAGAGCCGGGAGCGCGGCGCGCGTCACGAAGGCGAGTGGTGCCGCCCGCGTGGGCGCGATCCGCCGCCGGCCGCGCAGCGGAACCGGACGTTCTTCGTCGTTGGTACTGGCCAGCCGCAGACGGCCCCATGCAACCTCGCCGGCCAAACACAGGTGCTCCAGATCCGCTGGATCGTACAGGTTGATGCGCCCCGGCAACACGTCGCGCTCCCACGCGGGCGCCGGCAGTTCCAATCCCTGCAGCTGCGCGATCACCTGCGCAACCCCATCGCGTTTGTGCAGCTGCGTCCCAGGGTGCACGTGCTGCCAGCGCAAGAGGAAACGGATGAAATCCGTGGCCGACACCGCCTCGATCTCTTTGCGCAGCCGACTGATCATCAGGCGGTGGATGCGTGCCAGCAACCGGCGCTCGCACCAGTCCTGCGGCCGGCACAGCTGCCCTTCCTCACCCGTTAGAAGGGGGGCCGCCGATGTGAAGGTTCCCCGTAGGACAATGCCCGCGGATTCGAGGCGCAACAGTGCGGCCTCAATCTTCGCTTCGCGTAGACCAAGAAATCCCGCCAGCGTCGTGGCGGTCACCGGGCCAAGACATTCCATCCAGCCCTGCACGATGGCGCGTTGCGCGTCTTCCGGCTCGACCGGGGCGTCCCCACGCAACGGCGGCAACGATGGCTCGAATCGAATTTCCGGAATCGCCGCAGTGGCCAGTGCGACTCGCTCGGCGGCAACGAACGCCTCGTGATCGCCCCAGCGCGCCCGTGTGGCGCGTCGATCGTTGATCAGTTCGTTTGCGAGAGCAGCCCAGTTCGTCGAACCCTCATCCGCAGGGAGAGGGCTCCGCTTCTCCGATTCCGCGAGGATCTGCGCCGGCAAAAGCCCCAAGCTCAGCAGGGCATCATGCAGCTCGTCCGCATCGCGCACATCCGGCCACGCCTGCCGGCGCACCTCATCAACTGCTGCTTGATCGAGCGCCCCCACGCCGCCGGCGAGCTCCGGGTCGAGCCGGCGCAACGACACGGCACGGGCGCGGCGCTCTTCCAACGGCGCGTCGTCGAGGAAGGCATACGGATTGGCGTTGAGGATTTCATGTGACATCGGCGATGGCGCCGGCGTGTCTACGGCGAGCGTACGGATCTCGCCGCGCTCGATGGACTCGATGAGCGCGCGCAACGCGTCGACGTCCATCGCCTCGTGCAGGCAGTTGGCGATCGTCTCGTTCACCAGCGGATGGTCCGGCAACTCGACCGGCCCGCCCGGGTGATTGTCCTGACAGGCAACCTGCGCCGGAAACACCGCCGCGAGGAGATCCTCAGCACGCATGCGCTGAATCGGCATGGGCACGCGCTTGCCGCCGGTGTGGCGCAGCAAGGCCAGCGCCCGCGTCGCGTTCCAGCGCCAGCGGGTACCGAACATCGGTGCGACCAACGCGGCCTGAGTGAGATCGGCTTCGAGCGTGGCGGGGCGCACCATCTGAAAAACGTTCTCCAAAGGGAAGCTGTGCTGCTCGCCGAGCGATAAGACGATGCCGTCGTCGGTGGCCGCCGCCTGCAGCTCGAAGTCGAAAGTCCGGCAGAAGCGCTTGCGCAGCGCCAGTCCCCAGGCGCGGTTGATGCGCCCGCCGAACGGCGCATGGACGACGAGTTGCATGCCGCCGCCTTCGTCGAAGAAGCGTTCGGCGATAATCGTGCGCTGCGTCGGCAGTGCGCCGAGGGCAGCGCGGGTCTCGGCTATGTAGGCAACGATCGGCTCGGCGCCGGCCTGGTCGACGCCGCACTCCGACATGAGCCAGGCGATCGCCGACGGGCGCGCTTCGAGGGCCTCAGCGCGAACGGTCTGGGAGTCATTTGATTCAGAAGAACAGGAATGGTCCCGTTCGCCCTGAGGAGCCGCCCTCTTCTGGCGGCGTCTCGAAGGGCGTCCTGCGTCACGATCGGCGGTCTCACAAGAGCGGGCCTCTCCTTCGTCCCCCTCCTTGCCAAGGAGGGGGCCAGGGGGAGGTCGCTCTGAGCCTACCGTATCGAGTCGCGCCGCCACCTCCTCTCGCAGCTCCGCCACCGCCGCCGAGAGCTCCGCCGTACGCGCCGGCGCCTCGCCCACCCAGAACGGAATCGTCGGCGGTGCACCCTGCGCATCCTCGACACGCACCTTGCCCATTTCGACGCGCCGGATACGCCATGAGCGGTTCCCGAGCAGGAAGATGTCCCCGCCCATGCTCTCGATGGCGAAGTCTTCGTTCACCTTGCCGACGAAGGTGCCGGCGGGTTCCTCGATCACGTCGTAGTCCGCGGTGTCGGGAATCGCCCCGCCGCTGGTGATCGCCGCCAAGCGGGCACCGCGGCGCGCCCGCAGCTTGCGATGCACGCGGTCACGATGCAGATGCGCCGAACGCCGGCCGCGGCTTGTGGACACGCCTTCGCAGAGCATGTCGAGCACCGCGTCGAAATCGGCGCGCGCGAGGCTGCGGAAGGGGTAGGCGCGGTGCACGAGCTGCCACACGTCGTCCTCGGCCATCTCCTGGCTGGCGACCATGGCGACGATCTGTTGGGCGAGGATGTCGAGCGGATTGTCCGGGAGAGCGATACGGTCGAGCTGGCCGGCGCGGATGGCGCGCACCGCCGCGGCGCACTGCACCAGGTCATCACGCGTCAGCGGAAAGAGAATTCCCTTCGGCACGGCGCCGAGCCAGTGTCCGGAGCGGCCGACACGTTGCAGCAGCGTCGCCAGGGCGCGGGGCGCGCCGAGGTGGCAGACCAGATCGACGTGGCCGACATCGATGCCGAGCTCGAGGGATGCCGTCGCGACCACCACCGGGACGGTGCCGCTCTTCAGCCCTTCTTCCGCCTGCAGGCGGATTTTGCGCGACAGACTGCCGTGATGCGCCGCCACCTTGCCTTTGCCGAGGCGTTCTTCAAGCTGATGCGCCACGCGTTCCACCAGGCGCCGCGTGTTGACGAAGACGATCGTCGTGCGGTGCGTCTGTGTGTGTGCCACGATGCGGTCGTAGATATCGGCGTACAGCTCATGTGTGGCGATCGGCCCGAGCTCGTGCCCGGTGACCTCGATGCGCAGATCGATCGCGCGCTGGTGGCCGACGTCGACGATGGCGCAATCCGGCGGACCGTTGAGGATGACGCGTTCGCTGCCGACCAGCAGGCGGGCAATCTCCTCGATCGGCTTCTGCGTCGCGCTCAAGCCGATGCGTTGCAGGCGCCGGCCGGCGAGGAGGTCGAGACGTTCGAGCGACAGGGCCAGGTGTGCGCCGCGCTTGTCGCCGGCGACAGCGTGGATCTCGTCCACGATCACCGTCTCCACATCTGTCAACATCTTGCGGCTGCGCGCGGCGGTGAGCAGGATGTAGAAGGACTCCGGAGTGGTGATCAGGATGTGCGGTGGCCGGCGCAGCATTGATTGGCGCTCATGCGCCGGCGTGTCGCCGGAGCGGACGAGCACACGAATGTCGGGCAACGCCAGACCGCT
>DATKMS010000029.1:0-3635 GCA_035541735.1 Candidatus Margulisiibacteriota bacterium
GCGAGAAAGATTACCGCGGGCAGCACACCCGATGACGACTCCTCGCGGGTGAGTTCTTGCCACCTCGGCTTCCCCTTGTGTCGGAAAGGAAGATCGCGGACACTCCCAACTCAGCACTCAGCACTGCCCCCCTGGAGGAGGATGGGGCCCGGTGGTCTCCCCGGTCTTCAAAACCGCGTGGGCGGCCGTAAGGTCGCCGGAGGGTTCGACTCCCTTCCTCCTCCGCCAGGTTTCGGGTTGCGGCGGAGGACACGCTACCCGTGAATCGTTCGCACGCGAAGCGTGCGACTCTGGCACGGCGCGCTTTCCGGCCGTTCCACGAGTTCAATTGCGCAGACTGCCGTGGCTTGGTTTCGCCTATCCCGGTCGTCTTTGGCAAAACCGCTCCCAAAATGGGGGACGCCGATCTTGGCCGGCACTTACTTACGATGATGCCGAGTTGGTTTTCGGCCCATTACGATGTCGCCCACACGAAGTTCAAATGTGGCAAGCCTCTCTAGAGTCGCTGGCCCGACAGCCATGGCTTCGATAGGAACCAACCGTTCGCCGCAGGCGGGGTCGAGCAGCATCTCGCCGGGTTTGGGATCGATGCGTTCGGCCATGAAGCCCGTGACGGCGCCTGGCGTGCAGTACTCGCCCGCGTTGCCGGCGCTCTGCGGGTCGTTGAGGATCTGCTCGTAGACGTCGCCGAAGTGCTGGCGCTCTTTGAGGTCGTTGAAGTCGATAGCGTTGATCTTGTTGACCACCTGCCGCATGAGCTGGCCCGACTTCATGTAGTTGTAGGCGTCCTCGAAGACGTCGCGGACGACTCGGCCGCGGCCGTTCTTCGTACTCGACAGTTCCTTGAGCGTCGGGAACAGTTGGTCATTCACGAAGGCCAGGAGCGCCTCACCCGTGATGCCCTCAGGATCGGCTGCCCAGGAGCGCCAACGGAGTTGCTCCGGGATGGGGGACCGGTAGCCGTCCTGCATCAGCTCCCGCTCCTGGTCTTGGTCGTCGATGATCTTGAGAAAGAACATCCAGCACAGTTGCGAGATGCGCTGCGCGTCACCATCGACGCCGACGTCCTGGCGCATGATGTCTTGGATGGATTTGACGGTGGTACGGACGGACATGGGACGCTCGGTGCCGATCAGAGACGGCGTGCGTTGGGGAGGGCGGCCATCTTCTTGTCGAGCGTGAGAGTGACGATTTCCGCGCGGCGGTAGTCATCCGCGATCAGCCGATCGAGCAAGCCGCATCCGGTGTTGATTTCGAGCGTGGCGAGGGTCGCGTGTCCGTTCAGCGGAGCCACCAGCCCGCTGCGCAACACCTGCAGCAGGCCGGCGCGGGCATCCGCCTTGGACACGCCGTAGTGATGCTGGAGGGCGACGTACGCTTCGCCGATGACCTGGTTCGAGGCGAAGATCTCGGCGTCGCGTTCGACGAGGCGGGTCAGCTTGCGAACACAGTGCTCGAAGCCCGCGGCGGGATCGCCGGTGACCAGGCGCACTAAGATCGACGTGTCAATCCCGAAGCGCCGGGTCATGCCGCTGGCCGCGGAACGCTTCGACGTCGAAGGTCCCCTTGCCCTTGCGGAGCTTCGCGCGCAGCGGGGCGAGGCGGCTGCGATCGATGTGGTGCGCCCGCAAGAGAAAGCCTTCGGGGCTTTCCTGCAATTCAAGCCGGTCACCCGGCCGAACGCGGAGCACGTCCAGAACCCGGGCAGGGAACGTGACCTGACGCTTCGCGGTGACTTTGACGATCATGGTGGATGGCCTCATAGCTTCCTTACCGAAAGAGTATTTGAGTAAGGCATATGCGTCAAGCCGCCGAGGGGTACAGGGCGGATTGGAGTGCGCGCACCGCTTTCTCGTCACCCAGATCATCGCCGCGGTGAACAACGCATTGAATCACTGTCCGAGCGCTACCGCCCCAGCGCAGCAGACTGAACCGTTGACAGTGGGCCCAGCTTCTGGTGCCAGACTCCGCAAACAAGCCTCGTCTGTCTGTCGCCGGTACTCGAAGGTGGCCAGCAGGTCGGACAAATCAGCTTCAGCGTCCCCCGAGGTGCGGCATCGTTCACCACAGGCTACCTTTCCTTCTATAGCAACGCTGGAGATCAAACCCTGGTAGCGACCAACTGGACCGGGACACAAACCGGTGGCGTCTATAGCGGCACATTCAGCGGGACTGCCGCAAATGGCACGCCGTTCAACGGGATCCTACATTTCGCTGCGACTTCCGATACCCACACAGAAGGCGGGGGTAGAGTGGGAGTCCGGACCGTCACGAGCTACATGGTGACCGGCGGGAGCGGGGCGCTGACAGAGTGAGTGCAAAGGGCGCGCGCGGGAGCGAACTGCGAGAGGACGGCTCAGCACGGGGGGCCGAAGCTCTGGTCCAAAATGTCGGTGCTGCACGGTGCGCTCGCTACAGGCGGCCATCTGCACTGACCGTCACGCTGCCCTCGTTGGTGCAATCGCGCGGCATGGCGGCGGCTGAGTCCGCGATTGTGGCGTCAGTGCCGGCAGACGAGTGACTGCTGGCGGCTCGACAAGACACAAATTTGCGAGATCACCGAACGCAGATCCATCGGGTCGAACGACAGAACGACGCTGACGGGATCGGCAGACAGCGTCGGGCCGAACGTGAGCTTGCCGGCGCGCATCACCACCTTGTACAAGTGCGTCGAGCCCTTGGCACGCTGGAAGGAGATCACTTCGGCGTGACTGCCAACGCACTTGATGAGCTTCTCATTTGGGCTCAGGCAGCGGGCCCCTTCGAACACCATCAGCTCCGGCGCGTGCATCCCCGCCCCGGAAATGGCAACCACCACCCCGCCGTGCAACACGTTGGTCACCAACGTGCCTTGCAGGTCCGATGTATCCAATGAACCGTGTAAGACGATGCGACCCGTGGCGCGCAGACTGGCGCCCATACAGATGTGTTGCACGTCGAACGGGACCGGCGAGCTGAAAGTCGGATTGCAGAGGTCACCCACGCCACGCGTTTTGGTGGCGGCCTGCGCCGGATTGAACACCGTCGGGCAGTTGTCACACAGGTTGCCTATTCCGTCGCCGTCGTCGTCTGCCTGATCGGGATTGGGAACTGTGGGGCAGTTGTCCGTGGCGTCCGGCACACCATCCATGTCGAGGTCGCTTGGTGTCGCCGTCGGCGTAGCGGTCGGCGTCTTTGTTTGGGTTCCACCTGGCGTCTGCGTCCGCGTCACAGTGCCGGACGGCGTGGCGGTGTTCGCAGGCGTGACGGTCTGCGTCGGCGCCCGGGTTGAGGTTGCCGTCGGGGTCCGCGTGGGTACATTGGTGGGTGTGTGTGACGGCGTCCCCGTCGGCGTGCGTGTGGAGGTATTGGTGGGTGTCTGAGATGGCGTCGCCGTCGGCGTCCGGGTGGGCGTATTGGTGGGCGTGGCGGTCGGAGTCGCCGGGAGATAGGTGTACGTGACGCAGACAACCGCCGCGGCCTTGGTCGCTACCTGTGTCACCAGATTTCCGGCACCGGTCGCCGCGAAGTCCGCCGTCGCCGTCACCGGCATCGTCACCGTCCCCGAGCCGGTAAAGTCGCCAAGCGGCAGGTACGGCGACCGCAGCGCGGTGTTGGAAGCCGTGGTCCCGAGCTGCGTGCTCCCCGACGGCCCG
>DATKMS010000030.1:0-10331 GCA_035541735.1 Candidatus Margulisiibacteriota bacterium
TCATCTTCCAGGGTGAAGGTGAAGGCCGAACGGACCGCAACGTCTACCGCAACGAGTTGCGCTTCGCCGACCTCGCGGAGCCGCTCGGATTCGAGTCGCTGTGGGGCGTCGAGCATCACTTCACCGACTACACGATGTGCCCTGACGTTCTGCAGTACTTGACGTACTTCGCCGGGCGCACGCAACGCATCCAGCTCGGCTCGATGGTCGTCGTCTTGCCGTGGCACAACCCGCTGCGCGTCGCCGAACAGGTCGTCATGCTGGACCACCTGTCCAACGGACGTTTCATCTTCGGTATCGGCCGCGGGCTCGGGCGCGTCGAGTTCGAAGGCTTCGGCGTCAACCAGGAAGACAGCCGCGCCATCTTCGTCGAGGCGAGCCAGATGATCCTCGAAGGCCTGGAGCGCGGCTACTGCGAGTTCGACGGGAAGTTCGTCAAGCAGCCGCGCCGCGAGCTGCGCCCGCGTCCCTTCAAGTCGTTCCGCGGACGCACCTACGCGGCGGCGGTGTCGCCGGAGTCCTCCCAGATCATGGCCCGTTTGGGCATCGGGCTGCTGATCATTCCGCAGAAGCCGTGGGACATGGTGGCCGAGGAGCTCAACGCCTATCGCCGCATCTACCGCGAGGTCAACGGCACCGAAGCACCGCCGCCGATCGTCGGCGCCTGGATCTACTGCGACGAGAATGCGGAGCGCGCCGCCGAATACGGTCGCAAGTACATCGGTGCGTACTGGCACTCGGTGGTGCGCCACTACGAGCTGTTGGGCGACCACCTGACAAAGATGCGCGGCTACGAGTCGTACAAGAAGATGCAGGAGATGGTGAACGCACCGGGCGGCCTCGACGCCATGAGCGAATTCTTCGTCAACCTCCAGGTCGCCGGCACACCCGAGCAGTGCTACGAGAAGATCCTCGACATCCAGAAGCGCACCGGTGCGGAAGCGTGCAACGGCGTGTTCAGTTATGGCGCGATGCCATACGACCTCGCCGAGGCCAGCGTGCGCCTCTTCGCCGCCGAGGTAATGCCCGAGCTCAAGCGCTGCATCCCGATCGAGGATCAGTTGATCGCCCGCGCCGGCGTCGGGCAGACGGCGGATGCCAGCGCTTTTCGCCTGCCCATCTGAGCTGCGGCTCCCTTAGTGAAGCGTTCGCAGTCGCGGTGCAAAGCGACCGGAAAATTCTGATCTTTGGCACCGCGGAAAGAAGCGACCTGGCGGGAGAAAGTGGCGGTGAACGGCTCAACGAGGACGGGACGTTCGATGATACCTTCAACGGCAATGGCAGGGTGACGTTTGACAATCCTCACCTGATCAGTGCCATCGCTCTCGAGAACGACAAGATCCTCGTCGCCGGCGCCAACTTTGACGGCCGTGACAAAGTCGACTTTGGGATCGCCCGGCTGAACCATGACGGGTCGATGGACAGCAGCTTCGGTGACGGTGGGCTCGTGGATACGGATTTTGGGTTTACAGTAAGTGGGCTTTCACACCGGGGCGACGAGCGTGGAACGGCTGTGGTCGCGTGTCGCGAAGGTTCAAGCTGCGACGACGCGTGTGGCGGGTGACAGACGGAACGTGGCACGGTCGTGAACATAGATCTCCGGCCGCTGCATCGCCGAGCCCGCCACTGCCCGCCAATTCGGCGGCAGGTGCGGTAGCATCCCGCTGTCCACGAGCAGCACGTCGGCGTTGCGACAGCCGTGCGCCAGCGCTGAAGCATGCCCTTCGAACACCCACACCGCGTGGCCGATGTAGGCGAAACCCAAGAGGATGCCGACGAATGGGATCGCCTTCGCGATGTTCGCCTTGAGCGCCGCGAGATCGGTGTAGCTGATCGCGGCGATGTTCCTCTGCGGCTCTGGAGAAATCAGCTTCTTGATCCCGGCTGCCTGCGACTCGGGCATCGACCCGGCGGGCGGACTCGGCTGCAGCAATAGGAGACGTCCCGGCGTCACGATGACAACACAACGCGGCCGTGCACCGCCCGTAGCGGGGCGAGCCGCCGCGGTCGATCGCGCCTGATCGAAGACGGCTGCCAGGGTGTCAGGTTCCTCTACCTCGGGCATCCGCGGCGTGAACAACGCGTCATCCTTGCGGCGCAGTCCCAGCATGTCGCGAGTCCAGAACCAAGAGACATGCCAGAACGCAGGCGATCGGCTTGCAGCCGACCGGGTGGGGCAGCCTGGAGCTGCCTGAGGCAATTCTCCAACGGTTGGGCATGGGGCGCCGTCATCGGTGTGCGACTGTCCTACGGCTGTGCAAGGGCTCAACCGACATTGGTCGCTGGCTGCCGTCGATCAAGCACCGCGCATGGCGTTCCGGAGCAACGCATCCGCCTCGCAGTCGTATTCCGCTCATCGTTGTCAGCGCGGGGCGGCGGGTTGCGTGCGACCGCGTGTTGCGCAAGACTTGTTGCAAAGCCTCGACAGAGAGCATGGAAGGGCGCTTGGGCAGCGATTTGCGTGCGGCGGCGCGTGCGCATCAAGAGCGCGTCCTGGTTGCGCGTGGGCAGTTGATCGGCTGGTTGACCATCACCGGCACGCTCGTGCTGTGGGCGCTCAGCGTGATGCGTCCGTTGGCGAGCATCGGAGAATCATTACCGCTCCTCAACACCATCGAGTTGTGCATCTTGACGGGCGTGGTCACCCAGATGCACCGCCCGTGGTGTCGGCGGCACATTCTGGGGCTCTCGACCGTGGCGTGTGTCCAGATGGCTGCGTTCCTTGCGCTGTACGGTCTGTGGACCGGGAATCTCTGGATCCTTAGTCTGCGGCTGGCCACCTTGAACCTGGTCACCGCAGCCGTCCTGCCGTGGGGCATTGCCAGGCAAGGCGTTGTGGCAGCAACCAGCGCCCTGGCGTTTGCGTTCGTGCATTGGAGCCTCAACGGGACCTTGGATCACCCCTCGACGATACCGACGCTCATTTTGTCTCTGTTTTCGTTGCCGATTGCGGGATGGCTGCACCAAGCGCAGGCGAGCCTCGGGGGTGAGATCGAACGACGCAGAACGGCAGAGCGCGCGCTGCGGCAAGCGACTGAGAGCGCCAAGGTTGCGGTCTGGGACGCTGACCTGTGGGCGCTCACAGTGAGCTTCATATCTGGATGGAAACACCTGCTCGGCCGTAGCGAGAGCCAGGTCATCCTGGCGAGGCTCTGGGAGCTGGTTCATCCGGACGACCGCGGCCAGGCCACCGCGGCCCTGCAGGAGCATCTTCAGGGGCGTAGGAGCACCTACGAGTCGGAGCACCGTATGCTGCACGCGGACGGTTCGTACCGTTGGGTGCTCAGCCGCGGCATAGCCACCTACGACGCCGAGGGCCGGCCGTGCCGGTTGCTGGGCGCGGACATCGACGTCAGCGACCGCAAGCGACTCGAAGAAGCCCTGGAGCACATCGAAGCACGCAAGCACGCCGAGCAACTGCTGCGCGAGAGTGAGGAGCGCTTTCGGTTGATTACCGAGACGATCGAAGAGGTCTTTTGGATGGCAGACGTCGAACTGCGGAATACGTTCTACATCAGTCCCGGCTACGAGCGCATTTGGGGACGCACACGTGACAGTCTCTACCGGACCCCACAGTCGTTTCTCGATGCGATTCACCCGGAGGATCGAGAACGCATCAGTGCCGACCTCGAAGTGAAACAAAATGGGCTACCATTCGACAATGAATACCGGATCATCCAGCCCGACGGGTCCATCCGGTACATTTGGGATCGCGGATTTCCGGTGCGCAACGCGACAGGGCCGGTGCGCTGCTACGTCGGTGTCGCGCAGGACATCACGGAGCGGCGGCGTGCCGACCAGATGAAGCAACGGCATCAACGTGAAGCGACGCTGATCAACAACATCCTGCGCGCCATCAACACGCATCTCGACGTAAGCGTGGCCTTCCCGGCAGTGTGTGCGGGGCTGCGGGAGCTGGCGGGCTGCGCGGCTGTCAGCCTGAATCTCTTTGACGAGCGCCGCGAGTGGCTCACCTTCACTGCCGCCGATGCTCCCTGGGCCCTCGGTGTGAGCGAGCGCGTCTGTCTCGCCGCAGCCGAGTTCCCAGCCGTCCCGGACGTGTTGGCGGGGCGTCCCCACGTGGTTGGTGATCTGGCGACCGAGTTGCGGTTCCCACTGGTGCAGATAGTTTACAACTTGGGATTTCGCTCCGTCGTGAGTCTACCCCTGAGCGCCGGCAGCAAGGTAGTCGGGTTCCTGAATTTGTTTTGGCGGGGTGTGGATGGCTGCCATGCCGGAGAGATGGCGCTGCTCACGCAAGTCACCAATGCGGTGGCCATCGCCGTGGAGAAGGGGCGTTTGTTCGAGCAAGTAACTGCTGCCCACGAGCGCCTCGAGGCGCTCACGCAACGGCTCCTGGAAGTACAAGAGACCGAGCGCCGGCGCTTGGCCCACGAACTCCACGACGAGATCGGCCAGACAGTCACTGGTATGGGGTTCCTGCTCGATACCATCGATGGGCTGTCCGCCCCGATGGCCAGCGCACGGCTGGAACAAGTCAAGCAGCTCGTCAGCGAGCTCGTCGCGCAGATCCGCAACTTGTCACTCAATCTACGCCCATCAATGCTGGATGATCTCGGCCTCGTGCCAGCGCTGCTCTGGCTCTTTGGCCGTTACACGGCGCAAACCAACGTCCAAGTCGACTTTGACCATCAGGGATTGGAGCGACGCTTCGACCCCGAGATCGAGACTGTGGCATATCGCGTCGTGCAGGAAGCCCTGACCAACGTCGCTCGGCACGCGCGCGTCGACCAGGTGAGCGTGCGGGGTTGGCTGGAGAACGGCAGCTTGCTCCTGGAGGTACGCGACGACGGAACAGGCTTTGAGCCGGGTACCCTGAACGTCGCGACAGCCTCGCTGGGCTTGGCCGGCATGCGCGAGCGCGCATCGCAGATCGGGGGCCGGCTGGCGCTGGAGTCGGAGCCGGGAGCCGGCACGCGCGTGCGGGTCCAATTGCCCGTGCGCATCGACGCTACGGTGACCCCAGCAGGGATCCACTGAAGACCGGCGGGATCGGGATGTTCACCGCCGCCGGTGTGGCGCGGCCGGCGGCGCATCCACCCGCTCACCGCGACGCTGATCGGCCGCCCTCGATCAGGCGCCGTGCGTACCGTTCCGACTCGGCGCCGGCGTTGTCGCCGAGCATGCGGGCCAGCTCGCGCACGCGGTCGTCGGCATTCAGGGCGCGCGCCGTGGTGGTCGTGCGCCCTTTGGTGACGCGCTTCTCGACGGCGAAGTGGTGGTCGGCTTGCGCTGCGATCTGCGGCAGATGCGTGATGCAGAGCACCTGGCGCTCACGCCCGAGGACCTGGAGGCGCTTGCCCACCGCTTCGGCGACGGCACCGCCGATGCCGGCATCGACTTCATCGAAAATGAGGGTGGCAACGTCGCCGGCACCGGCGGTCAGCGCTTTGAGTGCGAGCATGACGCGCGACAGCTCGCCGCCCGAGGCGATGCGTGCCAACGGCTTCGGTTCTTCGCCGGGATTCGCAGAAAGGTAGAACTGCACAACGTCCGCGCCGGCGGTGGTCAACCCTGCAGTGACGGCGTCGGTCGGATCGAGGTGGTGGGCGCCCGGTTGCGGACCGTCGGAGGCCGCGACAATGAACATCACGCGCAAGACCGCGGCCTTCATCCCCAGCGTGCGCAGCTCGTCGGCCATGCGTTTCTCCAACTTGGCGGCAGCGGTTTGCCGCGCCCGCGACAGCTCTTTGGCAACGTCCCAGGCGCGCCCGGCGCGCGCCAGGGTTTCCACCCGCGCACCGGCAATGTCCGAGCCGGCCTCCTCGATGCGTGTCAGCTCGTCTTCCATCTCGACCAGCCGATCGAGCAGCGTATCAGCTTCGCAGTCGTACTTGCGCTTCAAGCGGCCGAGCAACGCCAGACGTTCCTCGATCTGTTCCAGCCGCTGCGGATCGTGGCGGATGCGTTCGGCAGCACGCTGCAGTTGCACGCCGACCTCTTCGACCTGCGCCGCGGCTTGACGCAGTATCTCTGCTTGCTCGCCGAAGGCGGGGGCGATGCGGCCGGCGTCCTGGAGCTGCGCCGCGATGCGCGCCAGGCCCCCAGCCATCGCCTCGTCGCCGGAGTACAACGCCTCCTCGCTCTGCCGGCAGATCAGCGTGAGCTTTTCAGCGTGGCGCTGCACGTCGCGCTCGCGCTGCAGCTGCGTTTCCTCGCCGCACACCAGTTGCGCATCGCGCAGCTCTTTCACCTGAAAGCGGAGGAGCTCGAGGCGCTGCCGTGCCGCCTCTCCGCCCGCGGTCAGCGCCGCCAGCCGGTCGGCGGCTTCGCGGAACGCAGCGTATGCGTCGGCCATCTGCGCGCGCGGTGCGTCGAGCCTGGCGAATAGATCGAGCAGCTCCAGGTGGCTCTCCGGCTTCAGCAGCAGCGCATGTTCGTGCTGGCCGTAAACGTGAAGCAGCCGGTTCCCGAGCTGGGCGAGCACCGCCGCAGTCGCCAGCCGGCCGTTGACGTAGGCGCGTCCTTTCCCCGAGCGCGCGATCACGCGTCGCATGACCAGCTCGTCACTCACCGGCAGGCCGTTGTCCGAAAGGACCTCGGTCCCGGTGTCGGCGAGATCGAACAGCCCCTCGATCTCTGCCTCCTCGGCATCACCGCGGATCAGGTCGGTGGCGGCGCGGTCGCCACAGAGCACGCCGATGGCGCGCATGATGATGCTCTTGCCGGCGCCGGTCTCGCCGGTAAGGACGTTCATACCGGGCGCGAACGTCAACTGCAGTTCATCGATGATCGCAACGTTGGAGATACGCAATTCGCTCAACATGGCACGTTGCTCGTGGCATGTGGCGGCTCGCCCATCCTGCCGCGTCCTCTCGGAACACGAACCAAGAGCCATCGGCTACGAGCCATCTTTACCGCTCTCCCCACCGCAGCTTGCTGCGCAGCACGTCGAAGTACGTGCGTGTCGCGGATTGCACCAACGGCACGGTGCTCCTTCCCTTGCGGATCTCCACGACATCGTGACTATGCAGCTTGGTGCCGTCCTGCCCATCAAGGGACAAGACGACGTCTTCATCCGGCGAGCGCACGGTGACCGCGACGACGGCCGAATCCGGCAGCACCATCGGCCGATTGGTGAGCGTGTGCGGGCAAATGGGCGACAAGACCATCACGCCGACGGAGGGGTACACGATCGGGCCGCCCGCGGACAGCGAGTAGGCCGTGGAGCCCGTCGGGGTGGTCACGATCAATCCGTCCGCCTTGTAGACACACACGTCCTGGCCGTTGACGGCGGTGTGCAAATCGATGATGCGGCCGAGCGCGCCCTTGGTGATCACGACGTCGTTCAGCACCTGGCCGGTCACCATGACGTCGCCATCCCGCCGGAGTGCCACTGCCAGCGTCATGCGCTGATCCACGCTAAAGCTGCCCGCCAGGATCTGCTCCATCATGGGCATCAACTCGTCGGTGGTGACGGCAGTAAGGAAGCCGAGGCCGCCGAGGTTGACGCCCAGAATCGGCACCGCCCGCTCGCGCATCAAGCGAGCGACGCTGAGCAAGGTGCCGTCCCCTCCGAGCACGACGATCAAGTCGGCGCGGGCGATCATCACGTCCTTGGTGGCGCCGACACCGCCGATCTGCGCCGCGTTCTCGGCCTCGACCAGCGCCGTCACTCCCTGGCGGACGATCCAAGCGACCAGATCACGGGCGAACTCCGCTGCCTGCAACCGGTCGCGCTTGATCACCACGCCGATGGTCCGCATGCGCAGAAGCTATCACAGCGACGCCGGGCACAGCTACCGCCCGACCCCGGACCTCTTTCAATCTCCTGGCATCGCGCGCCCCGTTTCTGATAAGGTCCGGCGCCATATTGGCGGTGGTAACCGAGGAGACAAGCGATGGGGTCTTTCAAGGCGATGGTCCGCAAGGAGTTCCTCCACATCCGGCGCGATCCGCAGCTGATCGGCTTCGTGCTCGGCCTGCCGGTGCTGCTGCTGATCCTCTTCGGCTACGCTCTGCGGCTCAAAGTCGACAACTTGACCATTGCGGTGTGGGACGATGACCACAACTTCTTCAGCGAGCAGGTGAAGGACCGGCTGCAGCGCAAGGGTAAGCTCATCGTCATCGACGTGAAGTCGGAGTCGGAGGTCAAAGGCTACCTGCAATCGGGCGCCGCCCGCATGGGCTTGCACATTCCCAAAGGCTTTGCGGAGCGGCTCGGGAACAATCAACAGACCACCTTCCGTCTCTACGTCGATGGCAGCATGCCGACGCTGGCGCAGGCGGGGATGTACGGCGCCAGCGTGCTGACCGACGAAGAGTCGGCCGAGCAGTTGATCATGGACGATCCCGACCACCCGGCGCCGCCGTTTCGCAAACCGCCGATCAAGATCGAGCAGGAGATCCTCTACAACCCGAACCTGCGCGACTCCGACTTCTTTCTGCCCGGCACCATCGGCATCGTCATCATGGTGGTCGTGTTGCAACTCACCGCCAACCTGGTGCGCGAGCGGGAGCAAGGCACGATGGAGCAGCTCCTGGTCACCCCGATCACGCGCTTCTCGCTGATTACCGGCAAGATGATCCCCTATGGCCTGATTGGAGCGTTCGACTTCGTGGTGGTCTCGATCCTTGCCAAGCTCGTCTTCAACCTGCCCTTCATGTCGGTGGCGCCCGTGGCCGCGCTGGCAGCACTGTTCATCCTGGCGCTGCTGATGGTCGGTGCGTTCCTCTCGACGATCGCGCAGACACAAGTGCAGCACGGCTTCTTGATCGTGTTTGTCATCATCCCCTCGCTGTTGATGTCCGGCTTCGTCTTTCCGATCGAGGCGATTCCCGGCTGGTTGCAACCCGTCGCCTGGAGCTTGCCGATGACGTACTTCGTCGAGGCCATTCGCGGCTTCACTCTGAAGGGTACGACGATGGCCGACGAGTGGCGCGCCTTCGCGGCGCTCGCCGGGTTCATGGTCGGCTTCACGATTCTCAGCTTGGCGCGCTTCCGCAAGACGTTGGCGTAGACGCAGGAGTGACGGTATGGCAACGGCGGCACAGGGAGAGGAGCTGCGGATCGCCAAGGGCGCGGTGCTCTTCCGCCAGGGCGATCCCGGCGACGAGATGTTCGTGGTCTCGCAAGGCCGCATCCGGCTCACCATCGGCAAAGGTGGAAACGAAACGGAAGTCAATGTGCTCGGACCGGGCGAGTTCTTCGGCGAACTCTCCCTGCTCACCGGCGAGCCGCGCAGCGCCACGGCGACCGCGGTTGATGACTCGCGGCTGCTCGCCATCGGGCGTGACGTGTTCACGATGCTGGTGCAGGACGATCTCGACATCGTGTTCCGCATGTTCAACATCCAGGGCCAGCGGCTGAGAAGCACCAACGTCCCGCTCGAAGAGCTGGCGGCGCGTTTGGGACGCGTTCGTGTCGCGGCGCACTGTCTGCGGCGTCTGTGGCAGACGGGCAGCGGCCTGCCACTCACGGTCGACATTGATGAGCTTGCCAAGGGATTCGGCGGCAGCCCGCAGGCCGTCGAGACCACGGTCCACGACCTGGTGCAGCGCGGCGTAGGAGAACTGCGGGAGCGTGCGTGGACCATCCACACGCGTGAACAGATCGATACCCTGCTCGTCGCCCTGACCGACTACACGGGAACCTGAGCGCTTCGACGCGGCCCGGTGCGCGTGGCTCAGCTTCTCCTCGGTGTCCGCTTTGCGCCGCGCGTCGACGTCCGGGTCGAGAACGAATCGAAGTTGACCTCCTCGGGGTGTGCCCCGTAGAAGCTGCAGGCGATCGACACCATCGCCGTGAGCATGCGGGCGAAGAGCATCTCGTTGAAGTCGTCAATCTTCGTCCACAGCGCACCGCCCTCCTTCGACTTCGAGACCATGACGGGGGAGTTGAACCGGTTGCCGGCGCCGCTCACCATCGCCATCAGGTTGCGCGTGAAGGTGTGCAGCTGCGGCTTATCGTACTCCCCGAAGACGTTGAGAATGCCGCGCGGGACGGCGGACCGGTCCAGCCCCGACAGGTGGGCGACGACGCCGTACTCGTTGAGATACAGGATCGCCGTGTGGGTGGGCGTCCGGCGATTTCCGACGACGTACTGCTCGAAGAAGGGTTCGAGGGTCGAGGCCTTCGACAAGATCGGGAGGTAGGACTCGACTTCCTCCCTGTCGCGGAACTCAAGGCTCTTGATGAACTGGTTGAGGACCTCGGCGTTGAGATCGATGCGTTCATCGCGCGGCACGTCGGGCCGCTGCGATGCGCTGACGAGCTGATGAAACTGGGCACCCTGGCCGCCTCCCCTCCTGTCCGACCAGGGGCCCAAAATACGAAAGGCCACGGGCCGGAGCTTTCGCTCCAGCGTCCG
>DATKMS010000031.1:0-6225 GCA_035541735.1 Candidatus Margulisiibacteriota bacterium
GGTTGCCGGTGCCACCGCCGCCGCGGCCGTCAGAGGTGCGGTAGGTGCCGGCACTGTGCCAGGCCATGCGAATGAAGAGTCCGCCGTAGTGGCCCCAGTCCGCGGGCCACCAGTCCTGCGAATCCGTCATCAGCGCGTAGATGTCCTTCTTCAGGACCGCCAGGTCAAGCTTCTTGAATTCTGCCGCGTAGTTGAAGTCGGGATCCATCGGGTTGGACGCCGGGGTGTGCTGATGCAGGATGCCCAGGTCCAGCTGGTTGGGCCACCAGTCGCGGTTTGATGTGCCTCTGCCGGATTTGCCCGTAAAGGGGCATTTGCTTGCGTCACTCATCGTCATTCTCCTTTGCGGTTTCAGTATGCAAAGTTCACTCCTAGTTCGCCGGCTGAGCCGACTCCCACCGCTGCGGCACCTTGTGGATCTGCGTCGTGTCGTAGCCCTCGCGGCCCAACAGTTCGACGATGCGCTGGTAGTCGGATTCTGGCATCGTCGGCTGGCGGGCCATGATCCACACGTAGTCGCGCTTCTCCCGCCCGATGACCGTCTGGCTGTAATCACTGTTCAGATAGACGATGCGGAAGTCACCTTTGAACGGCCAGATGAACTGCATGCCCCAGACCGCGTTCGATTGCGTATCCAAGACGAAGCCGCGCGGATGATGGGATTTGAGCGCGCCGTCGTAGCTGCCTTGGCGGAAGGTGAACGTGGTGGCGATCGTGCCGTCGGTGTCGAGCCGGTACGACTCGACGGCGTTGTATGCATCCGTCTCGACGAAGGTCGGAATGTTGGCGATCACATACCAATCGCCCATGAAGCGCTGCAGATCCACATGGGGTACCGTCTGGATGGGCGGGCGGCGGATCGTAGCGCAGCCAGCAAGGGCCATGCTGATCGCCAGCATCCAGAGTCCAATGGGCCTGCTCCTCATCGTCTTCCTCTGCACGAATGTTTGCCTCCAACGGCTCCATACCTTCGGTGACAGCAGAGCGCACCGCGTGAGATCGCCACCTATGGCACCCCTCGCGTGCCGGTGCGCTTGTCGCCGCAGTCACGCTGGGCAAGGCGCAGGACTAGTTTCAGGACGTAATGGCCCACCGCCAATGCAAGAATGATGGCTGCCATGCCGAACAGCGCCAACGGCGCTGCTTTAGTGAAATCAAGCGTGATGACCTTTCGGGTCACTGCAATCATCGCCGCCAGGAACACAACCTCCGCATGGACGACGTGTTCTTCAGCAGAGTAAGCCCTGATCGTTTCAAGCAGCTCGAGACCCACGAGGACCAGGAGAAACGCTCCGAAACTCTCCAAGTATGCATCCGGTTCGAAAACGAGCGATGGAGGCAAGACGAAATCCTTGAGGATTGTCCAGGCAAGACTGATCGTTGCCAGCAGAACGACGATACCCATAAGGACCATCAAAATCCCCACGATCGCCTTTTCGAATACATCGAAGGCTTTTTTCATAGTGATTCCGAATCATAGGGCTGTGTCACGCCGTGGAACGTACGGTTTAGTCTCGCCGGGTCCATTGCCAGGCGCCGTGTGCATCCGTTCATGCTTTGCCTCGGTACGATCCTCGATCCGCGTTGTGCGCTCCCTCCGTACCACCCGCGAGACCCTTGGGCGCTCCGGGAAAAAATGCATTGGTCTGCAGCATGTAGTCGCGATACTCCGGTCGCCGCTCACTGATGTCGCGCTCGAGCAGCGCGACGCCGGAGACCCGCAGCAGCAGAAACGACATGAGCAGCGGGCCGACGGCGGACCACCAGCCACCGGCGGCGAGCCCGATGATATAGAAGCCCCACCAGATGCAGCAATCGCCGAAGTAGTTGGGGTGGCGGGTGTAGCGCCAGAGCCCCTGGTCCATCACTCGGCGGTCATTGCTGGGGATGCTCTTGAAACGGGCCAGCTGCCAGTCGCCCACGGATTCGAAGCCAAAGCCGAGTCCCCAGAGTGCCACGCCGGCGTAGTCGAGCATCGTGATGGGACGTGGCGCGGCAATCGCGGCAAGCAGCGGGAGAGAGATGATCCAGGCGAGCGTGCCCTGCAAGCCGAAGATCAGGTAGAGGCTCTTGAGGGCAAAGCGCGGCTCGTTGTGTCGCCGGATGGCCTGGTAGCGCCGATCTTCCGGCGTGCCCCAGTTGCGCCAGGTGAGATAACCCGCCAGGCGGAGCGCCCACAGACCGACGAGGACGACGACCAGCGTCGTGCGCGGGCCTGGCTGCGGTACCGTGGCGGCATACGTTACCGCTGCAATCAGGAACAACAGCGGCCACAGGCTGTCGACGATGCTGACGTCATGTTTGCGGACGCTGACCAGCCACGTGATCCCGGCGACGCTCAGAATGGCCGCGAAGCCGGTGAGAAAGCTATGCGAATCAAACATGCCGCTCTCTGCTGTCGAACCGGCGCAGGTGCTCGACGAAGAACGAGGCCAGGTGCTCTCCGCCAAACGGCCACGCATAGCGCAAACTGAGGTGTGGGAACTCGGCGCGTAACGCGTCGATGGCCTCCGGTATGTCGATCTCCGCATGCACGCCGCCCGGCGTAAGCATCGACGGCACCGCCACAATGTCGGTCGTGCCTTGCGCGGCAAGCGCGCGCACCGCCTCGGCCACGGTCGGTGCGCAGAATTCGTTGTACGCGAGGACGAGTCGAGCCGGTTCCAGGAGCGGCCGCAGGTGCGCTGCGAGGCTCTTCATGCCGGCCTGATAGGGGTCCGTGGCCGGGGTTCGGGGCCACTGCCGCAACTCCGCGTCCAGCGCGACTTCCTCCGGGGCGGGCGGCGCTTTCATGAGACGTCGTCGAGCCTCCAGGGCGCGCAACTGCATCAGGCGCTGGCGCGGGTAGTCACGCGGCACACCGCCGTGCCCGACGAGCACGACTGCACGGCACGCCCGATTGCCGTGCGTACGCTCTCGATCGGCGTCGGTTGCACGCGACTGCTGCGTGTCTGCCATGAGCGATTCGTCTTTCTCGATCGACATTCTGCGGGCTCTCTCTGCACGTTCATTTAGCGCGGACGGCCCATGATGTCAATATTTGTCTGGACGGAAGTTGACAACAGTCCGTTCGCGAGCTAACAGTAGGCATCATCTGAGCGGGAGAAAGGAAGCGTATGGGTCGATTGCTGAACTTCGCGATGTTTTACCTCGGCTGGTTCGCGTGCGTGATGGGGGCGGGCCACGGGCAGCTCTGGCTGGGTCCATCCGTGGTGGCCGCGCTGCTGCTCATTCACTTGTGCCTGAACGCCGCACCGGTGCAGGAGGCCAAGCTGATCCTAATGATAGGGATCTTTGGCTTCGCGGTCGACACGCTGCAGGCGTCCGCAGGCCTGTACGCGTTCGCCCGCACCAGTGCCGCACCCTGGCTCTGTCCGTTATGGATGATGGCCCTCTGGATGATCTTCGCGACGACGCTCAACGCCTCGATGTCGTGGCTTGCCGGGCGTTACCGACTGGCGGCCGTGCTCGGCGCCATCTGCGGACCGGTTAGCTATGTGGCGGGTGCGCGGCTCGGCGCGATTGAGTTGCCAGCGCCCGCGGGCCTGAGCCTTGTCGGCATCGCCGTCGTGTGGGCCTGCGTGATGCCAAGCCTGATGTGGCTTCGGGACTTCTTGTGCACGTCCGCCGTCCGCTTTCCGCTGCGCAGCCCGGTCGGTGCGCTGTAAAGAAACCAGAACACCTCACACCAGAAGGAGACCAACCAATGTCCACAGTGGCGCTGCTTCGCAAAACCGATGAATCCGAACGCTTCCCCGAGGTGCGTGGAAACGTGCTGTTCGACCTGCCCCGCATTGAGCGTGCAGTGCGTGAGATGTTGTTCGCGGTTGGCGAAGACCCCGATCGGGATGGCCTTGTCGAGACGCCGCGGCGCGTCGCACGGGCCTACGCAGAGTTGCTCGGTGGCCTGCGGGAGGATCCGGCACAGCATTTGGGTCGGGTATTTGAACACCGCACGGAGAACGACGATCTGGTTCTGGTGCGCGACATTGAGTTCTCCAGCCTCTGCGAGCATCATCTGTTGCCGTTCACGGGCACGGCGCAGGTGGCGTACTTGCCGGACAAAGGCCGTGTCGTCGGGCTCAGCAAGATCGCGCGCACCGTCGACGTGTTTGCGCGTCGCCCGCAGCTGCAAGAGCGTCTGACAGCGGACATCGCCGACGCCATCTCAGAGCATTTGGAGGCCCGTGCGGTGGCGGTGGTTGTCCGCGCGGAGCACTTGTGCCTGCGGATGCGCGGTGCCGCCAAGCGTGGAGCGGACATGGTCACCACCGCCTTCCGTGGAGAGTTCGCGCGCAACCAGTCCCTGCGCGCGGAAGTCCTCGGACTGCTGCGCCCCCAGGGTGGTTTGTGCTGACCCAGCGGTGTGTTGTGCGACCACGTGCAACGAGGGTGATCGGGGCGACAGTGGTTCAGCTGGATTCACCTCAGCGACCTCGTTGGATTGCTGTGACGGGTTGTGGAGAATCCGCGCGCCGCCGGCCCGGTCAACGGCGTCGCCCCAGAGCCCGTTACGAACGCCACATTCACGGCCGAACTGGGGCGTGTTCTGCACCGGCCTGCGGTGCTACCCGTTCCCGCCATGGCCCTGCGTGCAGTGCTGGGAGAAATGTCGAGCGTCCTGCTGGCCAGCCAGCGTGTCGAGCCAACTGCGGCGCAGCAGCAGCACGATCATCCGCGATCGGTTCGGGCCGGCGACGTGACGATGCGGCTGAGCTGCGTCGGGCTGCTGCGCTACAGACTGTTCATCAAAGCCTACGTGGCCGCATTGTACCTGGGTGACAGCGCCGCAAACGGCGCCGTCCTCACCGACGTCCCGAAACGCCTCGAGCTGAGCTATTTCTGGAGTATCAGCGGCGCGGATTTCGGGAAGGCGGGCGACCAGATTCTCGCACAGAACGTCGACGCCAAGACTTTTGCGGCGCTACGTTCGCGTCTCGACCGAATCAACGCGCTGTACCGCGACGTCAAACCGGGTGACCGCTACTCGCTCACCTACATTCCCGGAGTCGGGACGGAGTTGGCACTGAACGGGCAGTCCGCTCGGTGTCATCGACGGGGCAGACTTCGGCGCGGCATACTTTCGGATCTGGCTCGGAGACCATGCCATCGACGTCCGGCTGCGCGATCAACTCCTGGGGTGTCCGCGCCGGGACGTGGAAGACGTGCATGCCGCCCTCCCGGCGGAACACGGAGCACCCTGGGTACCCATGCCTGGCCAAAGAGCGCAATTGCGCGCCGACCCGACCGCGATGCGGACCCGCTCGGCGTCGCGGCACCGTAGCCCAATACAAAGGAGCAGGCGATGAAGCACCGCTGCCCGCCTGGCGATTGATTGGGTGGAACGGGGCTACATTCCCGACATGGTGATTCGGCGCGCCATCCGCCGCCTGTGCGGGCATCGCCTGCGCGAGTTGTGCGCCGGCGACGGTGAGGCCGCCGCTCAGTTCACCGAGGCCTTCGTGCGCGCAATGGACGCCGCCGAAACTGCGCCGCTGCCGCGGTTGGCCAACGAGCAGCACTCCGAGGTGCCGGCGGAGTTCTTCGGCGTTGTGCTCGGCGCGCAGCGCAAGTACAGCTGCGCCTGGTGGCCGGAGGGCACTACCGACCTCGCGTAGGCGGAGACCGCGGCGCTCGCGGCGACGTGCGAACGTGCCGGGGTGGCCGACGGCCAAGACGTACTCGAACTGGGCTGCGGCTGGGGTTCGCTCACCTTGTGGGTGGACGAGCGCTACCCGGCGAGCCGCATCACTGCCATTTCCAATTCGCACTCGCAGCGCGCGTGGATCCTCGGCGCGGCCGAGCGGCGCGGCCTCGGCAACGTGCAGATCCTCACGGCCGACATGAACGTCTCGACATCGGAGGGCGCTTCGATCGCGTAGTCAGCCTCGCCCTGTCGGCCGGTGAAGATCCCGGATGGGTGGCGCAGGTGTGCGGGACGAGCGAGCAGATGATCTTCCGGCACTACCGCACCTGGATGCCGAGTTTGCGGCGTGGGCACGGGCGTTTGCTGGCCCAGACTCTCGAATAGGCCCCGAAATAGGCCCCAAAGGGGGGTGTTCGGGGGCCTAGTGTGGGGAAAATCAATAGGTTAGGGAAATGGAGGCGGGGGGAATCGAACCCCCGTCCGGAAGCGGTCCACCACGATGTCTACGTGCGTAGGCTCGTGATTTGTTCTCGCGACCGGGGCTCCCACGGCCAGGATACCCGGTCACCAGCTCGTTG
>DATKMS010000032.1:0-6628 GCA_035541735.1 Candidatus Margulisiibacteriota bacterium
CTGTGTTGGAGAGCGGCGAATGTTACGAACAGGTTCAATGCGAGCCGCTGCCGTTTGCGACCCACACCACCCGTGCATTCTGCTGTCACCTCACGCAGCTCTGTCTCTCGTGTCCGTTTACGTGGTGCGCTGATGGTGACATCGATCCATCGACGGGGGTGTGCAGCCACTGCGTTCATCCCTGTTTGTGAAGTTCGGCGGGCAATGGCGCTTTGGTCGCCTTCGGCTTCTACAGATGTATCCATGTATCCGAACGAGTCGGTCCCCCAAGACGCCATCCTAACCATGCCACTCGAGCCGGCGGCATGAACTTCGCTGGCTTTCGCAGGCGACAGTGGGCCGCGGCTCAGCGGTGGCGTTAGGGGGGCGTCCGCGGGGGAGACAGGCATGAACCAGAGCCAACTCGATACCGAATTCGAGTGCTACGGTTGCGGGGAGAAGGTCGTTCACAACCCGATGAGGGACTCCGTCCCGACCGACTGGAGGATCATCAAGCTGCATGGCGTGGCGCAGCAGTTCTGCCATCGCTGCAAGTGGGGATTCGAGTACGGCCAAGGCACAGAGCACCCGAGCCGGATATATCCGCGGATGCGCGATCAACTCGCCCGCAGGCACGGCCCGAAACTGGACTGAGTTGCTCTGCATGTATGTTCTGACTCGCTCGATTGTCACGGTGTTGTTGGTCGGAGCACTATCGGCGTGTGTTCGGACGCAATCGAAAACAATGGGATCCTGGGTAGGGCGCCCGGCCGAAGACCTTGTCCAAGCCTGGGGTGTTCCGGACCGCACTGAGACGCTCTCGGACGGCTCCCGCGTGTTGACGTGGGTGTCCGTCTGGGCGAACGAATCGGGACAACACACGTGCAGAAAGAACTTCACCGTTGATCCGCAGGGCCGCGTCCAGCGTTGGTCCTACGGCGGATGTCCAAATTGGTGGATCGAGGCTCCGTTGTGACCTTCACCTGCAACAATCGCGCTGCACTTCGCCCGCAGCCACAGGGCCGCTTGGGCGAAAGCAGGTTGCGTCACGCTTTGGCCGCGGCAGGCAGCAGCGCGCGACGGTGGGCGGTTTGGAGATGGACGACCTGACAAAAATTCTGCTCACATCTTCGCTGACCGTCATCGGCGGAGTGCTCGTGTTCGTCGCCGGCCAGTCACTCGGAAAGTTCGTCATCGAGCCGGTACACGACCTCAAGAAGCTTATCGGTGAAGTTCGGTACGCCTTGGTCTTCCATGCACAGGCCATCCATACCCCGGTGGGGGACCGCACACGCGAGGACATGGCGGCAGAGACGCTACGCAGACTGTCGTGTGATCTCCGGTCTAAAGTTGGCGCCATCCCCTTCTACCGACTCTGGTCCACGATCTCTTGTGGCTTTCTCCCGTCGAAACACGATGCTTTCGCGGCCTCGACCGAACTTCTCGGGCTGTCGAATTCAGTGCATCAGCCGGATCGAGCGAGAAACGCAGACCGAGTCGCCGACATCGAGCGTCTCCTCAAGTATGAACCCGTTGAGTAGATTGAGGCTGCCCCCTAACCAGGCGATCGAGACCGACGCGAAAAGCGCGCGCGGCTCATCGCCAAGGCGTTCGGCGTCTTGCAACCGATCCTGCTGCGACTCCCTCGCATGAGTTGTTCGTTGGCACCAGCCCGTCGCATGCGTCTCAGTGTGGCGCGCGGTATTTCCTTGACTTCTGCGCTGCCTGCTGACTCTGAATCGGACCCGCCCTCGACCAGAGGTTGTGACGATGGCTTCTAGCATTCCCCTTGCCGAAAAGGACGGTCTTGAGCGTCGAGAGCTGAGAGTATTCGTCTCTTCGACTTTCCGCGATTTGCAGCTCGAGAGAGAGGAATTGCTCAGTGTGGGCTTCCGCAAGGCGCCTGCAGCGATCTCGACTTCAGTAACAGAGCGGCCCGTGTAGTCGCGCACCCACGGCTGCTCGGCGATCAGGTCTGGGGGCAGAGTACTTGGCACCCATCCATAGCGGTCGGCCAGCAACCCGATGAAATAGGGCGCGCAACTCTCGATCTCGGCCAGACACAGGGAAGCCACCTTGCCGGCAAGGCTCTCCTCCTCTGTGATACCCCACCGTAAGTCAACGAAGCTAAAGGCTACGTCCCGTTGCTCGCAGAGCTGGCGCAGTCTGGGACCGACTCTCTTGCAAGTGCACCGCCCGCACTCTGAGAGGCGGCTCGGAGAGAAGCTCCAGGCCCATGTTCTATACGGCGTGGTTCGCAGCCCTCTGCTCGCACTGCGTGTCGTGCCGGAGGGAGTGGAAACCGATGACATCGTATCGCGGATCCTGCCATTGTGGTCGGGTGAAGTTCGAGGTGGATCTCGAGCTCGATCACGTTCGATCGTGCGACTGCTCAATCTGTCGCAAACGCGGGGCATTGATTCACCGCGTACAGAACCGCCAGCTTCGGCTCCTACGCCTCTCGACGAACTCACGCTGTACCAATGGCATACGCGCACAGCCGAGGACTATTTCTGTCCTACCTGCGGCATCCTGCCGTTTCGGCGCCCGCGCCACCGCACAGTGGAAGAAGCGATTCAAGGCATGCCCGAGCTCTCCGGATGGAGTGTCAACGTTCGCTGTCTCGAGGGGGTTGATTTCGATTCGATACCCGTCAAGCCTGTGTTTGGAAGCAAGCTGCCGTGATTGCGGTGCGGTCCAATGCCGGGAACGAAAACTCTTGTGCGCGTTTCAATTGCCATGGTTCTTTGGTGGCTTCTGATCCCGTATCTCTTTGGCGCCGGATGGGCACTCGCCCAGTTGGCCTATGTGGGCATCTACGGAGTGGAACATCCAAAGACAACGAACGCCCTCGATTCCATGGAAGAAAACGAGAAGGAGAGTTATACGACGTCACTGATCGAAGCTGCACAGAAGCCATCTGTGGTGCTATTGAGTTTGGCCGGATTCGCTTTTATTGGCGCGCTTTACGGCTTGATTGTCCGGCACTGGCAATCTACCTTCCTGGCCTTCCTGGTAAGTCTGGTGCGCGGGAATCCGGCCTTCTTTGCGGTACCCCTCTCGTTGTTTGAGCGAGCTTTGATCATCTTGTTCTGTCAGCTCGTCGTCTCCTACGGTTTTGCTTATCTGTTCTCGAGGAGCGGTGTTAAGCGCGTGCAAGCTCCCTGATTTTGGCGCTCCACGCGCAGGCGTATGGAGTTGAGGCTGTAAAAGGCTGCCCCGCGCCGACGCGCTAGTGCACGACCGCGAGGGCCATGCCGTCGAAGCCCTTGCTGCCGGCGAGCGGCAGGATCGTCGCCGTGACACGCGGCTCGGCAGCCAGCGCTGCGTTGAAGCGCTGTATCCCGAGCGCACGCGCTCCGTCCTCGCCCGCAACCGGGATCACGCCGCGGCGCACCACGTTGTCGGCGACGATCAGACTGCCCGAGCGCGTCAGGCGCAGCGCCCATTGCAGGTACTCGAGGTAGGCATCCTTGTCGGCGTCGATGAAGACCATGTCGAAGGGCGCCGCGCCTTCCCCCGCGAGCGCCGCCAACGTCTCGAGTCCGCGGCCGATGCGAATCTCGACCCGCTCGGCCAAGCCGGCCCGCACGATGTTGGCGCGGGCAACCTCGGCGTAGCGCGGCTCGTATTCGAGTGAGATCAGCCGCCCATCTTCCGGTAGCGCCCGCGCCAGCCAGATCGTGCTGTAGCCGCCCAGCGTCCCGATCTCGAGGATGCGGCGTGCCCTAACCAACAGGGCCAACAGATGGAGCAGGCGCCCCTGCACTGCGGACACCTGGATGGCGGGCAGCCCCGCGGCCTGTGAGTCGGCAACCGCGGCCTCGAGCGCTGCGTCCGTGCCAATGAACAGCCCCTCCACGTAACGGTCGACGGTGGCAAACAGATCACGATCCACGGCGTACCTCCTTCCTCGCTCCTCCTATGTCGATCAGGATAACGCACCGGGTCCCATGATACACTATGGGGCCATGCTCGCGTTCGCTTGGATCTGCGCGGTGCTTGGTGCCATCGTCGCATACATCGTCAGCCTTGCCGGGGCGATGCGCACCGTGCCTCGACTGTATTGGCGGGAGGCGTTGGTGGCGCTTCCCCTTCCGGTGCTCGCTGCGGCGCTCGCCGCCTGGCGGCTGTCGCACCCTCCTCCGTCAGCCGCAGCCAGTACAAGCCGTCCCTGGATCTCGGCGAGTCTCGCGCTCGCACTCGCCCTTCTAGCGCTGCTGCTCATCGCCACCTCATACTTTGACCAGCCGGGTGGGCCGCAGTGAACGCATGCGCTGGATGCATGTCGCGCTCGCTCTCCTCCTGGCCTGTCAGGTTTCGGCGTTCGCCGCGCAGGTTGAAACACCAAGCTGCGGGCGGCCGTGCAGGGAACAGCCTCGCCTGAGTGGACCATGCTTCACCATCCGCGGGCGGATGAACCTCTACAACGGGGTTCCGAGCGTGCGCATCTGGCGCGTGGGAACAAAACGAATTGTCGGTGTCAGTGAGCAACGCTTCTGCGTCGCAGGGTACTGCAACCTCCCCACGTCGATACGCGAACGGCTGTCCTGGGATTCCGACCTGTTCGCCGACTTCGTCGTTTGTCCATTCACGCCCGCAGAGCCCGGCGTCATGCAACTCGTGTGCGTCGACTCAGCGACGCACGTCGTGGTGCGGCCAACGGCGCCACGGTAGTCTGGACCGCCTCACTGGCTGTCCGAACCTCCTTCCTTTGCTTCGGCGCAACCTGCTACGCTCAGGCATGGCACGCGCCGCACTCGCAGTTTCGATCGGGATGATGGTCGCGGGCTGTGGTGGCACCCTCGACCTTCCCCAAGCAACCGAGCCGACCGCGGTTACCCGCAGCGAGCGCACATGGGTCGACAGCTCCCGGGCAACACCGCGCACCTCGCGATATGCGGGTGCCCAGGAGCGCACGTTGCGCGTGCTGGTCTGCCGGCCGGAGACGGCACAGGCGCTGCCGCTCTTGCTCATGGCCCACGGCTTCGGCGGCCTGCCGGAGAAGTTCGACGCCTTCGCACACAGCGTCGCTGCCGCGGGCTTCGTCGTCGCAGCGCCGGCCTTCCCGCTGACCAACGACAATGCGCCGGGCGGCCACGATGCGGGGTTGAACGACTTCGTCCATCAGCCAGCCGATCTGAGCTTCGTGCTGACGCAGTTGCTGCAGGCATCGCGCAGCGTCACAGATTCACTTGCGGGAGCCGTCAATGCGGACGAAGTCGCGGTGCTCGGCCATTCGCTCGGCGGCACCACCGCCATCGGCATGACCCGCAAGAGTTGTTGCGCCGACGCGCGCGTGCGCGCGGTCATCCTGGTGGCCGCCGCGGTGCCGCTGGCCGCCACGTTCGGTGCCGACGTGGTCGTCAGCGACCTGCCAACGCTACTCATCCAAGGCACCGAGGACCCGGTGGTCCTGTACAGCACCGCCCTCGCCTACTACGATCACATCGGAGCACCACGCTTCCTTGTAGGCTTGCTCGACGCAGGGCACAGCGAGGCGCTGGAAAGTCAGAGCAAACCGCCCATCCCAGCGCGGGACGCCGCGCAGCGCGCGACCATCGCGTTCCTCAATGCCGTGTTTCGTAATGCGCGCGACGACCTCGATGCGGCCTGGGCGAGTCTCGCCGCCGATGGAAACAGCGTGCGTGCCGAGTGGACGCCGGCGCCGGCGCCGTGACCCAAACCGAGGCGCCTCAGCCAACCAGTCGCCGCACGGCACGCGCGACGTTGTCAGCCGTGAAGCCGAACTTCTCCAGGTTCGTCTCACCCGGTGCCGACGCCCCGAAGCGGTCTATGCCCATGGCGATACCAGCATCACCGATCCACTGCCGCCACCCGAAGGTGACACCCGCTTCGATCGACACACGCGCCTTCACCGCCGCCGGCAGCACCGACTCGCGGTACTCAGCACTCTGCGCCGCGAAGCTCTCCCAGCACGGCATCGACACGACACGCGTGCGGATGCCATCCTTGCCAAGCAGGTCACGCGCTGCCAAAGCAACCCAGACCTCGGAACCGGTTGCGATGATGATCGCTTGTGGTGCACCGCCATCGGCTTCTGCCAGCACGTACGCGCCGCGGGCGACGCCGGCGGCGGGCCCGAAGCGGCTACGGTCCAACACCGGCAGCTTCTGCCGCGTGAGTACCAGCGCCACCGGCCCCTCCCGATACGTCATTGCCCACCGCCATGCTTCGACCGTCTCCGCGGCATCAGCAGGCCGGACGACATGCAGGTGCGGCATGGCGCGTAGCGCCATCAGATGTTCGATCGGCTGATGGGTCGGACCGTCTTCACCCAGCCCCACCGAGTCGTGCGTCCACACGAAGACTACCGGCAGCTCGTTCAACGCCGCCAAGCGCACCGGAGGACGCATGTAGTCCGAGAACACGAAGAACGTCGCCGCGAACGGGCGCAAGCCGCCGTGGTAGGCGATACCGTTGGCGATGGCACCCATGGTGTGCTCGCGCACGCCGAAGTGGAGGTTGCGACCGGCACCCGTCTGAGCGTCGAACGATCCGCCATCTTTCAGCGCCGTGTCCGTCGAGGTGGACAGATCGGCATCGCCGCCGACCAGCCACGACACCCGCGCCGCGATCGCATTGAGCGCCTTGCCGCTCGCCGTGCGCGTCGCCACGCTCTCACCGG
>DATKMS010000033.1:0-4769 GCA_035541735.1 Candidatus Margulisiibacteriota bacterium
CGCCGCCGCCGATAGGGCAGTTCTCGTCCAGGTCAAAGACGTTCCGGCGCTCGTAAAAGCGCAGGGCGGATCGACGGGCGCCATCGCCATGTCGATCGTGCCCGAGACCATCACGGCGAAGGTCTACAGCGAGCTCGCATCCAAGCTCGCCTCTGGTCTCAAAGACCAGAACGTCGACGCCGACGTGAAGGTGGTGACAGCGGCCGGTTACCAGCCGGCCGGCTCGAGCCCGATCTGGAAGCCCATCGCGCTCGGCGGCATCGGCACTCTGGCCTTCCTGATGGTTCGCCACTTCATCAAGAGGGGCAAGTAAGGGCGGCAAGATCGCAAGAAACTTGAAGCGGTCGAGCGGGCCGCGACGGACTACTAACCACAGGAGAGCGACATGGACCCCATGGAAATTCTCGGCGACGCGATCGCGAAAGAGGCGCTCGGATTCGACTACGGCGCGCTGATCAGCGCGGCGGCGGAGGTCTCGAAGGAGGGCGTCGCCGCAGGTCAGAAAAAGCAAGCGGACGACAAGGCGGCGAAGGACTCAGCAGCGGCCGCACAGAAGTCCATCGCGGCCGACGCGAACTGGGCAAACGCCGAGCAGCAGCTCGACCTCGCCCAGCAGTCGAAGGATGCCGGCAAGATCGCGGCGGCGCAGACGCTTCAGTCGAACGCGATGTCCGCGGCAGTCTCCGCGGCCACCGGCCTATCCCCCGATGCCGCCGGCAAGCGTGTGGCGGCAGCCACCGCAGCGTCCACCAAAGCGGCTCAGGACTCGCTGGCCAATCCGAAGGACGCCGGCAAAGCGGCCTTCATGCGGGCCTGGCAGAAGGTCGCCTCGGCGGCGACCTCTGGCGCGGCGGCGAGCGGCGTGTCGTCGACCGACATCGCAAAGATCAAGGAGGAGAACAGCCACGGCGACGGCAACTTCCTCACGAAGATGCACGCCGGGATCCCAGCCTGGGGATGGATGGTCGGCGGCGCCGGGGTCGCGCTGGGGGTGTTCCTCCTCGTCCGGTCGCTCAGCGGAAAGCGGAGGTAGATCCCATGACGACGAGACAGGCGCTCGCGAACCTGATGCTCGTGTTCCTCGAGGGGCGTGGCTACAACTCCATGAATCCATACATGAGGCCGGAAATACAGGCTGGATTCAAGGCGCTTGGTATCACGTCCAGCGACGAATCGTACGGTGCCGATGGCATCCGTGCGATCGCAGAAGGTCGCCGCACACGGAAGAAGAAGCACCGGCACGGAAGGTAGAACGATGGCCGTCCACCTATTGGTTCTGTCTCTCAGCGGAAAGAGGAGGTAGATCATGCTCATCGCGGTCTACGTGAACGCAGGTAATGATAAGAACGGAAACCCGCGGCGCGGTTGGGCCATTTTTGGAGATTCGTCGCGGAAGTTCGTCGACGAAGGCTACGATGGCCCCGACGCTCTTAGTCGCGTTTACGGCGACAACATCGACGACACCTATCCCGCTCTCACCGTCACGCCGGGGCAGTACCAAGACCTGAAGCGAGGCAAGACGGCCGGGACGTCAAAGCCCAGGCATCGGTACTAGAGCATGGCGCTCCACCGGCACATGGCGAATCGCGCACGCGTGACGTCGACGCGCGTCAAGTCGCTGCGCGCCGCGCTCGACGAGTTCCTTCGTGCGCCGTCGGCGGACAACGGCGACACGAACGAACAGCTGATCGTGCACCACCTCGGCACCAAGGGGATTCACGAGGTGGACGCGCCCAGCTTTGACGCGGTGTCGGTGCGCTACGAGAAGAAGATCCGCACGTTCGAGGAGGCGTTCTACGCGTGCTGGAATGGGAAGCGCGACTGGCGAGCGTTCGACATCGACACGCTCAGGGAGTGCGACGATCTTGGCGCTCTCCAGCTCCCAGCGCGCGTTGAGGAAGCCATCATCCGCGACGAGGAGCAGGCCGAACGCGAAGCCATCATGGGAGAGGTGTACTCCGAAGTCGTCTTTCCGCGAGAAGAGGCGCTTGAGCTCCCGCCCATCGAGCTCCTTCGTCGCCCCATGCCCAAGCGACGTCGACGACGCACCACCATGCGCATGTCCAAGGCTGCCCGGAGCCGCACGCGGCTCGCCAAGGCCTACCGGGAAGCGAAAGCTGCATACCACCGCGCAGGAGAAGCCCTGCGCTGCTCGCACGAGAAGTGCGACTAACCCAAAGGAGAAACGTCCATGTCGAACTCCCATGCGCTCAACTCAGTCATCGGCTACGAGCGGAGCGCGGCGCGCATCGCCTCCATTCTCGGAGCCGCCTCGCCTTCGCCGTCCACCGCGATGGTCCCGTCCAAGAAGCAGTACTCGCTGAAGGCGTACCTCGACGAGCTCAAGGCGACCGCGCCGGACGACGTCAAGGACGGACTCGGGACGGCCGCCGGCGCCGCGGCGGGCTACCTCTTCGTCAAGAAGCACCGCTTTCTCGGTGCAATCGCTGGCGCTTCGCTTGGGCGCAACGTCCCGGCGCTTCTCGATCCGGAGCAGCGCCACCTCGCGCTGCGCAACCTCGGCATCACCAGCGCTGGCCTCATCGGATCTCTGACCGTGCCGAAGCACCCGGTGATCGGATTCGTCCTCGGCTGGCTGGCCGGCGGCGCGGCCACGTACGCGGCGGGCCTCAAGTAGGACTTCGAAAAGGAGCGGCCGATGAAGAAGAGAAAGCGACTGCGGAGGGCATCGTCTGATTACCTCCACGGCATCGATGTGCTGGGGGCCGCAGTGCGTGCTCCGCGCTCGCCGGCCCCGCGTGCGCCATCCAGGTCGTCATCGGCCGCCTCCTACTCGACAAGCTCGCGCGTCATCAGCGCGGCCGCTGCGCTTCCGACGTCATCGGCCGCGGGTCAAAAGGTGGCGATGACGGCGGCGCAAAAGGTCGCGCAGGCTGTCCAAGCCAAGCAGACGGCACAGCAAAAGGCCAAAGAGGACGCCCAGGTGAACCAGGCCAAGGCCAAAGGGCAGGCGGCCGCCCAACGGGCGATGGCCGCTGGCTCCAAGGTCTCCGGGCGGCTGCCGAAGATCGGTCAGAAGGTGGCTTCGATCGGCACCCGGTTCATGCAGAAGGTCACCAGTCTGCAAGGGGACGTGATCGGAGATCTCGAGTCCGATCTCCTCGGCGTCATGATGGCAAACACGTTTATTTCCCGCTTGGCTGCGGCCACTCGCATGATCACGCAGTCCGACGAGGTGACTGCGATCGCGAGCGTGGCGACCATCGCCGACAGCGTCAACACGCTGCTCACCCAGCTCAACTCGTACTTGCAGCAGGCGAACGCAACGCCGGGAACCACCACGAGCATGCCGGCGCTCGCGAGCAGCATCCCGCAGCTCAACACGCTGATCACGAGCGGGACCGCCATCGTGAACCGCTGCACCGACGTCACCAACAACTACGATCCAAGCGGCGGTGACACGTCGGTCGTCGGCGTGGTCAACCAGATCCAGACGGACGCCAACAACTGGACCACCCAAGCCCAAGCGGCGATCTCGGCAGCGGCTCAGGCCGCCGGCGCGGCATCGGCGGATACCACCTCCGCCTACGGCGGCGACTCGGGGGGCGGCGGTGGCGGTGGTGGAGATGACGGCGGCGGGGACGACGGTGGCGGAGATCCGTTCGGGGACGATGGCGGCGACTCCGGAGATGGAGGCTTCCCGGACGACGGCGGTGGAGACCAGCCGGACGACGGAAGTGGACAAGGTTCCGGAGACTTCCAGAACTACGGAAACGGCCAAGGCGGAGACTTCGGAGACGCCTACGCCGGTTTCCGCCGGGCCAGGGGTTTTGGCGACAACGACCGTGGTGAAGGCCTTCCGCCTGACGACGGCGGTGACTCTGGCGATGGCGCAGACTGGGGAGCGATCAACAGCGAGCTCGCCGCGCCCGATCTCGACACGATGGACTCCTACCCGGACACGGAGGAGATCGCTGACCGCCAGATCGATGCGGCGGTGGAGGGAGACATGGCTCGACACTACGTGCACGGCATCGACATCCTCGGAGCCGATGTGATCCCGGCGGCCGGCCAAACGTACAACGATCACGCGACGGTTCTCGCCGTCCAGACCGCGCTCAAGAATAAGGGTTACGACCCGAAGGGACTCGACGGCGTCTTCGGGCCGAACACGTCGAAGGCCATCAAGGCCATGCAATCGGACGCCGGCATCCCGCAGACCGGGGTGATCGACTCCGGGGTGCTCATGGCACTCGGCGTATCCGCTCCGAGTTCGAGCATCGTTTCGTCGAGCTCTGGCTCCGGGTCAGCGGGCGCCTACGCGCGGCTCGCGCCCTACGCTGCCGGCGCGCCCGTTCCTCCCGGTGGAACACCTGGCGCCCCGGTGGGATTCTGGGCGCAGCCGCTGTACCAGGGCTCCCCTCTCAAGCGCTGGCAAGGCGCTCTTGGGCTCGGAGGGCTGGCCCTACTCGGGACCGGCATCGCGCTGGCGGTGCGCAAGTGACAGGACCGATGACAGCGGACCAGGGACGTCGCCTCGTCTCCTTGTGCATCACCTGTCTCGAGGCCGCCGATCCACAGGACGGGGAAGACGTCCTTGGTGGGGAGATGGACCAGATCCGACAACTCTTCAACATCGACCAGTCCATCGTGGCCTGCGGCCTCGACGTCATCCCGGCCGGCGCATCGAACGTGCTGCGCTCCCATGCGCTGCGCATTGCCGAGCGCTGCGACGGCCGCACCGACGTGGTCGGATCTATCGACTTCGAGATGCTCGGCATGATCGACATCGGGTCAGCACAGACCCA
>DATKMS010000034.1:0-5849 GCA_035541735.1 Candidatus Margulisiibacteriota bacterium
TTGGGCCGCGACATGAGGCGCGCCAAGGCCCAGCGCCAGAGCGCCAACGATGCCAGCAGCCTGCAAGCTCCTCATGGCTCGATTCGTGCCCGCCCGCGCGGTACCTACTACAGGCGCAGCGTGAGTGACAAGCAAGGCGCCACACGATGCGTTGATGGACTTGGTCGTCGACCACTACGTTCCGATCGTCGACGAGTTGGAGGAAGAGAACTGGCCGGGAAACTTGCCACGTGTCGGCAGAGAGCGGGAGCAAGCTCCTGCTCTACCGGCCCCATCTGCCTTTGGGGGGCTCCGCCCCCGGACCACCGAAGTCCGCTTCTCACAAGCCGCCGCGGACAGCGCGTATGTACACGTTCGCAAGCTTACCGCTGATGCCCCCGCCGCCAAAGCTGAAGCCCACGTACCACGCCCCGTCCGGATAGTGGGGGTTCGGGGTTGCTGACCAATAGCCGGCGGACTGTGTCGGCCCAAAAGTTGGGTCGATGCACGGCTCTCCGGACCCACAGCCGACGGCGCTGCGATCGGCAATTCCCTGTAGCTCCACGATCGTCGGCAAGCGCCAATCGCAATGGCTCGCAAAGCAGCCAGTGATCGTACTCCCATCGTCCGACGTACCGGCGTTCAGCGCCACCAAGAAGGTCGCAAACGCCGTACCGTCCGGACGGTATGCAGATCCGGTACTCCAGGTGTAGAGGTTGTCCGCATCATGCGGGTTGCTGCTATCGACGATCCCGTCTGGGTTGTTCTTCTTCTCCCACATCAAGCCCGTGTTCAGGTCGCTCACCGTACCGTCGCCGTTGTTGATATAGCGGCACGCTCCCTTCTTATCCGCCTTCGCCAGCGCTGTAGTGAACTTCGTCTGGCACGCCGACGAGGCGTCGGCTTTGCCTAGGATTACGTTCGCCGTGTTCGTCTGCAGGCACGCTTGTAGCGCGCCTTGCGCCTTGAGCTTCGCGACCTGGCACTTCTGCTGTGGTGTAGCTGCCGCACGCGCTGTCCCAGCGTGCAGCAACGTTGCGCACACCGCGATCGTCACCCTTGCTTTCGTCATGACGCCTATTCCCCGGCGTTCAAGCTGGGAATCGCACTTGTTTTTCACGTCGGCCTCCCTTCGGGTTCACGGTTCGTCTCTGGCAGTTGCCGCCGAGCGGCGCCTGCGCATGCAGCCGACCCGGCGGTTGAATTCGCGGCAACAGCACCTAGTTGATTGGGAAGCAGCCGCAAGGGCTGGTGTTGCTGGGGACGGACTGGCACGCTGTTCCGGCTGGGCACGTCCCTCCGCACTGGGTCCCGACCAATCCGCACGGCGCCGAGCTGGGAAGCACAGCTGGCGCACAGTACTCGAACCCCAAGCAGTTGCTATTGTGTGAGCAGCAGGTATTGCTGATGATGCAGCCGTTTACATTGTTGTTGTTGATGCACACACCACCGTTGGATGGGCTCGATGCACAGTACTCGCCCGCCGGACAAGAAGCGAAGCAACCGTAGGGCGCGGGATCCGGACAGGGCGGACATGAATAGCCTCGGCTACACACGCAGGATACGCTTGCGGTCGGAGGATCCACGCTGGCCCCCGCCGCAGGACAGAACTCGCACTTGCAGTTGGTGGGGTCATTCGGGTTCTCGAGATTGAGATGGCAGACACCCGTTACCGTGACGCCGCTTCCGATGCTCAGGGGCGGACACGGCACGCCCACCTCACAGTCCTCGTCCCCCGGCTGGTTGCGGCCGATGAGTCCGGAGCGCACGCCGTCACCGCACTTGCATGGCGGGCAGTCGGAGCATTGACAGGTTTCTGTTCCGTTGCAGATGCCGTCGCCGCAGAAGGGAGCGGGCGTGGGAATCGGGGTCGGCACGCCGGTGGGAAGCGGCGTCGGTGTCGGACAGTCGCTGGGACACTCGCTGTAGCCCTTGGGATACGGGCACCCGGCACACGTGTCGATCTGCGTGGCGCAGTGGCCGGTTGAAACATTGCAAGTCGTGAACTGGTGAGGTGTCGAGAAGCCCGTACAGGTCGCGCTCAAACCGACGCTACTCGGGACGTCCGAACAGGCTATGCCGTTCTCACAGCAGCCCCAATCGTCAAGCGGGGCCGGCGTCGGCGTGCCAGCTCCCACCGGTACGGGCGGCGCGACATTGATTGCGTGCTGCTTCACGCTGTCCAAAATCTGGTCTTCGGCTCCCGGCAGGCCGCGCGCGTCTCGTGCGCGGGCGAAGAGCGGCTGGGCACAGCCGGGCAGACTGATTTTTGCAATCTTTTTGTGGAGCGTGGTAGAGGCCTTGTTGTCGCAATCCTCGACGTTGAATGGTTTGCCTTTGAACGTCCTGTCAACATTAGTGGCTTCGCACTTCGCCACGGTGCCCGTAAACGACCGCAGCGCCCGGCCCGCCTTGTGGACATTGCTGAACGTACACGTGGGATCAGACGCGGCGACCGGATCCGGCGCATAGCCGACGAAGTTGCCGGGCAGGTGCGCGGCGCCGCAGCAGTACAGCTCTCCCAGCGACCGCCGCAAGGTCAGGTCGATCTGGTCGAAGGCCGCATCGACACTGCCCGCCTCACTCAGCAAGGGCACTTGAGTTGGAGGGTCACCCGGGTGGATCGGCACGCCCCCTTGCATAGCTGCCTCAAACGCCGCCTTCTTCTTTGCTAGGCACGCGTCGAGCTTGGGCTCGTCGTACGGCTTCTTCTTCGCCGCATCCATAACGACCCCGAGTTGGCAGCTGATGATCCCACTGATCGCCGTAGACCCCTTGCCGTACAGTTTCTTCTCCAACTGCAGGATGGCCTTGGTCGGCGGCAGGAAGGCCGTCGAATCCTGGCCGACGGCAGCTCCGGCACTTGCCAGCAGCGTGAGGCCGACGCACAGGGCCACGCCGCGCCGCGCGCAACGCGCTGCCCGAGCCCTGGCCAGCCGGACCTCTTCCCGAGGACGCTGGTTGCCAGCGTTGCGTTCCTTCCCGTTCATGTCTGTCCCTCCTTCCCCCCGCGGGGGGATCTATGAACTTGCTGTGCCTCTCTGAAACCATCTGCGCTTCGTTTGCTGGGGCAGTTTCTCGGACCCTCACGGGCTCGGCGACAACGTATCGCCGCAGAAGCTCTCGCTCTGGCCGTCGGTCAGCGTCTGCACGACAGCGTCGCGCAGGGCGGCTTGCGCGGTTGCGCCCATGCAGAGCGGACACCCGGTGGTCAGCAGCAGCTGGTTGCTGGCGGCGTTGAACTTCGCCGCGCACGACTTGAAGCGGTCGGTCGTCTCACAGGCCGCGACATCGAAGCTCTGGCCCCGGAAGTTCGCCTTGATCAGCTTCTGCTGGCACTTGCTCACACACTTGGCCAGCGATCCCAGATTGCGCGCCACCACCGCTTCGCAGTTCAGGGTGTTGGCATCGGGGGGCACGAAGCCGCCCCCGAGTTGGAAGATCCGCCCAATCTTGTCGGCACCCGCTTCGGTGATCCACAACCGCCCGTCGAGCGTCGCCGCGATCCCCAGCGGCTGGCTGGCCGGGTTGGGGAGCACGTACTCGTTGAAGGAGCCGTCGGGGGTCAGGCGGCCGACGTTCGCCTTGGTCGTCTCCACAAACCACAAGTTGCCGTCTGCCCCCGTCACAATCCCCCGCGGCCCCCCGCCGGCCGTGGGCAGCGGAAACTCCGTCACGCTGCCATCGGTGGCGATGCGCCCGATCTTGTTGCTCGCAAACTCGGTGAACCACAGCGCCCCGTCGGGCCCGTTGACGAGCGTGTCCGGCCCACTGGCCGCCGTCGGTATGGGGAACTCAGTCACGCTCCCCAGCACCGTGCTCCGACCGATCTTGCCGCTGCCGCTCTCGGTGAACCACAGGTTGTCGTCAGGACCGGTCGCGATGCCGCTCGGGATCGTCCCACCCGCCAAAACAAAGTGGGTGAACAGGAAGTTCGGCGATGCATTGACGAACCCCATGTTCAGGCGCGCGATCGTGTTGCCGCTCTGCCCCGTGAACCACAGGTTGCCATCGGGGCCCGCCACGATACTGGTCGGCCCGCTGGTGGGGGCGGGCACCGTGTACTCGGTGATCACCCCGGCGGTGGTGATCCGCCCCACTTTGTTGGCGCTCTGCTCGGTGAACCAGAGATTGTCATCCGGGCCCGCGGCAATGCCGGCCGGCGCTGCCGTGCCGCTCGACAGCGCAAACTCGCTCACCGTCCCCGCCGGCGTGATCTGCCCGATCTTGCCCGCGGTCTTCTCCGTGAACCAGAGATTGTCATCCGGTCCCACCGTGATTCCCGCCACCCCACTACCGGCCGTCGGCACCGAGAACTCGTTGATGTACAGAAATGACAGGGGCACTGTGCCTTCGCAGTAGAGAAAGTCGGCGCGACTGTTGATGTCCTCACTTGCCTGGTCGGCCAGCCGTGCCTGCCCGAGGGCGTCGAGGCACGCCGGGCACTGCTTCTTGGCGATCAACTTGGTCGCCACGGCGTCGAAGGTGGCCCGACACGCAGTGATGCAGGTCAACACATCGAACGCCCCGGGCTGCAGCACCCCTTTGATCTGACACGTGAGGGCGCACTGCCGCAGCGTGTCGACGTTCTGGCTCACCTTGGTCCAGCACGTCTGCGTCCCGGTGTCCGGGGGCGTGTACGGCGGATCACCGAGGTAGCGGACCACGTAGAAGGATTGAGTCGTGCCGTCGTCCGACCTCCCGACTGCCACCAGGGCTCCATCGGCCTGCACCGCCACGGCGTTGGCCGTGATCGCGATTGTTGAGGGAAAGGCGGTGAGCACGGAGCCCTTGCCGCCGAAGGTGGGCTTGTCCAGATTCCCATCCTTCCGCAGCCGCATCAACGCAAAGTCGGCGAGGCCCGTGGGGCTGGAGACGCCGGCCGCGACGGCTTTGCCGTCGGCTTGGAGCACGAGGGCGTTGGCCTGGCCGTGCAGGGGGTACGCTACCGTCCCCGTCTTCTTGAACGTTGCCTCGAGGCTGCCGTCCAGCGCGTAGCGGGCAAACGCAAACGCGCCGTTGCTCCCACTGGCCGAAACACCCGCCGCCAGCAGCGTGTCACCGGCTTCCAGCACCAAGGCATTGATGGCGTCGCGGCCCGACCCGAACGATGTCGTCACGGTCCCGCCCGTCCCGAAACCCGTGTCCAGACTGCCGTCTGCGGAGTAGCGCGCCAGGGCGAAGTCGAAGTTGCCGGGCTTGGTCGGGAAGCCGGTCTGCGCCGAGCCGCCGGCGACGATCTTGAGATCCGCTTGCAGCACGACCGCGTTCGCCGTGGCCGCGCCCGCCCCGAAGGCCGTCGTCACAGTTCCATGGTCGCCGAAGGACGTATCCAGCTTCCCGTCTGTGCCATATCGCGCCACGGCGAAGACCTGTTGTCCCGCGACGGTGGCAGAGCCCGCCACAACCAGCTTGCCGTCAGGTTGGACCACCAGCGCCACGGCCGCGTCGTCCCCGCTGTCAAAGTCGGTCGTGACCGTGCCGCCGCTCCCAAAGCTCGTGTCGAGCGTGCCGTTGGCCAAGTAGCGCACCACCGCGAAGTTGCGGTCGCTGCCACCCGCGCTCTCGCCGGCCACAACGATCCGCCCCCCATCGAGGACCGCCACGGCGCGCGCGCTGTCGTCTCCACTGCCGACCGGCGTCAGCACCGCGCCGCCCGATCCGAAGGTGGTATCGCGTGTCCCATCGCTGTTGTAGCGCACCAGCGCAAAGTCCTGGTTGGCCCCGTTGGAGGCTTCGCCGGCCACGACGATGCGGCCATCGCCTTGGATGACGACCGCGTGCGCGGCTGCGCGCGGCCCCACGGGGTCGAACAGGCCGCCGTTGGAGCCGAACGACGTGTCCACGTCGCCCGCCCGCGCAAAGACCGG
>DATKMS010000035.1:0-7402 GCA_035541735.1 Candidatus Margulisiibacteriota bacterium
CCCGGACACGAAGAACGCCTGCGTGCAGACCTGGCGTCGCTGCGCATCGAGCGCAATGCCCCTCCGCAGCCGGCGGGAAGGCGTCGGCCGCCACGTCGCCGGGCGCCGGTTGTCATCGGCGTCGCGATACTGGCAGTCGTCGCGATCGCGGCTTGGAGGATCAGCGGTCGCGCCGTTCCGGTGACGGTGGCGTACGCCACTCTGGTCGCACCCGGCGAAGTCGGGCCGGCGCCGGTACTCTCTGGGTCGGGCTACATCGTGACGGGCGACCGCTACGTCTCCATCGGCGTACGCGTCGCCGGGCGCATCGATCACTACTTCGTCGAGGAAGGACAGACTGTCCACAAAGGCGAGGCACTGGTGCAGCTCGACGACCGCGACTATCGCGCCATCGTGGCGCGGACCGAGGCGGGTCTGCAAGTAGCGCACGCCAACCTTGACCTCGCGGAATCCGACCGCAAGCGCGGCGAGGCCCTGCGCACGCAAGGCGTGATCTCGCAGCAGGAGCTGGACACGTTGCGCAACAAGGCGGCGGTGGCACGCGCAACCATCGGGCAGCTCGAAGCTGAGCTGGCGCAGGCACGCGTCAACCTCGAGTATACGGTGCTGCGCGCTCCGGCCGACGGCGTCGTGCTGGCCAAATTGAAGGAGGTGGGCGAGATCGCCGTGCCGGGCGGCTTTGCGGGATCGGGCGATCTGGTGCGGCTAGCCAACCTCAGCGACATTCGTGCCGAGGTCGATGTCAACGAGGCCGACCTCAGCCGCGTGCACATGGGCCAGCCGGCGCTGGTCACCCCCGACGCCTACCCGGAGGCGCGCTACGACGCCGAGGTGGTGAAGATGTACCCGCAAGTCGACCGGCAGAAGGGCACGCTGAAGATTGAGGTGCGCGTACTCAAAGCCGACGCACGGCTGCTGCCTGACATGAGCGCGCGCATCACCTTTCTTTCCGAACCGCGCGCCGACGGGCAGGCAGAGAAGCCATCCGTGCTGGTGCCCGCGGCGGCGGTGCAGCGCGATGCGCGTGGTGACAACGTTGTGTGGGTGGTGCGCGAGGGCCGCGCCCGACAGACGCGCGTCGAAACCGCCGGTGAAGTCGGCGGCCGCGTGCGCATCGCCAACGGTCTGAAAGGGGGAGAAGCCGTCGTCATCGGCAGCCCGCCGACGCAGGACGGCCAGAAGGTGACGGTCGCCGCACCAGGCTGAGCACCAGGGCTCGGTTGAGGCGGCTGACATGCCGCTCCTGGGAAAGGTCCTGGGCACGCCTCCGCCTTCTGCGAACGCCGCCTGTGGCCGCGCACGTGCTGACTGGCGACACCGGCAGGCACGGTAGTTGAACCAGGAGGGGCGACTGCACGTCTATGCAAGGAGATCGCCGATGGCTCACTACAACTACGAACGACTGACGGCGCTCGACAACTCGTTCCTCGTCATCGAGGCGCCCAACACGCAGATGCACGTGGCGTCCACCGGCATCTTCGAGGTGGGCCCGCTGGCGACGCCGGAGGGCGGCGTGGATTTCGAAAGGATCATCAGCTACATCGCCTCGCGGCTGCACAAAATCCCACGCTACCGCCAACGCCTGGCCTACATTCCGATCGAGCGGCACCCGGTGTGGGTGGATGATGCGCGCTTCAATCTCCTCTACCACGTCCGCCACACCTGCTTGCCATACCCGGGCAATGAACGACAGCTCAAACGGCTCGTCGCACGCATCAAATCGGAGGAACTCGATCGGGGGAAGCCGCTGTGGGAGACGTGGATCGTCGAGGGCCTGGAGGGCGGCCGCTTCGCCATGGTCAGCAAGACGCATCACTGCATGATCGATGGGGTGTCCGGGGCGGATCTCCTGTCGGTCTTGCTCAGTCCAACCCCGGAGACGCCGGCCGAAGAGGTACCGCGCTGGATTCCGCGCCCGGTGCCGACGCCGTTGGCACTGCTGCGCGATGAAGCGTTGCAGCGCATCAAAGGTCCACTGGGGTTCGCTGCACGTCTGTTCCGCGAGCCCGCCACCGCGCTGGCCGATGTCCGCGATGGCCTCGCCGCTGTGGGCGAAACGCTCAGCTCCGGATTTCGCCTGGCCTCGCAGACGCCGTTCAACCAACCGGTTGGACCACACCGCCGCTTCGACTGGGCGGTCACCGACATCGCCGCAATCCGTGAGATCCGCAGCCACCTCGGGGGCTCGCTCAATGACGTCGTCCTGGCCACCGTCGCCGGCGCCGTGCGGCGGCTTCTGGAGCGCCGTAGCCTCCGCCCGGCAGACATCGAGTTCCGGGTTTTCGTCCCGGTGAGTCTGCGCAAGGCCGCCGATCACGACACCCTCGGCAACCGGGTGGCCGGGTGGATGGTCGACCTGCCGATTGCCGAGCGTGACCCGCGCAAATGTCTGGCGCGCATTCGTGAGACGACAGCCCGTCTCAAGGAGTCGAAGCAGGCCGCTGGCTCGGAGATCCTGGCGGAGGCCTTGGAGTGGACCGGGCCAGCCATCGTCCGCCTGGCGATCCGCCTGGCGGCGCAGGGAGGGGCGTTCAACATGGTGGTTACCAACGTCCCTGGCCCGCCGCATCCACTGTATCTGCTGGGGGCGCGGATGCTCGAGGCCTATCCGTTGGTTCCGCTGAGTGTCAACCAGGGTCTCGGCATTGCGCTCTTTTCCTACGCCGGCAAGCTGCACTGGGGGTTCAACGCTGACTGGGACCTGGTTCCGGACCTGCACGATTTCGTTGCCGATATCGACGCAGCGTTTGCCGCGCTGAGCGCGGCGGCGCGCACGGCACCACCGCCCAAGAAGGCGCGCCGGCCGGCGGCAGCGCATGGCATCAGGCCCGATGCCGGTTCCGCAGGCGGGGCGGCGCGCGCTGGCTGACCCTTGTCACTGGCGGGCTTTACAATCTGCGCAACCTCAGCCAAATGGATGAACCTCGCGGCGTCGTGGCGAGGTTTGCTGACATTCATAAGACCGAATGCGCGGTGACGAATGGGTGACGGCCTTTGGGTAGAGGCGGCCCTTGTTTGGAGGTCCCATGGCGAAGGAAAAAGGCAGCGACGAGAAGCCAAAGCTCAAACGCAAGCTATACGACAAGGAACTGCGCCAGCTGCAGGCGGAGCTGTGCCACCTGCAGGAGTGGGTGAAGCTCAAGGGCTTGCGCATCATGGTCCTGTTCGAAGGGCGCGACGGCGCCGGCAAGGGCGGCACGATCAGGGCGATCACCGAGCGCGTCAGCCCGCGCGTCTTTCGCGTCGTGGCGCTGCCCGCTCCTTCGGATCGGGAGAAGTCGCAGATGTACATGCAGCGCTACATGCAGCATTTTCCCGCGGCGGGCGAGATCGTGATTTTCGATCGGAGCTGGTACAACCGCGCCGGTGTGGAGCACGTCATGGGTTTCTGCACGAAGCAGCAGCACCGCCGCTTCCTCGAGCTGTGTCCGCAGATCGAAAAATACATTGTCGAGGGTGGCATCCAACTGATCAAGTACTGGTTGGAGGTCAGCAATGACGAACAGAAGCGCCGGTTTGAGGCGCGCATCGACGATCCTCTCCGTCAGTGGAAGCTGAGCCCTGTGGACCTGCCGTCGCGCAGCCGCTGGTACGATTACTCCCACGCGCGCGACACGATGATGGAGGCAACGGATACCAGGGTTACACCCTGGTACATCTTGCGCTCCGACGACAAGAAGCGCGCGCGCCTCAACTGCATCGCGCATCTCCTGAGCCAGATTCCCTACAAGAAGGCGGCGCGGGAAAAAGTGAAACTGCCCGACCGCGCCAAAAAGGGCGCTTACGATGACCAGGCCACGTTGGCGGGGCGCAACTTTGTGCCGGAGAAGTACTGACACCCCGGGCTTCTAAGGGGGCGACCCGGTTCTGCGCCCGAGCGACGCAATCCCTCGCCGTGCGCACTGCGGGAACCACCACGCCGAACAATCGCACGCTGATAGCAGAATCGTTCTGTACGGCGCGAGCCCCGTCCGGAGCGGAAGGGCCCTGCGGTGCCCGCAGGCGGAGCGGGTTCCCACTGGGGAAATGCTGACTTCCCTGGCCTGCCGTTTTCCCGCCTGATGCGAGATTCATTCGCGGAACTGAAAATCCCCTCGCGGTTCCACCCAAACTGCAGCGTGTTTCCACAGCGCCGAACGCCGGCATTTCCTGTGCTGGAAGTCCTCGTTGGGAGAATCGGGGTACATGCGAAACGAAGGGATGACCCCATTTCCCGTGGCCCCGCCTCCAAAGACTGCGCAGCGTCGAGAATCGGGGTGGGACCGGGAGTTGCTCGCCGCCCTCCTCAAGGATCTGCAGGCGATCCACGCGGATCTGCTCGGTCTGGAAAGCGAGTTCGAGCAACGGCTGGCCGCGTACGCGGGGAATCACAGCAGCGCGCGCAACTTGATCCACTATCTCGCACTGCGACGCCACGACATCCGGCAATTGCAGGAACAGCTCGCGGCGCTCGGCCTCTCGTCGTTGGGACGCATGGAATCACACGTCCTCGCTGGGATGGAGGCGGTCCTGAAGGTGCTGCATCAGCTCGCGCAGCGCGAGTGGCCTGCGGCCACCGGGCACTCGCGGGGTATCGATTTTGCCGAGGGCAAGGCCTTGCTGCGCGCCAACACCGACGCCCTCCTGGGACCACCACCACCGAAACGCAGCGTGCGCATCATGGTGACCATGCCCAGCGAAGCGGCGCACGACTTCCAGCTCGTCCGCCAACTGGTGGCGGGCGGGATGGATTGCATGCGCATCAACTGCGCGCACGACGACATCGACGCGTGGACCGGCATGGTCGCCAACCTGCGACGCGCCGAGCAGGAGTTGGGGAGAGCGTGCCGCGTGGAGATGGACCTCACGGGCCCGAAGCTGCGCACCGGGTCGATCGACCCGGCATCGCAAATTGTGAAGTGGCGCCCGCAGCGCGACCTCGACGGCCACGTGACGGCTCCGGCGCATGTATGGCTCACGCCGATGGAAAGCCCGGAGCCACCGCACGGTGTCGTCGGTGCGTGTCTCTGCGTGCCCGCGGCGCTGCTTGCCGGTGCCCGCAAAGGCGACTGCATCAAATTTAAGGATCTCCGCGGCAAGAACCGCATCCTGGAGATCGGCGGCGCGCACGCGCAAAGCCGCTCGGCAACGTCCGCCCAGACGGCGTATCTGAGCGCCCGGAGCGCGGTGGACTTCACCTACATCCCGAAGGCCGCCGGAGCGGCGAAAGTGTCCGCACAGGCGACGGTCGCTCCGCCATCACCCGACCAGGTGTTCATCGTCGTGAAGCCCGGCGACACGTTGGTGGTGACGCGTGCCCCGACCCCCGGCAGGCCGGCGCTCCGTGACGAGCAGGGCCGGGTCGTCCGTCCGGCGACGATTCCCTGTACATTGCCCGAAGTGTTTGCGGACGTGCGGCCGAAGGAACCCATCTGGTTCGATGACGGCAAGATCGGCGGCGTCATCGAGTCGGTCGATACGGACGAGCTGCGCGTCCGCATTACCGTCGCCAAGCCGGACGGTGACAAGCTGCGAGCGGACAAGGGCATCAATCTCCCCGACAGCGATGTGCACCTGCCGGCGTTGACGGAGAAGGACATCGCCGACCTGGCCTTTGTGGTGAAGCATGCAGACCTGGTGGGGCTCTCGTTCATCAGGCGACCAGAAGACGTGGGTGCGCTGCAGGCGGAACTGCGGCGCCTAGGTGCCCCCGACATGGGCATCGTGCTGAAGATCGAGACCCGCACGGCCTTCGAGCAGCTACCCCTCATCCTGCTGGAAGCGATGGGTGGACACAGTGTCGGCGTCATGATCGCGCGCGGCGATCTGGCGGTGGAATGCGGTTGGGAGCGTCTGGCAGAAGTGCAGGAAGAAATGCTCTGGGTGTGTGAGGCGGCGCACGTCCCGGTGATCTGGGCGACGCAGGTGCTCGAAAACCTCGCCAAGAAGGGCGTGCCGTCGCGTGCCGAGATCACCGACGCGGCGATGGGTGAGCGCGCGGAATGCGTCATGCTCAACAAGGGGCCGCACCTCGTGGACGCCGTCCGCGTGTTGGACGACATCCTCTGCCGCATGGAAGCGCATCAGAGCAAGAAGAGCGCGCGGCTGCGCCGGCTGCGCCTGTCTGCCATGATCAGCAGAGGCGGGGCCGAACGCCAATGACCGGTGCTGACGGGATGGGAGATTTGCTGCACTATGGCCGCCGCGGTCCTCTTTCTCACACCAAACGGGCCCGCTTCGGCAAGTTGTTGGTGCACCCTATCATGAGATGCCTGTGCACGGCGCCAACCATCCGAGGAGTACTTATGAGTGAACGACGCGCTGGCCCCACCCTGGCCATCATCGTGGCATTGCTGATGGCGAGCATCCGTCCGTCGGTGGCGGGCGGTGAGGAGAAGGCCGCGGCGGCGCGGCTCGAGGCGATGGCGAATCTTCTCGCGAAGACACCACGTCTCGCCGTGGCCATCGACTGCACCTACGACGTGGTGCAGGACTCGGGCCAGAAGATCGAATTTGGCGAGCGCCGGGAGCTGAAGTTGCGCCGCCCCGACCGGGCACGCGTCGACGTCACGCGTCGCGACGGCTCGCGTCGCGGCCTCCTCTTCGACGGCACGCAACTCACGGCCTTCGATCTCGACGAGAAGGTTTATGCGACGGTCCAAAGACCCGGGACGGTCGATGCAGCGCTGGCGTATTACACGCGGGACCTCACAATGCGCCTGCCGCTGCGTGAACTCTTTGCGGTCGATTTTCCCGAGCATGTGAAAGATGTCCTCGGGAGCGCGCGCTTGGTTGGCAAGGAAACGGTCGGCGGGGTTGCTACCGATCACGTCGCATTTCGGGGCGACACCGCGGACGTGCAGCTCTGGATCGCACGGGACGGCGATCCGCTTCCACAGCGCATCGTGATCACGTATCGCCTGGCTGAGGGCCAGCCGCAGTTCGAAGGCGACTTCCATGGCTGGACCTTCAACCCGGACGTCCCAGACTCCGCATTCACATTTGTCCCGGCAGCGGGCGCGGAGAAGATTCCCATCCTGACGCCGGGGCGCGGGCGCCAAGTCGGCGAGAAGCAGCCATGAGCCGCTCGTCCCGTCTTGCGGTCCTCTGGGCCGCGGCAACCCTGCTAGTAGTAGCGCTGGCCGACGGCGTCACTGCGCGCGGCGGAGGCCGCGGCGGGGGCGGTCGCGGTGCAGGAGGGTTCAGCCGCGGCGGCGGGGGATTCAGTCGTGGGGGGCCGGCAGCCTCGGGCTCGTTTGGTCAGAATCGACCTGCGGGTGGCATGGACCGCGGATACAACGTGCGAGGACCCGCCGCGGACGGGAGCTTCGGCACGCAGCTCCCCAACCGAGGTGAGCGCCTGGAGCAACGGCAGGAGCGCCGCGAGGAACGTCAAGAGCAGCGTGAAGAGCGTCGCGAGGAC
>DATKMS010000036.1:0-64511 GCA_035541735.1 Candidatus Margulisiibacteriota bacterium
CCGGCGACGTGGTTGTCGGTTCCGCTCAGCAGCATCGAACGCGTGGGCGAGCAGGTCGGGCCGACGTCGAAGCTCGTCGCTCGTAACCCCCGTTGGGCGAGCGCATCGAGATTCGGCGTCTTGATTTCACCGCCGAAGCAACCGATGTCCGAGTACCCCATGTCGTCGGCGATGATGAGCAGGATGTTGGGCCTTCCTCGCACTGCGCGTGTCGAGGGGGTGTCCGCCGCGTGGGCGTTCGTCAGCGCCAGCGCACCCGCGAGCGCGGCGGCGAGGAGGTTTTGTAGGCGCGTGGTCTTCATCGTCGTGTTTCCTTCTATGCGTGGTTGTGATTGGGGTCCACTTCACCAGCCGGATTGCACCCGGCGCATCTAGAGGTCTTGTCGTGCCGCCGACTCGCTTCGTCGATGTGGAGGAGCGCGCCGGTGTTTCCTGCCGCCTCAGAGTATTAGCTGCAAGCGCACGCCAAGCACCGTCGCCGTACCAATATATTCCTGATCGAATTTAAGGAAATCTACGCCCGCTTGCCAAATCCGTTGCGCTTTCGGGCCAGCCTAGCCGCGACCGGCTGCATTGGTGACGCGCGCTCTGAAAGCGGGAAGGACGTGCCGTCAGGCGAACTGGGCCTCGCGCAGTGCGGCCGCAACGGCGCGCGCGTCGGAGAGCGCGAGTATCCCTTCCATCGCGCGGCGCATCGGCTCGAGGCGCGCGGCAGCGAGGGCCTGCTTCAACTCGGGAATGGCGGTGGGGACGACGCTGAGCGAGTCGACTCCGAGCGCCGTCAGCGCCAGGGCCACATCGGGGCGCACCGCGATCTCGCCACAGACGCCCACAGCCTTTCCTGCAGCGCGCGCGGCGGCAGCCACGCGGGCTATCATGCGCAGAATCGCCGGATGGTACGGATCGCTCATTGGAGCCATTCGCGAGTCTTCCCGGTCGACGACCAGCGTGTACTGCATCAAGTCGTTCGTGCCGATGGACAGGAAGTCCGCCTCCTTCGCGATATCGACCGCCAGCTCGACGGCAGCCGGCACTTCGATCATCGCCCCGATTTCGGGCGCTCTCTGGGCACGCGGCTCGTCAATGCTGGCGAGGGCTTGGCCGATCATTGCTCTTATGCGGCGGAACTCTTCGATCGACGTCACCATCGGAATCAGAATGCGAAGCGGGTGGTCCGCAGCCGCCAGGGCAAGCGCCTGTACCTGATCTCGCAGCACGTCCGGGTGATCGAAGAGGACGCGAATCGCGCGATACCCGTGGAATGCGCTACGTGCGGTAGCAATGGATCCTCCAGCCACGAACTTGTCGCCGCCCAGGTCGAGAATGCGGAAGCATATAGGCCCGCCGGGAAACAATTCGTACGCCTTGCTGTAGATCCTCACCTGCTCTGCTCGCGTCGGGAACGAGTCACGGACGATGAAGGGGAACTCGGTACGATAGAGGCCGATGCCCTCGGCGCCATTTTCACGGGCGACGGTGAGATCCGAGGCGACGCCGACGTTCGCGTGCAACGTCACGCGCACACCGTCCGACGTGCAGGCGAGGACGTTGCGAAACTTCGCATGCTCGGTCCGCGCGCGCTCGGCGCGCCGGCGCTCCTCCTCGTAGCGGGTCAGCGTATCTTTGCTGGGGCGCACAACGACCACACCGGTGGTGCCGTCGACGATGAGCCGGTCGCCCGGCCGCACCGACGGGAGCATGTCGGCGATCCCCGTGACCACGGGGATGCCCATCGCTTGCGCCAAGAGGACGCCGTGCGAGGTCGCACCACCGCTTTCGGTCACCAGCGCCCGCGCGCCTTCGGTCTTCAGTTCAATCACCAACGATGGGGGGACGCGGCTGGTCAGCACGATACCCGGGCCGAAGCGTGCGCGGCTGCTACTATCGAGTACGTGGTCGAGCAGCCGGCTACGCAGATCATCGACATCGTCGACCCTCTCCTGAATATAGGCATCCGGGACGAGGCGCAGCCGTGTCTCGAACTCGTCGAGAGCAGCGGCAATCGCGAGAGGGGCGCTCACCCCGCGACCGATCTTCTGGTCGATGTGTTCCAAGAGCATCGGATCATTGAGGAGCAGTAGATGAGACGCGAAGATGAGGGCGTGTTCCTCATCGATTTCGCGCGCCGCCGCAACCTGAATTCTCGAAAGGTCGTTGCGGGTCTTCTCAATTGCGGTTCGCACGCGCGCACGCTCCGCAGTGGATTCTCCTGCGGGCAAATCCCGCGCCGAGAGATCGAGTCGATAAGCGCCGCGAAACACGGCGGGCCCGATCGCGACACCGGGTGATGCACCAACGCCACTCAGTATCCGCTCCCCGTCCTCCGACTCCGTGGACGATGGTCGTGGTGCAGCGTGGGGCATGGGTCGCTCGCCTCGATCGAGGGCGTCGATGATGCGCGCGTTCTCGATGATGCCAACGAGCTGTGCGCCTATCGTCGCGAGCGTTGCGATGTCCTCCGCCGAAAAATCGCGTCGCACGGTGCTCTGCAGCACGAGTGCGCCCACCATGCGGTCGCGAAGGAGCATGGGGGACGCGAGGAGCGACGTCGTCTCTCCGCGAACGGTGGCGACGCGCCTCTCCGCGGTCACCTGGGCAGCGATGGACGCCGCTGCGGCGTTCGCGGGTTGGCTCCTCCAGGACGAATTGGGGCTGTCGGTGGCGCTGCGGACGAGGCCCCCATGCTCGTCGAGTAGAAACACGAAGCAACCATCGACGCGCAGCCGCTCAGCGATGACGCGCGCCGCTGCGTCAAGGATCCGCACCAGCGAATGCGCCTGCTCCACGATGTGAAGCAGGTCCATGGTGACGTTCATAGCAGGTCCTTCCGGTCGCCGACGCTTGCGAGGAAGGTTACTGAGTACAGCATGAACAACCTCATTGCCAAAACGACGCTACTGGTTCCGGGCGCGCCGAATAGAGATGGCGGCTCCTTTTCCCCGGGTCGTGTCCTACCCGAACCACCGTGTGATCGACCAGCCGGTCAAGATACCGGCGACGAATGCGAGGACGACGATGACGTGAGAGTGGGGCGCTGCTCGTGCTGTCGCGGCCTGCTCAGCCACCTGGCTCCGCAACTCGGTGATCGTGGTGTCGCGCCCACCGATGGTGGCGCGCAGGTTGGCGATCTTGGGCGCCAGCGCGGCGCGCGCCTGGCTGGCCGACCAGAGCCACGCGACCACACCTCCGACTGCCGCTCCGAAGACGAAGATCAACGCACTGGACATGCGAGCCTCCGGTGTGAGCAGAGTTTCGCCCCCGCCGTAGCGCTCATCTCGTGCTCAGAGCGCGGACACTCCGTCCTTGCCCACGACGACGATACGATGAGCCCGGAGCGCGCCGGCAAGATTCCATCGCCACAAGTGTTCCTCAAGATGCCCTACCGGGCATTGGAAGCATTCGTTCAGCAGCACCGCATGGGAGGGACGGTCGGTAGCCACGCTGACGACGTGGTAGTCGCCACGTCCCACCAGCACTCCTTCGCGCATCAATCTCGTCGGTGCATGCAGGTCGCCGAGGACGCAGTGCGGGAAATGTGTCTTCAGGTAGGCGTGGACCGCGAAGATCTTTTCGCCGTCACAGGTGCACCTGAGGGGACTCTCCAACCCGTGCGTGCCGATTGTGCCCGTAGATCCGCCGACATAACGAGCCGACTGCCCAACTGCGCTGTGCGTGTCGTTCATTCGGTTTCACCTCTCGTGGTACCTATAACCACTTGGCAATCGCAATGCTCGCGCTGAGGCGGTCGTAGGCATTCTCGGGCATCGCGGCGTGGGTATTTGCGCGTGGCGCCCACCGCCGTGCGCATCGGCGCGGGGGTGAACACCAGCAACCTGATGCAGCGCACGCCGATGCGTTGCCGGAGGATCAGGCGTCCGCGATCTTTGTCGAGCGTTGCGCAGCCTTCCTGAAAGATCCACCGTCGGCGACGTGGGATGGCCCCGCGCGCGTGCAGGCAAGGTAACCACCGAGGCCCAGAGGATCCCGGGCGGGCGGTCTTGGCGTTGGCTGGGGCGCGTGCCCGTTCTTCGGACACGCCGCAAAGCATTCAATCCTTCGCTGCGGGGGGGGGAGACTGGCAGCCACTTTTCCAGGCGCGGGAATGCGAGACGATTGCCCGTATCGTCGGTGAAACGCGTCGAACGAGTCGGACCGGGGGGCACATGGCGGCGACGGGGGTACGGACCTTGCTTTGATGGCCCTCAGAGGAGGATACGCCATGCACGCGAAGAAGACCCTGCCCAAGCTGATCCAGGAGGCCATCGATAAGGGGGCGACAACCGTGGAAGAGATCCACAAGTCGATCGTCGACCTGCCGCTGAAGATCCTCGAGGAGAGCGACCTCTTACGAGGCCCGTCGAAGGAGGCGAGGCGAGTACAGGATCACACGATCGGCGCCATCTACGACGTCATTCGGGAGGTCAACGAGCAGGTCGGGACACTCGCGTCGGATCTGCTTGCCGAGGCGGCCGCACGCAGAGCCGCCCGAGCCGGCGAGGCCCACAAGCCTCGCTCGGCCGCCGGCCACGCCGGGAAGCACTAGACCGCTCACCGACGGTTTGATTGTGCCCCATCGGGGTGCGGCGGCAAGACCTCCTGCACGTGGTCGGATCGCAACGGGCCCCTCTTCGCAGCCTGGGAGCGCTGGGCCGCCGCAGCGGCCCCGCGCTGATGCTATTGGGTCTCCCAAATGCGCAGACCGCTTCTCTTCAATGCTTTTTCTGTGGCACTGCTCGCCGCTGTCGGCACGGGGGTGTGAAATGGAAAAATCACCAGGGCAACGCGAAGACGAACGGGCCGTCCCTATCAGGTACCGAGCTGAGATCTATGCAAAGCGTGAGGGTGGAGAAGACGTGCGGCTGGACCGGAGCGCCAGAGGGAGCAGCATTGGGGGCCTGGCGGAAGATTTGGTCGCCCAGGCCTCGGAACTCGAAGCTGAAGCCAGAGACAAGCTGGACCGGGCCGAAACCGAGAGGGGCCAGGAGGAGCAAACTGCCAACCAGGCAGAGCTATCCGGTCGCCGTCGCCGTTCTTGGGAGTGAGGCCGTCGCCGTTGTGAAGGTCGGCGCGCATTGTTCTCACCAGCTCTCAGCATTTGGAATCATTACCTCGCTCCTCCGCCCCGGCCGATGCGTAGCGGCTTTGCACAGTGGTGCGTGATCACCCGGTCAGAAGCCACCTGCTAAACTGGCTTCGCCCACCGCGTGCGTGGCCATGCCGACCGCGAGACTTCCGTTGCACTCCAGCATGGTCAGCTGACAGTGCCCTTCGTGCTTCATGAAGATCCAACAGCTCTCCGCTGACGACGCCAAGGCGAGAGGCTGCTGAACGCGCCCTGGCGCTGCGCGCCTACCTGTTCCTGGGGCCGATCGAGGCCGCTGCCGCGATGGCCGCGTTCTTTTTCGTGCTCAATCGAGCGGGCTGGAAGTATGGCCAGCACTTGGCGCCCCAGGATCCACTCTATTTGCAGGCGACCACCGCCTGCTTGAGCGCCATCATCGTGATGCAAATTGTGAACGTGTACCTGTGCAGGAGCGTTTCACGATCGATATTTTCAACGGGTCTCGTCGGGAACTGGCTGATTACGTCGGGCGTAATATTGGAAATCGCAGTGCTTGTCCTAGTCAACTATAGCCCCTGGGCAAATCTCATTCTCGGTACGGCTCCTATTGCAGGATCAGTGTGGTTCTTCATCGTCCCTTTCGCGGCCGGTATACTCATCCTGGAAGAATTGCGTAAATGGCTTACCCGCGGAAAGTTGGTTGAGAGTCTGTCGCGCCGCGACTCTGGTTGCCTGCGGTGACGACCCGCGCGAGAAGACTCCCTCCGCGCTCGACTATGCTACACTTCACTCAACGCCGAGGGAGGATGTGCCAATGAGCGAAGAATTCAAAACCAAACTGAACTCGCTGCTGTCAGCTCACCAGGCTGCGAAACGGAAAGGGCAAGACTCTCTCCGCAGGCTGGACGAACTGGCGGAGCAGGCCCGCAACGAATTCAAGCGCCTCCGTCACGACGTTTTCCATCCCGTGATGCAGGAGGCCGCCGACCTCCTCGAGTCGCATGGCTACCACGCCGAGGTCAAAGAGACTGACCCGTCGCACCGGATGCCCGCAGAACCGGCTATTACCCTGTTCATCAGCATCAACGCCGGCCGCGCCAGCATCACCTACCGTGCCGGCACGCCGGCGCGGACCGTCATCATCCACGACAAGACCGACGAAATCACGGGCATGTTTGTCGACCTTCCAACCACCCGCGACGAGCTGCAACGCCAGCTATTCAACGTACTCGAGCAGATCTTCCCCAATCGCTAACCAACTTCCCGTTTCGTAGGATCGGGGCACGGACCGTGCGACCTCGTCGCTTCAGTTCGCGCACTACGTTGGCGCCGACAGGCAGACGGGCACCGGTCGCGCCGACCGTCATCTGACCCTCGTCCGGCGTCGTTCCCGCCGACCGCCCGCGCCCACGCCACGCCTTCCCAGCACCCACTCGAGAAGCCCGTCCACGAGATCGTGCAAGTCAGCAATCGCATCCCAGTCGGCGTTGAAGCCCCAGTTCAGCCCACCGGCGTAGCTGAGCACCGCGATGCCCAGCGCCTGGTTGGCCATCATCGGCAGCCACACCTCGGTCACCGAGATCGCATTTCTCCTTGGCTTCGCCGACACGAGCGGCTTCTCGCGCGCCTTCCGGCGCTGGACGGGGCTGTCGCCACGCACCTATTCACGGCACCAGGCAGATTGACGTGGGAAGCTATGCGGCCTCGCGGCACTCGTCGTCGGCGGCCGAGCTACTGTGCCCTCGAGACGGAGACCGATGCCCGGCCGCCAATCGACGTAGGGCGTTGAGGGCCGCCCCGAGAAGCGCCGCCCCGAGAAACGCGGCGACAACACCGGCCACGCCTCCGACGACGATGCCTGCGAGTGGGTCTCCCGTGATTGCCAGCGGCGGGATGGCTGCGAGTACGTAGGTCATCATGTCCTCCTTTCCAGGGCGGGTATGGTTCCCCGCTCGATTGCAGTCCGCAGCGCGTGTTCCATTTCCTGTGCGAACACGAGCCGCACCGCTTCCGTGCCGACTGAGCGCAGCGCAGCGAAGGCCTCGCTCACGTCGCGGGCTGATCCAGTGCGGGCGAACCCGCGGCCCGTACGCTTCAGGAAGTGCGCCAGCAGATCGCTAGCGGCGCGGCGCATCCGTTTGCGGATGAGGGCCGCCGCCTGCGCACCGGTCTCGAGGTCCACGCCGGCGTCATGCAGTTTCAGCCCGATATCGAGGAGGCCAGGGCTGAGGACGATGTAGGTCGGAGGGAGTCGATCGCCCTGGTGGCGCAACAAACCCGCACGCGTCAGTCCGGCAATGAAGCCGTCCGGCCGGTCACCGAGATGCTCGCGGATCTCTCCCTCGCTCAGAATCATCGGCGCCTCTTCTGACCACGCCGTGCGCAAATGGTCGCCGAGGCCGAGCCAGTCCTCGATCGACAGCTTCCCGCGCTGTGCGTGACGCAGCGCGTCCCGGATGGCCCGTAGGCGGAGGCCACGGTCCTGCAGTTTGGCGATGAGCCGGAGGCGCTGCAGATGGTCGTCGCTGTAGACGGCGATCCGGCCTTTGCGATGTGGTGGATGCAGCACCCCCAGCGACTGGTACAGACGCACCGTGCGTGTGGGAATGCCCGCAGCGGCGGCCAAGTGATCGATGGTATATGCGGCAGCCGGAGCCTCGGACGGTGCCCCGTTGCTACGTAGCGCGTGCTGGCTATTGATTTCAGCTTCCATTGCTTCAGTCCTCACAGTAACACTAGTAACCGTTACACTTAAAACTGTCAAGATATGGGCTGGCTGTCGCCGCATCCAAGGCCGTGCTCGTACTTGGAGCGGGGCGCGCTGACGGTAGGCACCGGCGGCTTCGGGTGCCACGCGATTGGCGCGACCGGCCAAGCAGTGGGCGTCCCGAGGAGGGCGACCGTCTTGACAGTTACAACTGTAACGCTTACTAGTGACGCTATGGAAGCCACCCGCACGCATCGCCGTTCCCGTCATCGCGGGGCTGGGCGCGAGAACGCTTCCCCCGACGCGCCCGTCTATACGATCGACGAGTTGGCCGCGGCGACGGGCGTGCCCAGCCGCACCGTGCGACACTACCAGTGGGTGGGCGCCCTCCAACCGCCCGCGCGCAAGGGCCGCATCGCGCTCTACCGGGAGGAGCACCTCCAGCGCCTGCAACTCATCGGGAAGCTCCAGGACCGCGGCTTGCACCTGCGCGCCATCCGCGATGCTTTGCGCCAAGCGGCGCATCGCCGGCTGTCGCTCGAGGAATGGTTGGGCCTCGGGGAACAGCTGCGTCAGCCGTGGTCCGCGGAGACGCCGCTGGTGCTGAGCGAGGCGGACCTCAGCCAGCGCCTGGGGAATCGGCCGGCGGGGTTTGTTACCACGCTCGTTAGGGCGGGCCTGCTGCACCGTCAAGGCGATCAGCTCGCTACAGCCTATCTGGTCCCCAGCCCGGGCCTCCTCGACATCGGACTCAGGCTGCACGACGCCGGTCTGGACATCGAGACCGGGGCGGAAGCCGCGGCGCTCATCCGCCACAGCATGCGCCGCGCTGCGGCGAAGCTCGTCAAGCACTTCGCGAAGCGCAGCGGGCGTGGCTTCGCCCGCAGTCGGTCCGCCGGCGATGTCGGCGAGGCGCTCACGGCGCTGCGGTCATTCGGTGCCGAGGCGGTACGCCTGGTATTCGCACAAGAGATCGAGCGAGCTTTGCGCGCTGCAATGGAGAAGGGCGCGGTCCCGGCGCCGCAAAGGAGGAGGCGATGACCTTCCTGCTCGCGTTCCCGGCGGCGCTTTGGCGGGCGCCTGAAAGAAATTGCTCAATGAAAGGGATCGGCCGATGAGCTCCCCGCTGCCCACGATACGCGACGATGTTGAGCGCCGCGATCCCGGCTTCTTCCGCCAACTCCTCCCGATCCTGTGGTTGCTCGCGAGCTTCTGGTACCGGGCGGAGGTGCGGAGGCGGTCATGACAACGTTGGAAGACAGCGCCTTGGACCACGAGTCGATCCGGCGGCCGGGGTTGGGACTCCTCCTACTCGAGGGTCGCGCCGTCCTGGAATTGGCGGCACTGCAGGTAACAACCTGTGCGGACCGCGCTCTGCACGTTGCGGGTGGATGGCGAGTGGTCTTCGCCACCCTTGCGGGACGGTGCAGCATGGCCTGGCCTGGCTAGCACAGTCGCATTGCTGCCCCAGGACGAGACGAACGCGTCGCCCACCGCGTCAGGGGTGGGGCATCGGAGAGCAGCGCCTGTCCAAAGGTGTGCTATTCAGCAGCCCGTTGAAAAACTGGTCGCCAGCGTCACCCCCGCGAAAGCGGGGGTCCAGAATGCGGCGGTGTCGTGCGTGCATGCCGAGGGGCGCGCCCTCATCGCTTGTGCTATGACTGACCACGAGCGCAGTCGCGTTCGAGCGGCCTGAAGCGCTCGCCCGCGGTGTGAACTAGACGGTTCGACGAACCTTCCTACGGCTCGGTGCGAGGCATTCCCCGAGCAGAAAGGCATTATTGAAGCATTCAATCCTTCACGTCCTCCAAGGTCTGTCGACCGCCTCCCCGCGCGAAGCCGAAGAGCCGATCCGCAGCGAATTGTTCAGCGTCGAGCGCCTGGAGCAACATGCCGAGAGTCTGGCGGCCGCCCAGCACGTTACACCGAAGCCCGGGCGCGGCCGACCGCTGGCGACTCGCCTCCGGGACAACGCCCGGGTGCTGCTCGCCGCGTACCGCACCATCGGCCAGGCCATCCGTGAAGAACGCGCCATTACCCCGGCGGCCGAGTGGCTTCTCGACAACTTTCACATTGCAGAGGAACAGATTCGCGAGATCCGCGACGATCTCCCGCGCAGCTTCTATCGCCAGCTGCCCAAGCTCGCCGAAGGGCCCCTCGCCGGCTATCCGCGCGTGTTCGGGATCGCCTGGGCCTTCGTGGCGCATACCGACAGTCTCTTCGATCCCCAGACGCTGACCCGCTTCGTGCGCGCCTACCAGCGTGTGCAACCGCTGACGATCGGCGAGCTCTGGGCAGTGGCAATCACGCTGCGCATCGTGCTCGTCGAAAATTTGCGGCGCGCCGCCGAGCAGATCGAGAGCGGCCGAGCGGCACGCCAGCAGGCCGACGCCCTGGCCGACCGGCTACTGGGGGTCGGCAGCCGTCAGGCCGAGCCGGTTGAGACGGCCCTGCGACGCTTCGAGCAGACACCCCTGCCGACGGCCTTCGCGGTGCAGCTGGTCCAGCGGCTGCGCGATCAGGACCCGGCGGTGACGCCGGCGCTGCGCTGGCTGGACGAACGCCTGGCCGCTCAAGGAACGACCGCGGACGAGATCGTCCGCAAGGAGCATCAGCGACAGGGCGCGAGCAATGTGACGGTCCGCAACGTGATCACCAGCATGCGTCTCATGTCGGCCGTCGATTGGGCGGAGTTCTTCGAGAGCGTCAGTCTCGTCGATGCGGCGCTGCGCGCCGGCAGCGACTTCGCCGCCATGGACTTCCCGACGCGCGATCGCTATCGGCACGCCATCGAAGAGCTGGCGCGCGGCTCAGGACACACGGAGCTCGAGGTCGCGCAGCGCGCGCTGCGCGCCGCAGGCGAGCCACCGAACGGTGGCGACGCCACCACTCGCCGTGAGCAGGATCCCGGCTACTACCTCATCTCGAAAGGGCGTCGGGCCTTCGAGACGGCGCTCGGATTTCGCGTGCCGATGAAGGACTGGCTGGCACGCGCCAACGCCGCCGCGGGCATCCTGGGTTATGCAGCAGCGATTGCCGTCATCACCACCTTCATCCTGGCGCTGCCGTTGCTGGCCCTGGCGCAGTTCGGGGTCGACGGCCCGATTCTCTCTCTGCTCGCGCTGCTCGCTCTGGTCCCGGCGTCGGATGCGGCCGTGGCGCTGGTGAACCACAGCGTCACCAATCGGTTCGGCGCAACGGGCCTGCCCGGTCTGGAGCTCCGCGACGGGGTGCCGCCGAGCCTGCGCACGATGGTTGTCGTCCCTACACTGCTGACGACGCCCGCGGATGTCGACGAGCAGATCGAGCGTCTCGAGGTTCGTCATCTGGCCAGCGCGGAGGGCGACATCCGCTTCGCGCTCCTCTCCGATTGGACGGACTCCGCCACAGAGACTTCACCGGGTGACGACGAGCTGCTTGCCGCGGCCGCCGCCGGCATCGCACGCTTGAATCGGCGCCACGGACCGGCGCCGGATGGCGACCGCTTCCTCCTGCTGCATCGCCGACGGGTCTGGAACGCAGGGGAAGGAAAGTGGATCGGGTGGGAACGCAAGCGCGGCAAGCTGCACGAGCTGAACCGATTGCTACGCGGTGCGACCGACACGACCTTCCTCGCAGTCGGCGGCCACCCGCCCAGCGTCCCGCCAGGCGTCCGCTACGTGATCACCCTCGACGCCGATACGCGACTCCCGAGGGGAGCCGCGAGGCGATTGGTCGGCAAGATGGCGCACCCGCTCAACCGTCCGCACCTCGATCCTCGCACCGGCCGTGTCGTCGAGGGGTACGCGGTGCTGCAGCCGCGCGTCACGCCGGCGTTGCCCACCGGCCGCGAGGGATCGCTGTTCCAACGCGTCTTCTCAGGCCCGTGCGGCATTGATCCCTACGCCTTCGCCGTTTCCGACGTGTACCAGGACCTTCTGGGCGAAGGTTCCTACACCGGGAAGGGCATCTACGACGTCGACGTCTTCGAGGCCGCCCTCGAGGGGCGAGTTCCCGAGAGCACACTGCTGAGTCACGACTTGCTGGAGGGCATCTTCGCGCGCGCCGGACTGGTCTCCGACATCGAGGTGGTCGAGGAGTTTCCATCACGGTACGACGTTGCGGCGGCGCGCCAGCATCGCTGGGCGCGCGGCGACTGGCAATTGCTTCCATGGATTCTCGGCCGTGGGCGCGACGCGAACGCTGACCCGACAAGAAAAGCGATTCCATTGATCGGCCGCTGGAAGATGATGGACAACCTGCGCCGCACGTTGTCCGCACCGGCCGCCTTCCTCGCACTCGTGGCAGGATGGATGCTGCCTCGTGCTGCGGCTGCGTTCTGGACCGGGTTCGTCCTGTCGATCATCGCGCTGCCTGCCCTGCTGCCGTTCGTGGCTGGGATCGTGCCGCGACGGCTCGGAATCTCGAAGCGCAGCCACTTGCGCGGGGTCGGTGTGGATCTGGCGCTCGCCCTGTCACAGATCGCCATCGTGGTGACGCTGCTCGCGCATCAGGCGTGGCTGATGACGGACGCCATCGCCCGCACGCTCGTCCGTCTGTTCGTGACCCGCCGCCACATGCTGGAGTGGGTCACCGCGGCGCAGGCGAAGTTCAGTCTCCCCCTCGACGTCCGCGGTTTCTACCAGCGGATGGCCGGCGGTGTCGTGCTCGCCGCGGCGACCGCGGTCATCGTGGGATGTGCGGGGCACGGCTCCTGGCCGGTTGTGCTTCCGTTCGTGACTTTGTGGATGCTAGCGCCGGTGGTCGCGCAGTGGGCCAGTCGTCCGCCGCCCATGGCCGGCCCCGGGCGCGTCTCCGCTGCCGACGCAGACGCACTGCGGCTCATCGGACGCCGCACGTGGCGCTTCTTCGAAGCCTTCGTCGTAGCGGAGGATCACATGCTGCCGCCCGACAACTTTCAAGAAGAGCCGAAGCCGGTGGTGGCGCATCGGACCTCGCCCACGAACCTCGGCCTGTACCTGCTGTCCGTGGTCGCCGCCCGCGATTTCGGTTGGCTGGGGACGCACGAGACCGTGGAGCGGCTGAGCGCGACTCTGGGGACCATGAACGGGCTCGAGCGCTTCCGCGGTCACTTCTACAACTGGTACGACACGCGTGATCTCCGTCCGCTGGACCCGAAGTACGTGTCTTCAGTCGATAGCGGAAATCTCGCCGGACACCTTATCGCGCTTGGAAACGCCTGCCGGGCAATGATGGTTGGTCCCGTAGTGAATCCGCAATGGCTGGGTGGGATCGCGGACGCCTTGGCGCTGACGCGCGCGGGTCTGGACGCGCTCGCCGACGACCGGCGCACACAGACCGTGACGCGGAAACAACTGCACGAGGCCCTCGACGCGCTCGCTGCCTTGCTCCGGTCGGCTCCCAACACGCCGGCTGGCATTGCCGGACAACTGGCTGAACTCGTGCTCCACGGCGATACCATCGTCGACATCGCGCAAACGTTGACCGAGGACCACGAAGCCGACGTGCTGATCTGGGCGCAGGCCGTGCGGGCGTCCATTCAGAGCCAGGCGCGCGACATCGAGGACTTGATGCCCTGGGCACGTCTCGTCTTTCGCGATGTGGCACTCGTCGCTACGCCGGGAGCGGATGAACACCGTTCTCCGGACGTGGCGCTGCGGTCTTGTCTCGACTCAGTCCCCACCCTGACCGATCTCCCAGACCGCTGCGCGGCGGCGATCGACATCCTGGCACGTCACCGGGCAGAGATCGCGGCGCAGACCGACGGCAGGGACGAACGGCTGGCGCGCGCCGACGTACTCATCGACGCGTTCGAGCGTTCCGCACGCGCGGCCGGCGCGCTCGAACGACGCCTCGCGGCGCTTGGCCAGCGTGCGCGAAAGCTGTTCGACACCATGGAGTTTGGCTTTCTCCTCGACCCCGCGCGGCAACTCCTCTCGATCGGTTACCAGGTCGCCGAAGGCCGCCTCGATCCCAACTGCTACGACTTGCTCGCCTCCGAAGCGCGCTTGGCGAGCTTCGTTGCGATCGCCAAGGGGGACGTACCGGCGCGGCACTGGTTTCGGCTCGGCCGCGCCTTGACGCCGGTCGACCGTGGTTCGGCGCTCATCTCGTGGTCGGGATCGATGTTCGAGTACCTGATGCCGTCGCTGGTGATGCGCGCGCCGGCGGCCAGCCTGTTGGAGCAGACCAGCCGCTTCGTCGTCCGCCGGCAAATGAAATACGGCGCCGAGCTTGGCGTGCCCTGGGGCGTCTCGGAATCGGCGTACAATGCACGGGATCTGGAGCTCACCTATCAGTACTTGAGCTTCGGCGTGCCCGGTCTGGGGCTCAAGCGCGGGCTGAGCGAGGACGCCGTCATCGCTCCCTACGCGACGGCGCTGGCGGCGATGGTGGATCCGCCGGCCGCCGCGCGGAACTTCTCGCGACTCGCTGCAGCTGGCGGCTGTGGCCGGTATGGCTATTACGAGGCTCTGGACTACACGCCGACGCGCAGACCCGAAGGCGAGCCGGTCGCCATCGTCCGCGCCTACATGGCGCATCACCAGGGGATGACGCTGGTCGCGCTTGCCAACGCGCTGCAAGACGGCGTCATGCGCGCGCGCTTTCACGCTGAACCGATCGTCCAGGCCACGGAGCTCTTGCTGCAGGAACGGACGCCGCGCGACGTGGCGATTGCCCGCCCCCGCGCCGAGGAAGTAAAGGTCGCGGCCGACATCCGCGAGCCCGTGCCCCCGATGGTGCGCCGGTTCCATTCCCCGCACGACCCTGTGCCGCGTACGCACCTGCTGTCGAACGGCCGGTACGCCGTCATGCTCACCGCAGCAGGTTCCGGATACAGTCGCTGGCGGGACCTCGCGGTGACGCGATGGCACGAGGACGTGACCTGCGATTCCTGGGGCACGTACGTCTTCCTGCGCGACGCCCGCAGCGGCGACGTGTGGTCGGCGGGGTACCAACCGAGCGGCGTCGAACCCGACAGCTACGCGGTTGAGTTCGCCGAGGATCATGCCGAGATCGTGCGTCGCGACGGGACGATCACGACGACACTCGAGGTGGCAGTCTCTCCCGAGAGCGATGCCGAGGTGCGCCGCGTATCGATTTCCAACCTCGGCAGCCGCGCCCGCGAGATCGAGCTAACCTCGTATGCCGAGGTCGTGTTGGCCCCCCCCGCGGCGGACGCGGCTCATCCTGCTTTCTCCAAGCTGTTCGTGCAAACGGAGTTCGTCGCCGACGTCGGCGCCGACGCCGGGACGCTCTTGGCCACGCGCCGCCCGCGGTCGCCCGGCGACCCGCAGCTGTGGGCCGCGCACCTCGCCGTCGTGGAAGGCGAGAGCGTGGGCGCGCGGCAATTCGAGTCCGACCGGGCACGTTTTCTCGGGCGTGGGCGCGGCATCCGGACACCGCTCTCCGTGATCGACGGCCGGCCGTTGTCCAACACCGTCGGGACCGTGCTCGATCCGATCTTCAGTCTACGGTGTGGCGTGCGGGTGCCGCCGGGGGCGACCGTACGCGTCGCCTTCTGGACGCTGATTGCACCGTCGCGCGGCGAGGCACTCGACCTGGCCGACAAGCACCACGACTCGACGGCTTTTGAGCGGGCGGTCACGCTGGCATGGACCCAGGCGCAGGTGCAGCTCCATCATCTCGGTGTCGGTCCCGACGAGGCGCACCTCTTCCAGCGTCTCGCCAACCACGTGCTCTATTCCGACCCGACGCTGCGGCCGGCATCCGAAGTTCTGAAACGCAACGAGCGCGGGCAGTCGGCGCTCTGGCCGCATGGCATCTCGGGTGACCTGCCGATCATCCTGGTGCGCATCGACGAGCTCGAAGATCTGGAAATCGTCCGGCAGCTCCTGCGCGCGCACGAATACTGGCGGCTGAAGCGACTGGCCGTCGATCTAGTGATCCTGAACGAACGCCCCTCGTCCTACACCGCGGATCTCCAGGGGGCGCTGGAGGCGATGTTGCGAGCGAGCCAGTCGCGCCGGCACCCTGAGGTAGAGGACACTCGGGGGAGCGTGTTCGTCTTGCGTGCCGACCTGATTTCGGTCGAGGTGCGGAGCCTGCTGCAGAGCGTGGCCCGAGCCGTCCTCCTCAGCCGCCGCGGTAGCCTGTTCGAGCAGGTACAGCGCATAGGAGAATCGGCGCCCGCGCCGCCGCACCAGGGGTCGTTCTCTCCCCTCCTTACCAAGGAGGGGGACAGGGGGAGGTCGCGCGAGCCATCGGAGCCTGCGCTGCCACGACCGCAGCTCGAGTTCTTCAATGGCCTCGGCGGCTTCGACGCCGGCGGGCGGGAGTACGTCACACTCCTCGGTGAGGGGCAGTGGACGCCGGCGCCGTGGGTCAACGTGATCGCCAACCCGTCGTTCGGTTTTCAAACATCTGCCGACGGCACGGGTTATACGTGGGCGATCAACAGTCGCGAGAACCAGCTCACGCCTTGGTCGAACGACCCAGTGGGCGACCGGCCCGGCGAAGTGGTCTACCTGCGCGATGAAGACAATGGAGCGCTCTGGGGACCGACGGCACTGCCGATTCGTGAGGAGGCCTCGCCGTACCTCTGCCGGCACGGCCAGGGCTACAGCCGCTTCGAGCACACCGCGCACGGCATTGCCCTCGGACTGCTGCAATATGTGCCGCTCGATGACCCCATCAAGATCTCGCGGCTGGTGATCCATAACCAGTCCGGGCGGACCCGCCGTCTCTCGGTCACAGCCTATGTGGAGTGGGTGCTCGCGGCGGCGCGCGAGGCGGCCGCACCGTTCATCGTGACCGAGATGGACGCCGCCACCGGTGCGCTGTTCGCGCGCAATCACTGGCGCATCACGGGCGGCGACCGCGTGGCGTTCGCAGACCTCGCCGGACGGCAGGTGGCATGGACCGGTGACCGCACCGAGTTCGTCGGCCGCAACGGCACGCTCGATCACCCGGCCGCGCTCGTATCCGTTGAAAGCCGGGCGTCACTCTCGAATCGAGTCGGCGCAGGCCTCGACCCCTGCGGGGTTTTGCAAACCCGGCTCGAGCTGCAGCCCGATGAACGCACCGAGATCGTCTTCTTTCTCGGCGAGGCGGCCACGGCGGCGGACGCGCGTGCGTTGATCGGGCGCTACCGCAGCGCCGACCTCGACGCGATCCTGCGCGCCGTGACCGGGCTTTGGGACGATGTCCTCGGCGCGGTGCAGGTGCGAACGCCCGACCGGTCCATGGACATCCTCCTGAACCGCTGGCTCCTCTACCAGACCCTCGCCTGCCGAGTGTGGGCGCGTTCGGCGTTCTACCAGGCGAGCGGCGCGTACGGGTTCCGCGACCAGCTCCAGGACGTGATGGCGCTGACCGTGTCGAAGCCGGAGATCGCGCGTGCGCATCTCGTGCGCGCTGCCGCGCGGCAGTTCGTCGAAGGCGACGTGCAACACTGGTGGCTGCCGCCGGCAGGCCAGGGGGTGCGCACGCGGGTGTCGGACGACCGCCTCTGGCTACCGTATGCTGTCGCCCACTACATCGAGGTGACGGGCGATAGCGCGGTGCTCGACGAGACGGTTTCCTATCTTGACGGGCCAGCGCTACGCGCCGACGAGGCCGACTCGTACTTCCAGCCCATGGTCTCCGAGGCGCAAGGCACGCTGTTCGAACACTGTGCTCGCGCCCTGGACCACAGTCTAGCCGTCGGTGGCCACGGCCTGCCGCTGATGGGCGGCGGAGACTGGAACGACGGCATGAACCGGGTCGGCGCCGGAGGCCAGGGCGAGAGCGTCTGGCTCGGCTGGTTCCTGTACGCCACGCTCGCGGCCTTCGCTCCGCTGGCAGACAGTTCCCGGCAGCAGGCGCGTGCCGCCGCCTGGCGGTGCTGTGCAGCCGCGCTGCGCGAATCCCTGGAGCGCGAAGCGTGGGACGGCGACTGGTACCGGCGCGGCTACTTCGATGACGGCACGCCGCTCGGGTCGGCCGCGAGCAGCGCATGCCGCATCGATTCGATCGCGCAGTCGTGGGCGGTGATCTCCGGAGCCGCTAGTCCAGCGCGCGGGACGCGAGCGATGGCTGCGGTGGGGGAACACCTCGTGCGCCGCGGTGACGGCCTGATCGCGCTCTTCACCCCGCCGTTCGATCAGCTGCCGCTGGACCCTGGGTACATCAAAGGGTACCCACCCGGCATCCGCGAGAACGGCGGGCAATACACGCACGCCGCCATCTGGTCGGTGATCGCCTTCACGATGCTGGGCGATGGCGACAAGGCCGGCGAGCTGTTCTCAATGTTGAACCCGATCAATCACGCCAGCACGCGCGCCGCCGTGCATCGCTACAAGGTCGAGCCGTACGTCGTCTCCGCGGACGTGTACTCCGCGCCGCCGCACGTCGGGCGCGGCGGCTGGACCTGGTACACCGGCTCGGCCGCGTGGATGCACAGGGCCGGCTTGGAATGGATCCTCGGCTTCCGCGTGCGTGGCGCGACACTGCTCATCGACCCATGCGTGCCCAGGACGTGGCGCGACTTCGACATCGCCTTCCGTTACCGCTCCGCGCGCTACGCGATTGCGGTGGAGAACCCACGCGGCGTCACCCGCGGCGTCACCCGCGTGGAGCTTGACGGCGCGGCGCTGGCGGACACCCAAGCGCCGATTCCGTTGGCGGACGACAGTGCCACCCACCGGGTGCGTGTCGTTCTGGGATGAGCGTGTGCTGCGCCCGACGCCGTCGACATTGACATTGTCAGCCATCTCGTCTTCCCTGGGCGCGTGACTATCTTCAGCCCGCCGCCCTGATTTCGGCTGCGCGCCGCAATCCTGCATCGCGGCGCTGGCTGGCTCTCAACGCTGAAAATGCAACCCTCCCTCCGCGGCGTGGATGCCCCGGTGGGAAAAAATCGCAGGCAACTCGAGGAAACCGAGATCGGACATGAACGATTCGAGAGAACGACTGAAGGCGGAAGTGGCGCGCCGGCGCACCTTCGCGATCATCTCCCATCCCGACGCCGGAAAGACGACGCTGACCGAAAAGTTGCTGCTCTACGGCGGCGCCGTGCATCTGGCCGGGTCGGTGAAGCAGCGACGCGACGATCGCCACGCCACCAGTGACTGGATGGCGCTCGAGCGCGAGCGCGGCATCTCCATCACCACCAGCGTGATGCAGTTCCCCTATCGCGGCTACCAGCTCAACCTGCTCGACACGCCCGGCCACAACGACTTTAGCGAGGACACGTACCGTACTCTGGCTGCTGCCGACTGCGCCATCATGCTGCTGGACAGCGCCAAGGGGGTGGAGCCGCAGACCATCAAGCTGTTCGAGGTCTGCCGCATGCGCCGCATCCCCATCGTCACCTTCATCAACAAGATGGATCGCGACGGGCGCGACCCGCTCGACCTGCTCGACGAGATCGAGCGCGTGCTCGGCATTCCCGCTAGCCCAGCGACTTGGCCGATCGGCGCCGGTGCCGGCTTCCAAGGCGTCTACGATCGCTGGAAGCAGCAGGTGCTGCTGTTCGAGCGCGGCGAGCAGGCGGCGCACAAGGCGGTGATGCAGGTGAGCAGCCTCGGCGATCCGGCGTTCCGCGCCGCTATCGGCGAGCGCGCTCACGATCACCTCGCAGAGTCGCTCGCCCTGCTGCACGGTGCCGGCACCGGCTTCGACAACCACGCCTTCCGCAGCGGCGCGCTGACACCGGTGTTTTTCGGCAGCGCCTTGACCAACTTCGGCGTCGAACCTTTCCTCGACCAATTCATCGAGCTGGCACCGCCGCCGCTGCCGCGCGCGACTGCCGGTGGCCCGGTGTCGCCCGACGCGCAGGCGTTCTCGGGCTTCGTCTTCAAAATTCAGGCGAACATGGACCCGCTGCACCGCGACCGCGTCGCCTTCGTGCGGGTGTGCTCCGGACGCTTCGTGCGCGGCATGGAAGTCACTCACGGGCGCACTGGCAAGCGGCTCGCCCTCAAGCGCTCGCTGCAGTTCCGGGCGCAGGAACGCACCTTGATCGAGGAGGCCTTTGCCGGCGACATTGTCGGCGTGTGGGATCCCGGCCTGCTGCGCATCGGCGACTCGCTCAGCGAGGCCGGAGGCATTGAGTTCGCTGGCATCCCGCGCTTCTCGCCGGAGCACTTCGTGCGGGTCATCCTGGCCGAGGCCTTGAAGCGCAAGCAACTGAAGAAGGGGCTCGACCAGCTGTCTGAGGAAGGTGCGGTTCAAGTGTTCTTCCACCGCGAGCGTCTGGAGCGCGACCCCATCCTTGGCGCCGTCGGGCGGCTGCAGTTCGACGTCATCCAGGCGCGTCTCAAGAACGAGTACGAGGTCGACGTGCGCTTCGAAACCCTGCCATCGCAGCACGCCCGTTGGGTGGAAGGCAGTTTCGATCCCACCGACCTCGAGCGCTCCGGGGCAGTGCTCTGCCTCCTCGACGTAGAGGGCCGCCCGCTGCTGTTGTTCCAGAACGACTTCTGGCTGCGGCAGATCACCGAGCGCCACGCGCATCTGCGCTTCATCGCCGCGGTGCAGCCGGGCCGCAGCGAGCGCGCGGCGGCTTGATGCGGAGGCGATTCGCCCGCGTCTCTGAGTAAGGCCACATCTTGGTGGCGCTGGCTTGCCGTCCTCTCCCGCGCATCATCTCCGCCTGGCTTTTCACCGCGGACTGTGCGATACATCAACGCACTGACACTAACGAAGCTGCCCCCCGCTGCGCGGCCCTACAGGGTTTGTGGACGTAGCCGCCGGGCGTGATCGGAAAGGTAAAGCCCCTCAACTACGACGTCTCGCTGTGTGCTCCCTTGCACTTCCCTCGGAGCGTCTCGCTCGCGCCAAGCGGCCGAAAGCCGCCACACGCGCGCGTGCAGTCCGTTGCGCCGCCATCCTGGCCGCGTCACGCGTCGTCACAACCTTTGGAGACACATTGGAGACACAATTGATACCAACGATGAACGAGTTCGACCTGATTCCGGCTCTGGCTGAGGCTGTGGCGGACATGGGATACACGCGCCCGACGCCGATACAGGCGCAAGGCATACCGGTCGCCCTGGCCGGTCGCGACCTGATCGGATGCGCGGCGACGGGCACCGGCAAGACAGCAGCTTTCCTCCTGCCGATTCTGCAGCGCCTGCAGGAACCACGGGACGTCGGCTGCCGGGCGCTCATTCTGTCTCCGACGCGCGAGTTGGCCCTGCAGATCGACGAGCAGGTGCTCGCCCTCGGCTACCACGTCGGCCTCAGTGCGGTCGCCGTCGTGGGTGGGGTCGACATGCGCCCACAAGAACGCGCGCTGCGCGCCGGGTGCGAAATCGTGGTCGCGACGCCGGGGCGACTGCTGGACCACATGCGCTTCAAGTACGTCGACCTCGGCGCGGTCGAAATCGTGGTCATCGATGAGGCCGATCGCATGCTCGACATGGGGTTCCTACCCGACGTGCACCGCATCCTTGCGGCGCTGCCGGCGACGCGGCAGACGCTGCTATTCTCCGCGACCCTTTCACCAAGCATACGCGCGCTCACCCGCACGATCCTGCGCGATCCCGTAACGGTCACGGTCGACCGGCAACAGCCGGCGGACGGGATTGCCCACAGCACATACCGCGTCGCACAGGAGAGGAAGTCTTCCCTGCTCGCGACCTTGCTGCGCCCGAACGAGATGCGCTCGGTGCTCGTGTTCGTGAAGCGGAAAGTCGATGCGGACCGCCTTGCCCGTGCGGTAGGCCGGAGCGGCGTCAACGCCACCAGTCTGCATTCCGACCGCAGCCAGGCAGAGCGCACGGCGGCGCTCGACGCCTTCCGGCGCGGCGAGTGCCCGGTCTTGATCGCTACCGACGTGGCGGGACGCGGGCTCGACATCAGCGGCATCTCGCACGTGATCAACTTCGACGTGCCGCGGTGCGCGGACGACTACATCCATCGCGCCGGACGCACCGCGCGGGCGGGAGCGAGCGGGCACGCGATCACCTTCATTGCCCCGCATGAGGAAGCCCTCCTCGGCGAGATTCAGGACAAGCTGGGCATTCCGTTGCCACATGCGGCGCTGCCCGATTCCATCTCGCGGGCCATGGCGCAGAGAGCGCCCGCTCGCCGGCGCGCGCCGCAAACGCTACGCCCCGCGTCCGCGGCCCCGCAGCGCTCTCTCGCAAGCGCTTTGCCGGCACGCGTGGTACACTGACGTTGCATATCGGGTTCATCGAGAACCCTGACACGCAATACTGCGCACGGTCGCCCTCAGTTGGGGCACTCCTTGTGCGGTAAAGGAGGGCCGAAATGAACGTGCGCTTTGCGAACGGGGACGAGTTGCCGACTGGTTGGCATCCCGGTCAGTCGCTCACGGGGAAAAGCGTGGATCTACAAGCTGCGGAGGAGTGCCCGTTTGGTCCTGGATGTCATTCGTGCCGGGATGGGCTCCAGTGGACCCGAGCATTTGAGACCCACCTAAAACCTCGAACGGATAGGTGAGTCAGGGGAGGACGACACCGCCACACTGCGGGCGGTGGCCGACGGGCGCGTCTGTCCGCCGATGGTTCAGGTTGTCGCATGGGTTCGGCACCGGCCGCATCATGTCCCGCCTTCCTTGGTGTAGGTCCGTCCGGGCAATGCACGCTCAGGATCGGACAGAATCGAATGCGGATCGCACCGGTGATGACGGCGCAATGCGTGAAGGGAAATAGACGCTGTCCGACGCCGGAATCGGCCTCTTCACCACGCGCGACGTCACGTGCGCCAACTTCAGCCGCGGCTCGGGCCCAGGGCTTCATGGGTTGTGCCGAAGCGCAGAGGCTGCTACACAGTCACCCACTCACAACTGATTGTCCGGCGCGAGAACTCCGCCTAGCATTGCGGCGTCTGGCACGCCTCCCGCACCTTTCATTCAGCTACGACAACGACAGCAGGTGTCGCTGTCTTGAAGAGCCAAACGCAACACGGTCGTGGCGGCGGCCCAGCTAGAAGGAGTTCATGCAATGGGAAGAAAACTGTACGTCGGCAATCTGGGCTTCGACGTCAACAACAAGGACCTCGAGGAACTGTTCGCGCAAGCCGGGGTCTGCGAGTCGGTCGCGGTGATCACCGATCGCGCCACCGGACAGTCGCGTGGCTTCGGCTTCGTTGAGATGGGTTCAAACGGTGAGGCCCAGAAAGCTATCCAGCAGTTCGACGGCCAGGAGTTCAAGGGCCGCGCCCTCAAGGTGAACGAGGCCAAGGAGCGCGACAACAACCACGGCGGCGGCAGAGGTCGCTACTAACCGCACACGGTTCGCACCCGTTGCCTGCAGCGGGTGCGAACCTTCTCACGACGGTGCACGCGTCTTGACGGTTCAGGAGAAAACGTGCAATTCAGCCACAGCCATTTGGCTGCCTCCAAGCCGGCGCCACGGCGGCCCCAGAATGCCCCGGTCGTGTGCGCCCACGACGCACGACGGTTCGCCAACAATCGCTCCAGAGATTCAGCTCGGCTCGATACAGCCGGGTCCTCTGTTTATGCTGCCAGTACCCCCGACGATGACGCAACGTCGAGGTTGACCCGGCGCGCCAGCGTTCACTAGAGTCCACCGGTCGGTTGAGGAGACTTCCAATGGCCTACGAGACAATCGTCCTCGAGAAGCGCGACGGCATGGGCATCATCACGCTCAACCGGCCGCAGCGCTTGAACGCGTGGACGCCGGTCATGGGTGCTGAGATGGCGGACGCCTTCCGCAACGTCGACCGTGATCCGTCGGTCCGTGTCGCCGTGCTCACCGGTGCCGGACGGGCCTTCTGCGCCGGCGCGGACATGGAGTTTTTTGCCGGGCAGATTGCGGCCGGCGGCGGGACGAAGAGCGAATCCGACACACAAGCTCCTGGCCCGTCGCGCGTCGAGGAGTTTCCGATGCTGATGCGCCGGCTCTCCAAGCCGAGCATCGCCGCGATCAACGGCTACGCGCTCGGCGTCGGCTGTACCATGACGCTGCTGTGCGACATGCGCATTGCAGCGGAAGAGGCCAAGCTCGGCTTCCTCTTTCCGCGCCTGGGGGTGATGGCGGAGCTGGGGTCGACCTTCCTGCTGCCACGCCTCGTCGGGCTCGGCCGCGCCTGCGAGTTCATGTTCACCGGCAAGCAGTTCACGGCTGCCGAGTGCGAACGCGCCGGGCTGGTGAATCATGTCGTACCGGTTGCGCGGCTGATGGACACGGTCGCCGAACTCGCGGGCGCGATGACGCAGTGTGCGCCGCTGTCGCTGCTGCTGACACGGCAGGCGCTGTACCAAGGGTTGCACGAGACGTTCGAAGCCCAGGTGCGCTACGAGGGATTCACGCTCGACTACCTCTACCGCACCCGCGACCACGCCGAAGCGGTGCGTGCGTTCAAGGAGAAGCGGCCGCCGCAGTTTGAAGGAAAGTGAGCTGGAATCAGCGGAGTCGACTCAGTGATTCACTGATCCAACACCTCCACCTTCGCCTTTTTGCGTAGCTCAGCGACGAGGTCGGCCTGGCGCTTTTGGCGCTCGGACTTCTCCAGCAGCGCGCGGATTTGTTCTTCCACCTCGGGCAGCGGCGTGTAGCCGGCGCCGCGGCGCTCGGTGACCTTGATGATGTCGAAGCCGTACGGCGTGGTGACCAGGTCGCTGAGCTGTCCGGGCTTCAGCGCGAAGGCGTACTTCTCGAAGGCGCTGTCCATCTCACCCTTGGCGAGGAAGCCAAGGTCGCCGCCTTGCGCGGCCGAGCTGGCATCTTGCGATTCCTTGCGCGCCAGCGCCGCGAAATCGGCGCCCGCCTTGAGCTGGTCGAGCAGCGCACTGGCGCGCTGCTTGGCCGCGGCGCGCTCGGCCGCACCAGCTGCCTCCGGCACGCGCACCAGGATGTGGCTGACGCGAATCTGCTCCGGATGCTGGAAACTGTCTTTGTTGCTGTCGTAGAAGCTCTTGATCTGCTCAGGCGGCACAGTCACGTTCTTCCAGATACCGCCCTCGAGGAAACGGCTGACGGCCATCGTCTTGCGCGTGTCCCGCCGCAGGTCGTTTTCCGTCATGCTGCGCGCCTTCATCGCCGCTTGGAATGATTGCGCGTCCGGAAACTGCTTCTTGCTGCGGTTGATTTCCGCGTCTACGTCGGCGTCGCTTACCTTGATGCCGCGCGTCTGGCTTTCCTGGTACAGCAACTCCAGCGCAATGAGCGAGTCGAGGGCCTCGTTCGCCAGCTGGGCAACGCTGCCGGGGTCAGGCTCCTTGTCCTGCATGAGGAGGATGCCCTGGACGACGTCCTTCACCTGCTTGCGGTAGATGGCCGTGCCGTTGACGCGGGCAACGACGTCCTCGTCGCGCATTGGCTGGTTGATGCGTTCGGCACTGGCGAGGCCAGGGAGGAACAGCAACGCGACAGTGAGCGCCGTCGTGGCGCGGCGAGTCATGACGCACCCCTATAGAAGTGCCGGTAATCGGTCAACGTTGATTGTGACGATTGGGTGAGTGACCAGTGACCGCTAACCAGTAACCAGTAACCAGGGACCAGGGGACCGACGAGGCTTCGCGGCTCACGATCTTGCATCGCCCTGCCTTCCAGCGTATCGGTCGGTCGCAGATGGGCGCGCGCGACAGCGTTACGATCGGTTTGGTCCAGATGCGCTGCAGCGTTGATCCGGGTGCGAATCTCGCTGCTGCGGTCGAGCGCATCGGAGAGGCGGCGGGGCAGGGGGCAGAGATTGTCTGTCTGCAGGAACTGTTTCGCTCGCAGTATTTCTGCCAGCGCGAGGATGCGGCGCTCTTCGATCTGGCTGAGCCGATTCCGGGTCCGAGCACGGATGCGCTCGGCCGTGCCGCCGCAGCGCACGGTGTCGCCGTCGTCGGCTCGATCTTCGAACGCCGCGCTGCCGGCCTGTACCACAATACCGCGGTGCTGATCGACACCGACGGCGCGTTGCGTGGCGTGTATCGCAAGATGCACATCCCCGACGATCCGCTGTACTACGAGAAGTTCTACTTCACGCCGGGTGATCTGGGGTTTCGCAGCCACAGGTTGCGCGACGTAGAGGTGGGCGCCCTGGTGTGCTGGGACCAATGGTTTCCAGAGGCGGCACGGCTCACCGCGCTCGCCGGGGCGCAGATCGTCTGTTATCCGACGGCGATCGGCTGGCACCCGAGCGAGAAGGCGGAGTGCGGCGCGGCGCAGCACGAGGCGTGGGAGATCATGCAGCGCAGCCACGCCGTTGCCAACGGTGTGTTCGTTGCGGTGACCAACCGTGTCGGTGTCGAAGGCAACCTGGAATTCTGGGGCGGCTCGTTCGTCGCCGACCCCTTCGGGCGCCTCCTGGCACGCGCCAGTCACGACCGTGAGGAGATCCTCGTCGCGAAGTGCGACCTGCGCCTGATCGACGAGACCCGCCGCAACTGGCCCTTCCTGCGCGATCGGCGGATCGATGCGTATGATGGGTTGTTGCGGCGCTTCCTGGACGAGCAAGAACGGTGAGTCGGGGAGGCAAAAGTCAAAACGCAAAAGGCAAAAGTGGTGCCCGACTCTTGCCTTTTGGCCTTTGCGTCCGTTGCCTTTCTTGAGCGGTCGTTGCATGCCCAGCACGAAATCCTCTCCAACCCCTGCCGCCCTCGGCTTTCGCATGCCGGCGGAGTGGGAGCCGCACGCGGCAACTTGGTTGGCGTGGCCACACAAGGAGGAGTCGTGGCCGGGAAATTTCGGTCCCATCCCGGCCGTGTGGGTCGAGATGGTGCGGGCGCTGGCGCCGCATGAGCGCGTCAACATCCTTGTCAACGATGCCACAGCGGCCGCCAGTGTGCGCGACTTGCTGCAGGTGGCGCAGGTGCCCCGTGACGCGGTGTCACTGCACCTGATTCCGACCAACGACGCGTGGGCGCGCGATCACGGCCCCACCTTTGTTACCCGGCAGGTCGACGGATGCAGCGAGTTGGCGGCGATCGACTGGATCTACAACGCCTGGGGCGGAAAGTATCCGCCGTGGGACCTTGACGACGTCGTCCCGCAAAAAATCGCCCCCCTGCTTGGTATCCGCCTCTTCGAACCGGGCATCGTGCTGGAGGGCGGCTCGATTGACGTGAACGGGAGCGGCACGCTGCTGACCACCGAAGCCTGTCTGCTCAATCCGAACCGCAACCCGCACCTCAGTCGCGCGCAGATCGAGCGCTACCTCAGGGACTACCTCGGTGTCCGCCACATTCTTTGGCTCGGTGAAGGCATCGCCGGCGACGATACCGACGGACATATCGACGACCTCGCGCGTTTCGTTGATCCCGCCACCGTGGTGACCGTGCTCGAGAGCAACCCGCGTGACCAGAATTACGAACCCCTGCACGCGAACTACGAGCGGCTGCGCCAAATGACCGATCAGGATGGCCGGGCGCTGCGTGTGCTGACCTTGCCGATGCCCGAACCGGTCTACTATGACGGCCAGCGCCTGCCGGCGAGCTACGCGAACTTCTACATTGCCAACAGCGTAGTGCTGGTGCCGGTGTTCGGCGACCCGCACGATGGTGAAGCGCTGCGCCGGCTGCAGCAAGTCTTCCCGCGCCGCCGCATCGTCGGCATTCAAGCCCGCGAGCTGGTATGGGGCCTGGGCGCGTTCCATTGCGTGACGCAGCAGCAACCGGCAGTGGAGCCGTGAGTACGAGAGAGAGTGGAGCGTTTCGGATTCTCTCGCTCGCTCACCCCGTACTCTCCGACGCGCTCAACCTGCCACGCTCTGCCACACTCCGTTGACTCACCCGACCCCTTCTCCTACGCTGCGCTCGCCCGCGCCGCGCGGGGCAGCTATGAACCGAACCTGCGCTCGTACCTGCGCCGGTTTCGTCGCCGGCCTGCTGACTTGGTCCGTGGCTGGCTGTTCGCACGACAGCGGCACGGGCGGGCGCGCCGAGTACTTCCCCTTGCACGACGAAGACACGTGGATCTACGGCGTCGAGCAACCGCTGCGTAACCTGCACACGCGCATGACCGTGCGCGTGCGCGGCGAGCGTTATATCACCCCGCTCGGGCAACACTGCCGGCTGGTCGACGAAACCTACGGCGGCCCCGACGCCGCGATGGCCCAGGCGCAGGGGGAAACGCAGGACCGGCAAGTGCATCCGATTGCCTATTGCCGCAAGGATGGATTCCTCTACCGTGCTCTGTCGCTCGAATACCACGGCAAGGACGTGCGGGAAATTGGCCTCGGTTCCAGCGAGGAGCGCTTTCTGCCAGAAGGTCTGGAGAGCGAGTTTGTGTGGGACAGCCTGACCACCGCCTACGACCTGGGCGGTGGCACGGGGTATGACGTCTACCAACACCATCACGCCGTGCCGGAGGTGCGCGTCATCGAGGTTCCGGCCGGGCGCTTCACCGGTTGCGTACGAGTCGAGACAGTGGCGGTGCATAGCGGCCGCCACCAAGGAAAGAGTGAGTCAAACCCCATCGTGCTCTACTACACGGATTGGTATGCACCGAACGTCGGTCTGGTGCGCACGACGCAATCCGACCGCCCAGGCGACGCTCCGCCGCTATCACAAATTGAGTTGCTGGCTTATGATGTCGAAGGCGCTAGGAAATAGTCGACCGTCGGCCGTCGAGAGGATCTTCCCTTCGTCTTGTTCGGTTCTCGGCGCTCGACTCACAACTCTCGACGATCGGCTCTCATGAACTTTGACTTTTGCTCGTCAACTTGCCCTACTCGCGGACGCACATGATTGAGATCGACCACCTCAGCAAGCGCTTCGGCGCGACGCACGCGGTCAGGGACGTGTCTTTCCACGTCAAGCGCGGCGAGGTCATCGGGCTGCTGGGGCCGAACGGCTCCGGCAAGACGACGATCATGCGCGTGCTCACCGGTTTCTTCCCGCCGACCAGCGGCTCGGCGCGTGTCGCCGGCTATGATGCAGCGGAGCAATCGCTCGCGCTGCGTCGCAAGATCGGCTACCTGCCGGAAAGTGTGGTGCTCTACCCCGACATGCGAGTCCGGCGCTTCCTGCAGTTCTGCGCCGACGTCCGGGGCATGAGCGGCGCCCGCAAACGCGCCCGCATCGACAGCGTCATGCACGACTGCGGCTTGCAGGAAGTCGCCGGGCGCCTGATCGGTACGCTGTCGAAGGGATACCGGCAGCGCGTCGGCCTGGCGCAGGCACTGCTGCACGAACCCGAAGTGCTCATCCTCGACGAGCCGACTGTCGGGCTCGATCCGCGGCAGATCATTGAGATCCGCGGCCTGGTACGCTCCCTGCGCGGGCGAACGACGGTGCTGCTCAGCACACACATCCTGCCCGAAGCGAGCATGACGTGCGAACGCGTAGTCATCATCGACCGCGGCAGCATTATCGCCGAAGACACCGCTGCAGCTCTGACGCGCCGGCTCGAAGGCAGCGACCGCAGCTTGGTGCGCGTCGAAGGCCCGGTCGATGCCGTGCGTGCGGCCCTCGCGGCCATAGCCGGCGTCGAGCGTGTCGAACCCGCCGAGGCCGCCGCCGGGGGCAGCGAGGGCGGCGTGTGTGCCTTCATCGCCCACTCCAACGCGGGCGAACCGGTGCGCAAGGCGATCGCCGCGGCCGTGGTCGGTCACGGCTGGGGCTTGGTCGAAGTGCGGCCATTGGCGCTGAGCCTCGAAGACCTGTTCGTGCGCCTGGTGACGGAAGAACAGGGTGCAGTGACCGGCGAGCAGTGATCCAGTGAGCAGTGATCAGTAACCAGTAACCAGGGACCAGAAACTAGGGACCAGAGACCAACCTGCCGTGACCTTCCTGGCGCTGTTCCGCAAGGAGCTCCTGTCGTACGTCGTGTCGCCGTTGTTTTACGTGGTGGCGGCGGTGTTCTTGTGCCTGTCGGGGTACTACTTCTACACCGACCTGATCTTCTTCGTCACCTTCGGCTTCGGGATGAACATCCTGGAGAATTTCTGGCAGCTGTTGCTCGTCGACCTGCGGTTGGTGATGCTGCTCTCGATTCCACTCCTGAGCATGCGCCTGTTCGCCGAGGAAAAAAAGCTCGGCACCATTGAGCTGCTACTGACCTACCCGGTGCGCGACAGCGAGGTGTTCCTCGCCAAGTTTGCGGCGTGCGCCGTGGTCTTTGGCGTGATGCTGGCGGGTACGTTGCTCTATCCGATCTACGTGAACATCCTGCAGCCGTTCCCGTGGCTGCCGTTGTTGGCCGGCTACCTGGGTCTGTTCCTCCTCGGGCTCAGCTTCATCGCCTGCGGCGTCTTCGTGTCGTCGCTGACGGAAAGCCAGGTGGTCGCCGGCATGGCGACCATCGGCATCTTGCTGCTCTTCTGGATCATCACCTGGAACGAGGCGGCCACCAGCCCGCAGCTGCTGCGGGCGCTGATTCGCCTGTCGATGTTCGACCACTTTCAGACCTTCGCGCGCGGCGTCATCGATGCGCAAGACGTTGCCTACTTCCTGTCGTTCATCGGCTTCTTCGGTTTCTTGACGCTGCGCGTGCTCGAGTCGCGCAAATGGCGAGGGCGTCGATGAGCCCGCCGGTCCGCGCGCACGCGCCGTGGATGCAATGGGCGTTGCTGCTCACCGCGACGCTGGGCCTGGCGGCGACGCTGGCCATGATCCAGGTCATCCTGTCACACTACACCTGGCGGCTCGACCTCACCCCGGAGAAGCGTTTCACGCTGTCCGAGCATGCCCGCCAGGTGCTCAAGAATCTCGACCACGACGTGCACGTGATTGCCTTCCTGCGCTCGGACGATGCACGCAACTCGGAGATCGAGGACCTGCTGACGCGCGTGCGCAACGTCTCGCCGCGCGTGCAGTACAGCGTCGTCGACGTGAATCGCAACCCCGCCGTGGCGCGACAATACGGCGTCGACAACTACGGCAGCCTGGTGGTGGAAAGCGACGGACGGCGCAAGGACTTCGCCAGTCCACGTGAGGACGTGCTGGTGGAAGCCATCCTGCAAGTCACCCGTCCGCACCGCAAGGTGGTCTACTTCCTCAGCGGCCACGGCGAGCCCGACATCGACAACACCGACCGGCGACTCGGCTACTCGGGTGTCCGTAACGCCCTGCAACGCGAGTTCTATGATGTGCGTTCGTTGAACCTGTTGGATGAGAACAGCGTACCGGACGATGCAACGGTGGTCGTCGTCGCCGGCCCACGGCGCGACCTGCTGACGTCGGAGCTGGCAAAGCTGGGCGACTACGTGCGGCGTGGCGGTGGGCTGTTGGTCATGCTTGATCCGCAAGCTGCCCCGAGTCTGGTGGCCTTCCTAGCGCGCTACGGCATCACGGTGGACAACGATGTGGTTGTGGATCCGGAGAACCGGCTGTTCGCCGGCGACTATCTCACCCTGATCGTTCCGGGCCTGTCCGCCCAGCACCCGGTCAGCGCCGGCCTCAAAGCACCACCCCTGTTCTCACAGGCGCGCACCGTGGGCTTTGCCGGGACGCCGGACGGCAACGTCAAGGGCATCGATTTTCTGCAAACTGCGAAGTCCGGTTGGAGCACCACGGACACAGAGGTGTTGCGCACCGGGGTGGCGTCCTTCGTCGGCGGACGCGACCGGGCGGGGCCGGTGCCGGTTGGCGTGAGCGTGCTGATCGACAATCGCCGCACCGGTGATGTCGGCCCCGGCAGCCCGGGCGTGGCCCGGGTGATCGTCCTCGGCGACTCCGACTTCGCCAACAACTTCTTCATCGACTACCTGGGCGACAAGGATTTGGTGGTCGACGCGATCAATTGGCTTGCCGGGCAGGAGGAACTGGTCGGTGCGCGGCCGCAGCTGCGTCAGCCCGGCGTCAACCAGTTCTTTGTCAGCGCTCGCCAAGGACGTCTCGCCTTCACCCTGGGTACCATTGTCGAGCCGGCGCTCTTCCTGGCGGTCGGAGCGGCCATTTTTTTGCGCCGGCGGTGGACGGGATGAGAAAAAGACAGTCCAAAGTAACCACTCTGGCTTGGTGGCGCTGGATTGAACGGCCGCAAGCTGTCCTCTCCCGCGCGTCATCTCAGCGCGGGAGAGGGAAGGGTGAGGGTGCGTCTCCCGCGCGGAACAGATGCGCGGGAGAGGGCAGCTCCCAAGGCTTTCATGAGCGCCGCGCTAGTGAGACTGAGGGCTTACTGCCAAAGACGGCAAGCTCAAAGCTGAAAGCCAGAGCGGCGTTCGAAGATCTCTGGCTTTCGGCTTTCAACTTTGAGCTTTTCGCTGCGCCCATTGAGGCGCCATGACCTGGCAGCGCGCGTTCACCTACTGGGCATGCTTTGGCGTGCTCGGCGTCTTCTATCTGCTGGTGCTGCGCGAGCCGCCGCGGCCGACGCCGGAACATTTGACGCGGGCGCCATTTCTCAGCCTCGCCGAGAACGAGATCGAGGCGCTGGACTTGCGCCGCGGCGCCACCACCATCCGTTGCCGCCGCGTCGACGGACGCTGGCAAGTCGTCGAGCCGGCGGCCCGCCAGGTGCCGTCCGACCTGGTGACGGCACTGATTGCCAACCTTACGCAGTTGCCCGAAGTTGAGGTGGTCGACGACGGCGGAGGTGACCTCGGGCAGTTCGGCCTCAACCCGCCGGTGTCGCAGATGACTCTCATCATGACGGGGGGCAAGGTGGTCCACCTGCGTCTCGGCAGCCGGAATCCGTCCGGAACGGCAATCTACGCGCAACGCGACGACAGCCGGCGCGTCTTCCTCATTGGCTTGAACGTCCGCTACTACGAAGACTTGCTCTTCCAGGGGGTGGGGGCGTGAGAGCGTGAAAGCGTTCACGCTCCTACACCCCGCGTCCCACCCTTCACTTTTTTGCCGCTGTCAACGCTTTCCGGTTGACGGATGGTTGAACGGAGTGGTAGCGAAAAGACTACCCGAATCATCAATGGCTGAGAGGAGTGCATGGCGCGACGGCTAGCAGGGATTACTCTCCGACTGTTTCCGATCTTGCTCTACGTGGCGTCAACAGCGGGCTGTGGGGGCGACGCCGCCTCGAACGTGTCGGTTCCCAAGGCTCAACCCTCTCCCGGACCTGCCGTCAACGGTACCGTGTCTTTGCCCAACGGCACTTTGGCAATGCGGGAGCGATCCGTGTTGCGGCGCTTCGCCGCGCTGGTGGTCGAGGAGGCCGAGGCGTTGGTCGCGACCAACGTGAAGCCAGTGCCGCGCAACGTCCCCGTGCTCCTGACGTTGCAATACCCCAACGGTTCCTCCCAAACATATGATACGTTTTACACCAACGACCAGGGTGGCTACCTCCTCAATCTCCCAGCGGGAACCAGTGAGGACACGTGCCGTTTCATCGTGTCCGTCGGCAGTGGCTCCACGCTGACGCGCGCCTTTGTCTTCAGCACCGTCAAGCCGGTCAACATCGACTACATCAGCGAGACGGCGGTGACGCTCATCTTGGACCAGGTGCATCAAGGCGCCGACCTGTGCGAGTTCTCGGTCCGAGAAATCGAACAACTCGTCAACATGATCCGTGATCTGCCAGGCATCGTGACCGGCCCGGACATCTTCCAAACCAATCGCAACGCTCTGGTCGCTGCCTCGAGCAACCCTGACATCCAAGCCTTCGTGCGCGCCGCCGGCGGAGTGGCCACGCCAGTGCCCACGATTACACCGTTGCCGCCGACGGAGACGCCGACCGAAGGCACGCCGAGTGTCACGCCTACGGTGACCGTCACGAAAACGCGCGTTCCGACCAACACGCCGGTCAACACCGCAACCTTCACGGCGACGCGCACCAACACGCCGATCCCAACGCAAACCCCGACGCGCAGCCTCACGCCGACAGGGACCAAGCCGCCGCCGACCGCGACCGTGACCAACACCGCGACGCCGACGCGGACCAATACCGCGACGCCAATCCCGACGACGACGGCGACGCCCACACGGACGAATACCGTGCCGCCGCCTCCGACGTCGACTCAGTCCCCTACGCCGACGGGCACCCTTGCACCGACGGCCACGTCAACCGCGACGCTGACGCCGACACAGGGCGGGCCGGTGCCGCACATTACCATCGGCGACGCCAGCGGGCCGGCGGGCAGTCAAGTGGTGGTGCCGATCTCGTTGGAGAAGAATGGGGTGACGGCGGCCAGCATCGCGCCGCTGATCATCGACATCGACACGGGCGTGTTGACGTTCGTGAGTTGCGCGAAGACGGCGGCGGTGACCAGCGGGCAGACGGTGGCGACCTCGATGCCGATGCCGGGACAGATCACCATCGTGCTGGCGGGGCTGGATCTGACGGTGCTGCCGGACGGGGAGATCATCGACTGTACGTTCACCATCAACGCGGCCGCAACGGGCAGTACGGCGGTGACCTTCGAGTCAGCGGCGGTGGGCGACGATCAGTTCAACAGCTTCGACGCGACCGGCACGAGCGGGACGGTGACCGTGGGGGTCGTGAACCCGCCGACGGCGACGCCAACGCCGACGCAGGGCGGGGCGGTGCCGGACATTACCATCGGCGATGCGAGTGGGCCGGCGGGTAGTCAGGTGGTGGTGCCGATCTCGCTGGAGAAGAATGGGGTGCGGGCGGCCAGCATCGCGCCGCTGATCATCGACATCGACACGGGCGTGTTGACGTTCGTGAGTTGCGCGAAGACGGCGGCGGTGACCAGCGGGCAGACGGTGGCGACCTCGATGCCGACGCCGGGACAGATCACCATCGTGCTGGCGGGGCTGGATCTGACGGTGCTGCCGGACGGGGAGATCATCGACTGTACGTTCACCATCAACGCGGCCGCGACGGGCAGCACGGCGGTGACCTTCGAGTCGGCGGCCGTGGGTGACGACCAGTTCAACAGCTTCGATGCGAGCGGGACGAGCGGGACGGTGACCGTGGGCACCGCGAATCCGACGGTGCCGGACGTCACCATCGGCGACGCCAGCGGGCCGGCGGGCAGTCAGGTGGTGGTGCCGATCTCGCTGGAGAAGAATGGGGTGCGGGCGGCCAGCATCGCGCCGCTGGTGCTCGACATCGACACGGGCGTGTTGACGTTCGTGAGCTGCGCCAAGACGGCGGCGGTGACCAGCGGGCAGACGGTGGCGACGTCGATGCCGATGCCGGGACAGATCACCATCGTGCTGGCGGGACTCGATCTGACGGTGCTGCCGGATGGAAACATCATCGACTGCACGTTCACCATCAACGCGGCCGCGACGGGCAGCACGGCGGTGACCTTCGAGTCGGCAGCGGTGGGTGACGATCAGTTCAACAGCTTCGACGCGAGCGGCACGAGCGGCACGGTGACGGTGGGGACGGGCGGTGCTTGATCGCAAAACCCCGCGGGCGCGTGTACGAGCGACGAACGCTCTTGACAATTGAGGCGCCCCGGCGCTGGTATGTGATACCTCAGTATCGAGCCACGTTAGAGTGGCTTGGTACCCGCGGAGTGAGAGCATGAAGGATCGTCTCTATATCGCCATTGGCGCTGCTGCGGTAATCGTGGTGGCGACGCTCATCTGGTTGAGTAACCGCCACGACGTGCAACATGAAGTGCAGCGAGATGAGGCCGCTACTGCACCGGACAATCCGGAAGCACGCGTGTTTGCGTTGCAGGCGGAGTCCACAGCCGACAAGAAGGTGCGGGTGACCATGCGCTCCTTGCCGACGTCGGGGCCAGTGGTGACCATCGTCACGCAGGTCGATTACGACACTGGCCGCCTTAAGATGAACACCTGTACGATCAGCCCCGACATCGGCGAAGGTACAGCCAGCGCCAAGGTCTTGCACCTGGCAGAGCCTCAACCGGGATTGGTGCGGGCGGTGGTGGTCGGGAAGCTCGAGGAGTTGCCGGCAGCGGCGAACGTCCTCGCTTGCGACTTTGCGGTGCAGCCCGGCGCACCAGCGGGGCCGACTGTTGTGCGCGTCCACGGACAGGTTGCCGACACAACATTTGAAGACCGGCCGTTCGCAGTCGAGAAGACGATTGTCATCAAGAACTAGGCGCCAGGAGCGAGGAGAAGCCATGTCCAAGGTCATCGGCAGGTGTGTTCGGGGTACGGTTGTAGCGTTTGGCATCGGGCTTCTTCTCTCTGCGCGCACCAACGCGCAGTGTCTGGGAGACTGCAACGGCGACGGGACGGTCGGGCCGGGCGAACTGAACAAGGTCATCGCCATCATCTTGAACTGCAGTTCAGCGGCGGCCGGTTGTGGGGCCGTCCCCGGCGGTTGTACTGCTGCCGATAAGAACGGCGATCACACGATCCAGCCCGGCGAGCTGAACAACATCATTTTCAACATCCTGAACTTCCCCCCCAAAGGCTGCCCGGCGACATCGCCGACTCCGACAAAGACCCTAGGCGTGGTGCCTACCAACACCATAGCGCCGACGAACACGCCGACCCGTGTGCCGTCGCAGACCCCGACCCCGACAACGGGCGCCGCTGTGTGCGGCAACGGCATCACGGAATCCAACGAGGACTGTGACGACGGCGGGTTCTGCATCGGTGGCGACAACGCGGGCATCAAGTGCAACTCGGAGGCGCAGTGCCAGGGCCAGGGTGTTTGCACCGAAGGCGTGAAGATCGGCACGGCGTGCAATGGCGACGCCGACTGTCCGGATGCCAAGTGCATCCACTGCAAGCCGTGCGGCGGCGACGGGTGCGCCGCAAACTGTACCTTCGAGCAGGACATCGCATACGATCTGGTTCCGGGTGCCGTGAAGGTCTGCAAAGGAGGTGCGAACGACGGCAAAGGGTGCAACGTGGTTGCGGACTGTCCGCCATCCTCACCGCCGCAAACCCCGGGTCCGTCGTGTACGACCTACAAACAATGCCTGGGTGGCCCGAACGACAACAAACTATGCAGCGGCGGAGTCGACTGCCCAGGAGGGATCTGCAACCAGGCGGTCAAGCCCGGCAGCAGCGGTGCCTTCGTGCATGATGGGCTCCTGCAGCTCGCGCTGCCGATATCGGGCACCCAGACGCTGACCATCGGCAAAAAACGCAACAATGAGATTCCGGGCGTCATCAAGGCCACCAGCGTCAAGCTGCCCGCCATCGGGGTCGGCCCGGTCGCCTGTGCCTGCGTGCGCGCCATCGCCACAAAGACCTGCGGCGGGACGGTGTTCGACTTCGATGGATCAGGTTCGACGGATTGCACCGACGGCTTTACAGCCGGCGCCAGCGTGTGCACCGACGCCGGCAAGAAACCGTGTGCCTTCGTACACGGCCCCGGAAACGCGTCGTCCGGCCTGATCGGCTGCAACGGCCTGGAGGGGGTGAATCTTTCCTTCACGCAAGACGAGGCCTACGCCCCGTGTGGTACCCAGGTTGCGGGTGGTGTGTGCCCCACGCCCTATCCACCGGCGCCGACACCGCCGGCCGGCTCGGGACTCCCGGTGATCACACTGAGCGGTTCAGGTGGCCCAGGCTCGTCGATCGTCCTGAACAGTTCCGCGATCGGCACCGCTGTGGGCGCCTGTAACCAGGCCGGCTCATGCCACGCTGGGTCGAATGCCGGGAAAGCTTGCACCAAAAATGCGGACTGTCCAGGCAGCACCTGCGACGGCGTGAAGGTGCTCGAGGTCTCGGGACCCGACCTGACCTTCTGCAGTAACGTTGGGGTATCGTGCGATAACGGGCCGCCCTGCGATGACGACCCACAGTCGAGTCGGGGGGTGCCGCAGACGCTGCCGCAGGTGACCGGTACGGCGACCGGGCTGATCACCAACACGTATGGAGCCGCCTCCTCGGCACGGGTGTGCAAGAACAAGACAACCCAGACGTGCCGGAGCGATGCGGACTGCGGGGCGGATGGGCCGTGCCTGTTCAACATCGGGCCCTTCTCGTACACCGGCAGTCCGTACGATTGTGCGAAGTTGGAGGCGAGTCCGCCGACGGCCGAGGGTGGCAACGTGGTCGGTGCGTTCACCGGGCTCAATCAACCCAGCACCGGCGATATCGTGGTGCGTAACACGTTCATCATCGGGCCGCGGAAGTAGAACTGGTCCAGTCCACAGGGGGGCACGGCGCCCCCCTGTGGACCACAAAAACTGTATTGACAAAGCTAGGCGCCGCCAGTAGTCATAGAGAGGTCGTTCCGCAAACCAAGTCGATCCGACAAGGCGACCGGCGTGCAGGGGACAGCAGGTCCCTCCGGAGGATAAGCAACGATGAGAGGCGTAGTGTGCGACTCGCGGGTGTGCCGGCGCACCAGGGTTCGCGGTCGTGAACCCCCGGGCCTTGGCCAGCAAACGAGGGGGTTTACGGAGCAAGAGAGTGTTCTGCCAAACAAAGATGAGAGGAGGAGTTATGTACAGTAACAAGATCGCAGGCGTGGTCGCCGGCGCGGTGGCTCTGCTTCTGCTGTCGGCACCGTCCTACGCCGATCTGACCAAGTGCGCCACGCTGATCGACGGCGAAAATGCCAAGATGCAGGCGGCGATGATCAAGCATTTCCAGAAGTGCATCGATGGGTACCACAAGGATCTCGCCAAGGTTCCAAAGACGGGGCCATTCACTGCGGCAGCAAAGGTGTGTGATAAAGAACTCGGTAAGGGGATCGGCTCCGGCGGCGACATCGACAAGGAAGTAACGACCAAGCTTATCGCGGGCTTCACCAAGAACACCTGCACGGAATCGGACTTGCTGGCGCTCGGTCACCTGTCGCACAAGCTCTACACTGACAACTGGGCGCGGCTTCAGGGGGTCTCGGCGTTCCATTCGGCCTATGAGCAGGCACTGGCCGGCAGCCGCGATTTCATCCAAGGCTTGATCGATATGGGGAAGAGCGCAAGTCCAGGCTGCCCCAATTGCGTCAAGATCAACCATCCGCTGTGCAACGAGATGAGCAGCGTGCTGGCCAGCAGCTCGCAGGCTGTCGTGTTGGTGTCTGTTCTGAACCTGACCGTACCCCTGAGCGGGACAACTGTCTTGAAGATCTGCGACAACACCGTAAGTGGGTTGGTTTCCGGGGGCATCTTGCCGAACATTCCAGCGAGTACATTCTATGTGCTGGGCGGACCCGGCAAGCTGTTGGATCCGGCGCCGGTCGGGAATGGGGGGACGGCTCTCGCCACTGCCTGCACGAGGACGATTGCAGCCGAAGGGATCATCCAGTGCGGCTCTGCGCAGCGCATCTCCTACGTGACGTGCCAGGATCATACGCCGTCAACCACCAACGCGGACGGGGCATCAGCCTCAGGGGGCTGCACCGGCCAGGATAGCTGTGCGAGGACCAAGAAGAACAGCGAACAGTCGGTCGTCGATCCTAAGGACGGCCCGCCGATCGCGGCGAGTGACACGCTGATTGGCGGCGCCTGCATCAAGACTGTGTCGACTGCTGGCGTCGCGGGCGACGGCTTCGTCAATCTGACCTCGCAAATCGGTCTCCACCGCCTCGTGACGAATGACAACTGCCAGAACCCGGCGACCTTGGACGACGCCGGGTTGCCAGCCACCACGTCGCTCACAACCGGAACAGCAGCCGCCAAGGTGTTGAACCAGGACTCGGAGGGCGGAACGCCGTCTACCAATGAGCTCGACTCCGACGTGGTCACCGGAAGCATTTTCAACTGCGCGACCCTGAACGCAGGTCAAACAAAGGGGACGCACCTGGTCGGAGCCTTCCCGGCGATCAACACGCTGCAGCTCTCAGGGGGAGGGGACTTCCTCGACAGCGTGACCACGTTCGAACTGGACGTTGCTCCGTAAGAACCTAGTCAACGCCTGAGGAAGGGGACGGAGGCACACTCTCCGTCCCCTTTCTTTTTGCCGGCAATGGAGGACCCTTATCAATGCGACCCTTGATTGCGCTCGTATTGCTTCTCATGCTCCTCGGCGAAGGTGCACAGGCCGCCTTCCCGAACGAACCGGAGGGCTTCGGACCGTTGCGTTTCGGTGCCTCGACGGCGGCGCTTGAAAAGGCGTTCCCCAAGGCGAAGCGCCGGGGCCAGGAGGAGTTCCTGACGATCTACGATCTGGAAGGCCAATCCGTGCTCGGCTTGAAGCCGTGTACCGTGGAGTTGCGCTTCGTCGACGACAAGTTCTATCAGGTGCTGTTCAGTTGCGAACCGAAGGACAAGGTGGCGCGGGCGTTGGAGAAGCGCTTCGGCCCCGCGGTTCAACACAAGCCAGACGAGACCGTGTGGCTGAGTGAGACGCACTGGGTGTCGTTCAGCCCGCAGGCCAAGTCGTTCTCATACACCGACCGCTCGCTGGGCAGCCTCGCGCAGAAGAAGCTGCTCGGCTACGTCCTGCGTCAGCGAGCGCAAGCGCAGGCGACCGCTGCCGTGCCGACGCCCGGGCCGACGCCGTAGTCAAAACCACGAACGCCGACGAATTGAAGGGCGTGAACCGGACCTTCGTTGCGGAGTAGGGGCACAGCGCGCTGTGCCCCTACTGTATTGCACGGAAAATTTCTCGTGCGGCTTTGCAGCCGTCTGCGGCCTACGGCCGTGGATTCTCGTTGACAATCAAGCGGCGCGCGCGGTATCAAACCAAGAATTGCATCGAATCGGTTTGCGAAAAGATTTCGCTGGTGTGCGGCGGTGCTGCATTGCCACTGAAAGGGTCATCATGCTTCTGAACCTGCACGGGTCTGTAAGAATGGTCGCAGTCACTACGTGCGTGGCGGCGCTGCTGTTCACAGCAGCGGCTGCAGCCAACGCCCAGTGCTTGGGAGACTGCAACGGTGACGGGACGGTCGGGCCGGGGGAGCTGAACAAGGTCATCGCCATCATCTTGAACTGCAGCTCAGCGGCAGCCGGGTGCGGAGCTGTCCCCGGCGGTTGCACCGCTGCCGACAAGAACGGCGATCACACGATCCAGCCCGGCGAGCTGAACAACATCATATTCGACATCCTGAACTTCCCACCCAAGGGCTGCCCCGCGGCGTCACCGACACCGACGCGGACGCAAGGCATCCAGGCGACCAGCACGCCGACCAACACCTTCACCCTGGCGCCCTCGGCGACGCCGACGCCGAGCCCGACCACCGCCCTCGGCCCGCCGCTCGGCATGCGCGTGTTCTCGCTGGGCTCAAAATCAGCCTTTACCAGTTCACTGCTGCCCGGCGGCAGCCTCGGCACGCCGATGGGGACGCTCATGCTTGACGCCGGCGGCAAGGACGGCAGCGGTCGTGCGACGGTGACCCTGGCCAACCCCGGCACGCTCATCCGCACGGACCTCTCGGCGGGGAACTTGACTCTGTGCACCAAGCTCGACTCGTGCACCGGCACACTCTACTGTGACGGCGGAACCGACGTCGACGTGCTCAACTCCCTCGATAGCCTCCGCGCGGACCTGACGTGCATGCGCGACGGCACGCACAGCTGCCCGGCGACCGCACCGACACCACCGGTGTGCTGCAGCAACGCCTGTGAAGGTGTCGGCGTCGGCAGCGGCAACAGCCCGCAGCAGACGAGCCCACCGCCGAACGTCACGCCCACCCCCAGCGGTGCGGGCGCGATGTTGCTGATCTGCCAGCAGCGCAGCGTGCCCGTGAGGCCCCAGTGCCAAGGTACGGGCTCGTGTTGTTCAACGGTCGATTTCTCGACCGCCGCGCCGGCGACGCAGTACTACACGACCGGGATCGACACGGCCCAAGTCCTCAACCACTGCGCCGGCTCCGGAGCGAGTCCCAGCAAGGTACCCAAGATCGCCAGGAAGGGTACGAACTTCGACTGCGCCAATTGGACGACAGAGAACGGCGTTGGTGTCTTGGGCTTCACCATCCCAGCAGAAGAAGGGGATGCGAACATCACCGGCGACGGGGCACAAGCCGGGTTGTGGAGCGACCAGTAGGCGACGCTCGTACGTGCACCACCCCGCGCTCAAGGGACAGAGTGCTAAGATTGCGCGCCCTTCGGCGTCGCTCAGGACTCTCAGGACAGGGCTTGGCGACGGCGCCTGAAAAGTTGGCGCTTCCTGCCCATGAGCCTGCGGCTGGCGGTCGCCCAGGGCGTTGCCCTGGGCTGACGTCTTGCCGCCCTTTCAGGGCTGAGACCCAAAGGATTAGCAGCCTGCAGATCAACAGCCCCGATAGGGGCGGCCATTCGATAGCCCGGGGCATCGCCCCGGGCGGTTGCGCCGAATGCGACAACGGCTCATGGCCCCCCCAAGCCGCTGCCCCGGCGATTGGTCCTCCCAGCGTGAGCGGTTTGCTGGTTCGCTGGCTGCGGGACGGCTTGCGTTGTGCACCCCACGCCCGCATGGAGGCTGCAATAGCTCCGCCTCGTCGGACGCAGCGTCTGGCTGCCTGGGCTCTTGCCTTGAGTACGGTCGCGCTGCTGCCGGCATGTGCGCTATGGCGTGGGCACGCCGCGCCAGCCGATCCGGCCAGCGCCACCGTCTCACGCCTGCTGCACTCCGCAGCCGCGCAAGATGACCATGACGCGGCGACCGAGGCGATCGCCGCGCTGGGACCCGCGGCGCTGCCCGCAGTGTCTACCGGGCTGGCGGATCCGGAGGAGAGTGTGCGGCTGGTTGCCGTCGAGGCGCTCGGCAAGATGCGTGGGCCCGCGGCGGTGGACACGCTCCTGGTGGCGCTCAAAGACACCAGCTCTGACGTGCGTCTGAGCGCCGTGGAGCAGCTCGGCGGGCTCGGCGATCGGCGCGCCGTGCAACCGCTGCTCGAGCAGTTCGCCAAGGACGACAACCCGCAGGTACGCTACGAATGCCTCACCAGCCTGGGGTTGATCGGCGATCCGTCGACGGTCGACTTTCTGGTCAAGGGCACCCGTGACGCCGATCCGTTCGTCCGGCTGTGGGCGATGGATGCCCTCTGTCAGATGAGCGATCCGCATGCGCAAGATCTTGCCCTCGCCTTCCTGCGCGACCCCAACCCTGCGGTGCGCGATCAGATCATTCGCGCCTGCGCCGACGCCTTCAACACGCCGAACGGGCGGCGCACGTTGATCGAGCTGGCGTTGAACCCTCCCGACTTTTCGAACGCGGTGTGGGCGCGGCGCTACCTCATGAGTTTCGTCGAGCGCGGCCCCGACGGCGCCCAGCTCGCTGCGCAGATCCGTGCGGCGGCGCTGCCGGCGCTGCGCGGCCCGCACGCCCTGGGCGCTGCCATGCTCCTCGGCGACCTCGGCGACCGCGCCGCCACCGATCGGCTCATTGCCGCGCTGCGCGACCCGGACTTCCAGGTACGCCTCCACGCCGCTCTCCTGCTGGCGAAGACGCGTGACCGCCGCGCAGTGCCCGCTCTGATCGTGGTGCTCAACGACCAGGTCGGGATCGTCGCGGCCTCGGCGTACAACTCGCTGCAGTGGTTCGCTGACGACGGCGACCAGCGCGCGCAGGAGGCGGTGCGGAATTACAAGGGCACGAAGTTCGACACGCGCTTGCCGCGCTGAAATAGGGCGGCAGCTAGCGTTGAGCCGAGCACCGGGCCCCGGGCCGCACTCCAGGCGGAAGGGCGCCACTCCTTCCGGGGCTCAGAAGCGCCGAGCCCACGTAGGGGCGGTATTCACGAGCCAGGGGTGAAGCCCTGGCTCAGCCATGTTGGAGTGGTGTTGGAGAACACAAACCCAAAAAGCGAGGGCCTCGGGTGGATCCCGAGGCCCTCGTAGAATCAGGGTTCTGGTGTGCTATCAGGGGCAGCCAGTGCCAACGTCAGGCGAGCAGCACGTGCCCGCGTTGATGTTGCAATGACCGGAATTGCACTCGTCGTCCGTACCCCCTGGACATGTTTGCGTCTTACAGAGATGGGGGGTGGTCGAGGTGTCGCAGACGGCGGTGATCAGTTTGCAGTCCGCGTCAACTGCGCACGTGGCGCTCGGATCAACCGGAACCTTGAAGCCGCAGACGGCGTAAACCTTACCGTCGGTACACTTATTCCCCCCGGCGAGTGGGACGGTATTGCAGGCAGTTGGATCGGACGCCGGCTCGCGCAACTCAACCAAACCAATCCCCAGGGACTGATTGAAGGTGAGCTGACCGATTGGGCCGAAGAGGCTACCGAGGGAAATTTTGTTCTTGCCGTTCGAGGGGAAGGCTGCCTTGCCACCGCTGACGTTGAACAGAATGCCTGCAGTGTGCGGGATATCGTTGCCGAGCGCACGCACGCCGAGATCGACCACGTTGTTGTTGCAGGCCGACCCGCAGTTGATGTCCTTGGTAACCAGTTGGATCGTCGACCCGCCGTCGCCCTTCTTCTTGCTCGGCGCGATCACGATCTTGTCTGCCCCGTCGGGCTTGGTCAGCGTCGTTGTGGCCAGGTCGTTATGCCCTGTGTCGTTGGTGAACGTACAAGTGTAACCAGCCCCGGCGTGGGCTTGACGCAGCGGCATCCCCACCGCCGTCCCAACCACCAGAGCCGCCAAGAAAGTCCTGCGCACCTTCATGTGTGTTACCTCCGTCAGCGAGATTTCCTGCGAACGTACCACCGCGGTCAATTCTGTGTCAACAAAATTCTTGACAAATGATTTTTGTGGCCCGCCGGCGAAGGCGAGAGAGGGAAGATGAGTGACCAGTAACCAGTAACCAGTGATCAGTGGCCAGTACGCCACTGGGAGAAGAGGAGACTCTCCTTCCTCTCACTGGATCACTGGTCACCGGTCACTGATCACTCCGGTCCCTCGTAGTCTCGACTTCCGGTCACTTCCGTCTGCCGGCGCCAAGTGGTAGACGAACCATCATGTGAGCAGGAGGGTGCCATGGGTGGTAAGGAAGAGAACACTTGCGGGAGCGGCCATGCAGCCTGACCTCGTCGCACGCTTCCTGGTGACCGGCTTCTTCGCCGTCGTCTTCCTGCAATCCTCCGTCGACAAGCTGACCGACCGCGACGGCAACATCGCCTACTTCACGGACCACTTCAAAAGCAGCCCGGTGCCGAGCACGGCGGTGCCGCTGCTCTTCTGGTTGCTGACGGTGATCGAAGGGCTTGCGGGTGTGCTCTGCGCGTTGGGACTGTTGCTCGGCGACTTCGTCGGCAAGGGCTTCGGCGTCTCGGCCTGCGGTGTGAGCATCGGCGGCGTGGCGCTGCTCGGCCTCCTCGCCGGCCAGCGCTTGGCGAAGGACTACGCCGGTGCCGCGGTGATCGCCGCGTACTTTGCGGTGGCGCTGCTGGGCCTCAGCTTCTTTTAGTTTCGAGCGGTACGGAAAGGAAATGCAAAACCGAAAACACGAAACCGGAAACGGGAAACTGGTCAATTTCCCGGTTTTGAATTTCCGGTTTTCGGTTTCCTGTTTCTCATTCTTGCCCGTTTGGTTGCGGCTACGCTGGCTTAGGATCCAACGGACTACGCGAAGAGCCCACCGATCATGCAAGCGCTGAGCGGGTTACGCGTCCTCGACCTCACGCAGTTCGAGGCGGGGACGGCGTGCACTGAGTTGCTGGCGTTTCTTGGCGCCGAGGTCATCAAGATCGAGCCGCCGGAGCACGGGGAGCCGGGGCGCTCGTCGTTCGGTGTGCGTCCGGGAAAAGACTCCGTGTATTTTCTCGTCCTCAACGCCAACAAGCGCAGCGTCACGCTGAACCTGCGCGCCCCGGAGGGCGTCGCCGTCTTCAAGCGGCTGGTGCCGCACTTCGACATTCTCGTCGAGAACTTCGCGTTCGGGGTCATGGACCGTCTGGGCTTGGACTACAACACCTTACGCGAGCTGCATCCGCCGCTGATCTACGCCACCATCAAAGGGTTCGGAACGTACGGGCCGTACGCCGCGTACAAGTGCTTCGACACCATCGCGCAAGCGGCGGGCGGCGCGCTGAGCGTCACGGGGTTCCCCGACTCGCCGCCATGTTCACCTGGGCCGACGCTGGGTGACACGGGCACGGGCGTGCACGCAGCGGTCGGCATCCTGGCCGCGGTCGTGCAACGGCAGCGCACCGGGGCGGGACAGAAGGTCGAGGTGGCGATGCAGGACGCCGTGGTGAACTTCATGCGCGTGCGCATGCTGAGCCAATACCTTACCAACCAGCCGGTGGCGCGTGCCGGCAACAGCGTGCCGCAGCTGGTGCCGATCGATCTCTATCCGTGCGCCCCGGGCGGACCGAATGACTACGTCTACATCTTCCTCACCACGCGCGACATGTGGGAAGCCCTGCTACGCTGCATCGGCCGCGCCGATCTTATCGGCGATGCGCGCTACACGGAGATTGCCGAGCGCAACAAGCATCGCACGGCGATCGTGGAGATGATCTCGGCGTGGACGCAGGCGCGTGACAAGTGGGAGGTCATGCACACGCTGGCCAGAGCGGGCGTGCCGTGCAGCGCCGTGTTCGACACCGCCGACGTCATCAATGACGCCCACCTGCGCGAACGCGGCATGATCGTCGACGTCGCGCACCCGCGTTCGGGTCCCCTGCGAATGCCCGGCAATCCGTTGCAGCTTTCCGCCTCACCAACCGAAGTCCGCGCGGCACCCCTGCTCGGGGAAGCGACCGACGAGGTCTTGGAGCGCTTCCTGGGAATCGGTGCGGCGGAGGTGGCGCTCTTGCGCGCACGGGGCATTGTGTAGAATTACCTGATTCACGATCAATGTCCCTGACGCCTCTCCATACCCGCATGGTGTCCCTGCGCCTCACCTGGGGCAGCGGTGGCTGCCTCGTCGCGCATGGCCGCATCTTCGATCTGCGCAAGCGCGGCGTCGTGCCGCTGGCGGGGAAGCTCCAAGGGCCGGGCGTCGTGCACGACATGGCGGTGCAACTGCAGCTCGATTATCCGAGCCTGCGTATCGGCAGCATCGCACCAACGATGTCGGCGTTCCCGTTTGCGCCCGGGCCAGCGACCCGCGGTGAGGGCTGCCCCGACCGGCTGCCCGACGTGCAACGTCTCGTCGGCGCCCGGCTGCGCGACGGCTACGGGTCGACGCTTATGGAAACGGTGGGTGGTCCACGCGGCTGCTTTCACATCTTCACGTTGCTGCGGCTGATCGGACCAACGATTCAAGCCGTCGCGGAGCGTGAGCACGCACGGCTCGGCAACACCGCAACCGCCCCCACTGCGGGCAGCCCGCTGTTCGCGCGCAGTGTCATCATCGACGGGATGAAGGGAGAGGGCATCTCGATCGTCCTGCGCGGCATGCTGTTCGATCTGCATTACCCGCCCGGCGCCGATGCCTTGCCGCTCGAAGAAGAGCTGGAAGCATCGGTGGAGGCGGCGGCGGATATGGAGATTGGCGTGCCGAGCATGACGATCACCGGTGGCCACGGGCGCGTCCGCCGTTCCGGATCGGGCGTCGAGGCGTTGGGCAGCTGGGAAGGCGTCGGGGCCGTCGAGCAGCTGATCGGCCGCTCGATGATGAAGGGTTATACGGCCCAGGTGCAGCAGGTATTTGCCGGCACGGCCGACTTGCTGCCGCTGCAGCATTTGCTGTTCATGATGGCGCCGACCTTGATGCAGTGCTTCCCGAGCTTGGCGGAGGAGTTGGAGCTGCGCCCGCGCCGTGCCGAGGGCCCGCACGCCGCCGTGAACTCCTGTCACATGTGGCGTGCCGATGGGCCGCTGCTGGCGGCCAAGATAGGGGAATGAAGAAGGTCGAAACGCAAAAGGCACAGTGGAAGAATGTTCCCCCGGTGCATCGTCATCTTGGAACCTGTGCCTTTTGCGTTTTGACTTTTGACTTTTGCCTTGCTTCTCTTCTGCCATGCCGATCGACAAGCAAGAGTTCCGCAGGGTACTGGGCCACTTTGCGGCGGGTGTGACGATCGTCACCACCGTCGGCGATGACGCACGCCCCTACGGTCTGACGGCGACCGCGTTCACCTCGGTATCCCTCGAACCGCCCCTGGTCCTTGTGTGCGTGGATAAGCGTTCCGACAGTCATCCACACTTTCACACGTCGCGGGTGTTCGCGGTGAACTTTCTGGCGCACGATCACGAGCATCTCTCGCGTCGCTTCGCCGTGTCGGGTGGCGACAAGTTCGGAGACCTGTCGATGCGCACGGGCGTGACCGGCGCGCCCATCTTGGCCGACGCGCTCGGCCATCTCGAGTGCCGTACGGTCGAGATCATCGACGCCGGCGACCACACGATCTTCCTCGGTCAGGTCGAGGCCGCCGACGCGCGCGAAGGGGAGCCGTTGTTGTATTTCTGCGGCGCCTATCAACGCATTGGCAAGGGATAGCGTGAGAAGGGGAGGACGATGCGATGCGAATGAGTCATAGGAAGGACCGTGTGACGCTCATGCTCGTTCTGGTTGCGGTGATCAGTGGCAGTGCTGCCACATGGGCGCAAAGTACGCCGGTACCGACGCAACGGCAGCTAACGGCGGGGGAGAAGACGATCGTCATGAAGATCATCCTGGACTCCTCGGCCGAGCCGGACGACGGGACGGCGCCGCTTACCGTGAAGTTCTCCGCCAAGCCGTACGACGATGAAGAGGCGGTGAACGCGACCTACCTATGGGATTTTGGCGACCGCAGCCCGTTGGTGCACACGCAGAATCCGGTGCACACCTACAAGAAACCGGGCACCTACCGCGCCACCGTCAAGGTGACCAACAAGGCCGGCCAAATTGGCACGGACGACTTCACTATTACCGTCCACGCCCGCGGTGAGGAGTGACCTGCGGATTTCGGATCGCGGAATTTGAGAGACCTTCCAATCCGCAATGCGAAATCGAATCACTCCAGGTTCTGCATCCACTGATACGTCGGGTGGTTCGTCCACGCGAGGATCTTGCGTGGCGCCGTGACCACCGCCACGTCGGTCAGCACCTTGGTTTGACAAGCGAGCCGGTACTCATCGCCCTCCCAGCCGCACTTACGCTCATCGGAGGGTGTGCGCGGTGACAGCGCCCGTGGATTGTCGACCTTGACGCGGCACGTGCCGCACAGGCCATTGCCCCGGCAGTTCACGAGGTTGTTGGGGAAGACGTAGACGTCGATGCCGTTCTGGCGCGCCACGTCGCGCAGATTGGCACCGACCGGGCATTCCACGGCACGCTGCTGTTTCACGAAGTAAACCACGGGCATGACTGCGATCCTCCTGCGGCGCATGGCATAGCAAACGGCCCCACCGCGGGCAAAGCCTGGCGCCCGCCGGGGTCGCTACGGTTGGCGCAGGCGAGCCTGGACTGAACCCGCGGCTGGTAGGAGGCGGACCGCTCGGCCTGACTGCAGAACTGCGTCAAATCGGTAAGCGCGCTCGGGTGTCACGCCCGATCTCGTCGAGGCGCACCTCGCGGCCCTCACAGGCGGACACGTGGGCGGCGATGGCGAAGCGCAGCGTGGCGGCGGCCGCATCGACATCCTGCGCCGGCTGGCGGCCTTCAATCAACGCGTCGATGAAGTCGTGCGCGCCCAGGCGAAAGCTTTCCGCCCAGTCGCTCGGGATGTCGTGCCAGGCGCGTGTCTCGCCGTCCCGATAGAGGACGAGCGCCGGCTCGTCGAGGAGGAATCCGGTGCAGCGGTTCACCCAGATGATCCCTTCGGTGCCGTGGATCTCAATGCGGTCGTCGCTGGCGTAATACTTCGAGCGCACCCGCATGCCCACTGAGGCGATGACTTCCCAGCTGCCGAACTTGGGGACGCCGGCGTACCGCCAGCTGATGAACGCCGGGCCGTCGTAGAACGCATTGGCTCCGAAGCGGTTGACGTGAATCCAGGCGTGCACGCGTTCCACCGGCTCGGCAATGAAGAAGCGGCCCATGTTGTAGCAATGATACCCGTGGTCGAAACACGTGGGTCCGCCACCGCAGCTCTCCGGATCCATGCGCCACACCTGCGCTGCCTGCGGCACGCGCCAACCGTCGTCGAACCGGCCGGCCGCTGTCTTGATGCGTACCGACAGCGGTTCACCGACGGCACCCTCCTGCACCAACTCGCGCGCCTTGACGTGCGGCGGGTAGTGCATGAAGTTCTCGAACACGCGCAGCCGCCGGCCGGCGTCCAGCGCTGCCTCGTGCACCACCTGGAGATCGCCCAGCGTCAGCGTCGGTGGCTTCTGCAGCGAGACGTGCTTGCCAGCCTGCAGCGCTGCGATGGCGACGCTCTTGTGCAGATGATGCGGCAGCAGAATTTCGACGGCATTCACGTCGGGATCGCGCAGCAGATCGTGATAGTCAGTGTAGGCTTTCTTCGCACCCCATTCCGATTGCCGCTGGTGGAGCAGGGCCGCATCAGCGTCGCACAGCGCGGTCAATTCGGCGTGCGGATGATCCAGGTACCCAAGCACCTGGAGGCTTGCGATGCGCCCGCAGCCGATCAGCCCAACGTGCACGCGTTCGAGCGGCGTCATGGCGTGCTTATAGCACGAACCATCAATCTTTCCGCTTGAGGCGCTGCCTTCGCCGCCGTACGATGCGGCTGCGCAGGAGGCGTTATGGAGCACGTGTGGACCTGGATTCAGTACGTGCGGGATCATCCCAGCACCGCAGTCTGGGCGGGCCTGGCGGCCGCCGCTATCTACTGGCTGCTGAATCGCAAGCCCAAGCTGCAGCGCGACGCCGACAAGCGGATGGCCGAAATCCGCGCCGAGCACGGCGATCCCTACAACCGGCCGCGACCCCTGCGCTGAGCGCGGCTACCGGGCCACGGCGGCGGCGGCCTGAAGTCCCGTGATGTCGAGGAGCACCACCGCTTGGCGTCGATAGCTGATCAGTCCCTCTGCCATGAACGCGGCCATCATCTTACTGATGCGCTCGCGCGAAGCGCCGACCATGTCGGCCAGATTCTCATGTGTGATGGGAACGCCGATGCGCACGCCGCCGGCATCGTGGACCCCGAAGGTCGCGGCCAGGTCGGCAAGCGTCAGTGCGAGCCGGCCGCGTAGATCGAGCGCCGCACAGTGGACGAGGCGCATCGCGAAACGCGCCTGGCGTTCCAAGACACGGTTGAAGAAGCGAATCAGCGTCGGCGCGGGCAGGGCGGCCAAGATGCGCTCGAACTCGCGCCGCGGCACGACGGCGATGGTCGCTGCGCCGAAGGCGTCGGCGGCACTCAATCGCGGGCGCTCGCCTTCGACGATCGGGAAGCCGAACATCGTCCCGGGCTCGTAGAGCACGCAAAGAATGCGTTGGCCGTTCGGCAACACGACCGAGACGCTGACCTCGCCGGCGAGCACGATGAAGATGCTGCCGCGATGCGTGCCCTGGGGATAGATCGACGCGCCGCGCGCAAACTGGCGGATGGTGGCGGCCGCGAGCAACGCGTCGACCGTGGCACGGTCGAGCCCCAACTCCGTGGCTACTCGCGCCCGTGCTCTGGCATGGCTCGCAGTGTCGCGCATGTGTGACATTGGTCACAGACTCGAACTGGCGCTTCACCTACTGCTTCCGCATCACGATGGCAACGGAGACCCGTGTTCGTGTGCGCTTCGGTGTTCAGACGGCCCATCTTCACCGGCGCCCGAGCCCGAGTCACGAGCACGTGCACGAATGAGGGAGGACTGACAATGGCTGCTTACGAGATGATTTCTGCCGACTCGCATATCGTCGAGGCACCTGATCTCTGGGAGAAGTGGCTGCCCAGAGAGTTTTTTCCCAAGGCGCCGAAGTTGGTGAAGGATGCCGAGGGTGGCGACGCCTGGCAGTACCGGCCCGGCACGCCGCCGGTGCCGCTCGGTTTGGTGACCACCTATCCCGGACGTACCTACGAACACTTCAAATGGACCGGCGCCAAGTACGACAAGATCAACCAGGGCGCCTTCATCGGCGCGACGCGCATCCAAGAGCAGATAATTGATGGCGTCGACGCCGAAGTGCTGTACCCGTCGCAGCGCACCATGCGCCATTTCATGCTCGATGACGACGGCGAGTTCCACAAACAAGGCATCCAGGCCTACAACAACTGGATGGCCAAGGACTTCATGGCTGCCGACACCAAGCGCCTCATCGGCCTGGCGCAGATGCCCAACCTCGGCGTCGAGGAGATGATCATCGAGATGCGGCGCGCGAAGCAGATGGGCATGCGCGGTGTGATCCTCTCCAGCTGGCCGAGCGGCGGCACTTCGTTGCAGGTCGAAGACAACGCGTTCTGGGCGGAAGCCGAGAAGCTCGACCTGCCGGTGAGCATCCACCTCGGCGTGGCATCGAAGCAGAGTGGGAAAGCCCAGACGAGCACGGGCATGATGGAGGGTGCCGGTCTGCTCAGCACGGGTGCGAAGACGATCGTCGGATACTCCTGTGCCGGCATAGATACCATGCCGGTGATCATCGCTGAGACCATCCTCTCCGGCCTGTTCGACCAGTTCCCGCGCCTGCGTTTCATCTCCGTCGAGGCCGGCGCCGGCTGGGTGCCCTACTTCCTGGAGCAGATGGATGATCGCTACTTCCGCAACCGCAGATGGGCCAAGGTCGAGCTGGAGATGCTGCCCAGCGCCTACTTCCGCCGCAATTGGCTCGTCACTTTCGTGCAGGACTTCTACGGCGTACGCAATCGCCATGCCGTCGGCATCGGCAACATGATGTGGTCGACCGATTACCCGCACCACATCTGTGACTGGCCCTACTCCCGCAAGCTCGCCAACGAAATGTTCGCCGGCGTGCCGGAACACGAGCGCAGACAGATCTGTGCCGGCAACGCCGCCGCGCTGTACGGGCTGCAGTGAGATTTGCGTTAGAGCGTGGGAGCGTGGAAGAGTGTGGGAGCGTGAAAACGTGGAGCGTCAGAGAGTGAGGGCGTGGGAAAATGAGAGCTGCGATCGCTCCCAGACTCTCACGCTCTACGCATTAGGGTGTCAGCATGGAAGATCTGCTTGAAACCTTCGGCGGCCACTTCATGAGCGAAGTACCGGATCCATATCCGGTCTACGCGCGCTTACGACGCGAGGCGCCGGTGAAGCACCTCGATCTACCGATGGCACCGGCCTACCTGGTCACACGCTACGAGGATGTGGTCACGGTCCTCAGGGACGCGGCGCTGTTCTCGTCGCAAGCCAATGCCAAGGGCATCGGTCTGGTGATGGGCAAAACGATCCTCGAAATGGACGGCAAAGAGCACACGCGGCACCGCAACATCATCTCGATGGCGTTCGTGCCCAAGGCGTTGAAAGGCGAGCTTCCGGAGACCATCGCATCGATCGCGCACGATATGATCGACCGCTTCGCGCGCGACGGGCACGCCGATCTGGTGGCGCAGTTCACGCGCACGTTTCCGTTGCGCGTGATCGCGCACATCATCGGTGTGCCGATCGATGACTATGAGACCTTCAAACGCTGGTCGCTCGACCTCATCGGCTTCGCGGATGATCCGCCCAAGGGGTTCGAGGCGGCGGAGAAACTGGTGGAGTTCCTGCGCCCGATCGTTGCGGCCCGCCGAGCCGAAGCACGCAGCGACCTGCTCAGTACACTGGTGCACGCCGAGGTCGATGGCCAGCGCCTGGACGATGACGAGATCTACGCGTTCCTCAAACTGCTGCTGCCGGCCGGCTCGGACACCACGTACCGGTTGATCGGCAACGCCCTGTTTGCGTTGTTGACGCACCCCGAGCAGCTTGTGGAAGTACGCGCCGACCGCGCCCAGATCGCCGCGCTGATCGAAGAGACGCTGCGCTGGGAGGCGCCGGTGCAGTACGCGTCGCGCGAGACCACGGCGCCGGTGACGCTCGGGGGCGTCGAGCTGCCCGCAGGCACGCAACTGCTCACCGCGCTCGGCTCCGCCAACCGCGACGAGCGCCACTTCCCAGACCCGGACCGCTTTGACATCCATCGCCGCATCGACGAACACATGGCGTTCGGCTTCGGCCGGCACTTCTGCCTCGGCTCGCATCTGGCACGGCTGGAAGCAACCACGGCGCTCAACGCCCTGTTCGATCGCTTGCCGAACGTGCGCCTCGAACGCGGACAAGCATGCGGCGTGGTGGGTCTGGCCTTCCGGTCGCCGAATCGCTTGCCGGTGCAATTCGACGCGAGATGAGGAAACCATGTCGGACTACGAGACGTTACTGTACGAGGAGAAGGACGGGGTGGCGTGGGTTACGCTCAACCGTCCCGCCGTGCACAACGCCTTCAACGTGCAGATGCAGCGCGAGCTGCACGAGCTGTGGCGCGGCTTGCGGCGCCACGACGCCGTCCGCGTCGTGGTGCTGACCGGGGCTGGGGACAAGGCGTTTTGCACGGGCATCGACCGCACCGAAACGATGGGCGAGTACCCCAAGCCGGGTGAGCGCGTCGTCGGCGCGGCGTCGACGCCGTTCATGTTCGACGACCCGGGGGCCAACATCGGGCCGAAGAGCTGCGATCTGTGGAAGCCGGTGATCGCTGCCGTCAACGGCATGGCCTGCGGCGGTGCCTTCTACATGCTCGGGGAGGTGGAGTTCATCATTGCGGCCGAGCACGCCACCTTCTTCGACCCGCACGTGACCTATGGCATGACCGCGGCGTTCGAGCCGATGCACATGCTGCAGAAGATGCCCTTCCACGAGATCATGCGTCTCTCCTTGCTCGGCAACCACGAGCGCCTGTCGGCTACGCGGGCGCACGAGGTCGGTCTGGTATCGGAAGTGGTGCCGGCGGGCCAGCTGCGGGAAGCAGCCCAGTGGGCGGCAGAGGCGATCGCTTCGGCGCCCCCGCTCGCCATCCAGGGGACCGTCCGCGCGATTTGGGCGGCGCGTGAGCTGTCCCGCTCGCAAGCCCTGGGGCTGGGCTATGCCTTCGTTGGCATGGGAACGAACCAGGAGTCGATCCGTCAAGGTCAGGCGGCCTTCGCTTCCGGCAAGCGCATCAAGTGGAAGCTGCGTTGAGAGCGTGCTCGTGTCCGTGTTCGTCCAGGTGGTTCCTTTCGAGCACGAACACGAGCACGCTCTCCTTGTCGAGCTGCAGCCTCGCTGTTACGCTCGATTCGTATGTTGCGCGGCGACTTTCATCATCACATCGATGCGGATCCGATCGACGGCAAGTTCGTGCCCCACTCCGCCGGCGCCCTGATCGATTGCGCCGCGGCGGCCGGGCTGCAGGCGCTGGCCATTACCTGTCATGAGTCGGTTCCGTACGACGGTGACGCTACGCGCTACGCAGCGGAGCGCGGCGTGTTGCTGCTGCGCGGCATGGAGGCGACAGTCGAGGGGCACCACGTCCTGCTCCTGAACTTTCCGGAGTTCCCCCCGGGCGTGTGCCGCATGGAGGAGATCGCGGCACGCAAGACGCGCGACGCCATGGTGATTGCGCCGCACCCGTTTTACCCGATCGGGATGGGCATGGGCGACACGCTGGCGAACTATCCCGGCATCTTCGACGCGGTGGAATTCTCGGGCATGTATACACCGCTGACCCGGCGCTTCAACCGCCGCGCTGCCGACTACGCACGACACGCGGGCGTGCCGGTGATCGGCAACTCCGACACGCACTTCTTGTGGCAGCTCGGCCAGACGTACACGCTCATCGATGCGCCGCCGCAGCCGGCCGCAGTCATCCGAGCGCTGCGCCAGGGGCGGATACAACTGGTCACGCGGCCGTTGAGCTGGCGGCATGTCGTGCGCTTCGTCGCGAGCTCGGGCGGCACCGTCGACGTCCTGCGCGACAGCTTGAGCTATCTGGGGCGTATCCTGCGCCGCACGCGTGCAGCACGACGGCGATTCGATGAACCGCGCGGGTTGAGGTGAGCCGCCGCTGGCGGTGAGGGCACCGGGCGTTCACGTTGCAACCCAAGGATGAAGTTTACTTTCAGCGTCCTGCGGTGCTAGTGAGTGGCGATAGGCGCGGAGAACAGATTGCGTTGTATCCAGCATTCTGTGGGCAGAAGGCCTTTAGGATGGCGCATCCAACTCAACGGCTCATGAACGTCGATTCATCATGGTTCAGGAGGGTGAAGCGGCTACCGCTCGTGGCAGTGGGGCTCTGCGGTGCATGGGCACAGCCGGTGGCGGCCATGTCGCCAGTCCGCTCGGCGCTGCTGGCTGTCCAGTTCCAGTTGAGCGCCAGCGCGGCGGCGCCGGGAGTGTTGGGGCACGTGCATCGCTTGGCATCGCACAGCGAGCGGACGCTGAGCCGGCTGGCTGCTTTGGTGATCAACGGGCTCGACACCTGGTTGTGGATGCTCCTGTCGGCCGCTCTCTTCTTGGTTGTGACAGCGATCGCGTCGGCGGCCGACCTGCGGATGTTCACGTCGGGATGGCACAACCCCCAGGCCTCGACCCGCGACCTGGTGCACGGTGTGCGCATGTTCTTCCGCATCGTGCGTGATGCGCGGACTCCCTATCTGCCGCGGGCAGTCGTCGTCATGGCGCTGTTGTACTGGCTGCTCCCGGTGGACCTGCTCGGGGATGGGATGCCGGTCGTGGGCATGCTGGACGATCTGCTCATTGCGGTGCTGGCGGCGAAGCTGTTCATCTACTTGTGTCCCGATGCAGTAATTGCAGCGCATGCCGCTGCCCTGCGAACGGGCGCATAGGACGCTCAGTCGTCATGCTCCTGCGCCACTCCGGGGTCGTAGCCGGAGCAGCGCAGAACGGGAAGACGCGGGTAGCGCGTGAAGGACGAGTCGATGTCTGCCAGCGCGCAGCGGTAGAAGGTCGAGCCGCGCGCGTTGCCGCCTATCCGGCAGTGCTGGCACTGCGCGCAAAGGCCGACCGCCACGATTTCCATCTGGCCGCAACGCTCAGGCGGCGTCGGCCGCCGTGCTGCGACTGCGCGCTTCGATGAGTGTGATCTCCCGCGGCGTGCACAGGCGGATGCGCTGGCCGGTCACGCCGAGCCCGCAGTTCACGTAGAGAAAGCTGCCGTTGCGTTCGAAGAGACCACGAGCGAATGGGGTGATGAACTCAGCAAGGTTGCGCACGCGGCCATTGAACCACGGCACTCCCAGTTGGCCGCCATGCGTGTGCCCCGACAGCGTCAACGCAACTCCGGCGGCGGCCGCCTGCGGGAAGATGTCGGGTCGATGGCAGAGCACCAGGACGGGTTCTTCCGGCGGCAGGGTCGGCAAGACCTGTGCGAGGTATGCCACTGCCCTGACCCCGCGTGCCCAGTCGCGCCCACGGTCATCGAGTCCAACGATGTGCAGGCGTGCCCCGCCTATGCTGATGCTGGTGCACGCATCGCGCAGGGTCGTGAAAGAGGTCAGCTGCCGTAGCTTGGCGTGCACCCGCTCGGCGCCGGCGTAGTGATCGTGGTTGCCGAGGATTGCCACGACGCCGTGAGCCGCGCGCAACTGCGCCAGCCGCGGGAGCAACGCGTCGACGTCGGTGTAGGGAGAGTCGACGATGTCACCGGTGATGCAGATGAGGTCCGGCTGCAGGGCGTTGACCCGCCCCACGAAGCGCTCCAGTTGGTCCGTGCCGAGATTGTCGCCGAGGTGAATGTCGCTGATTTGCACGATGCGCAAGCCGTCGAGCGCAGGCGGAAGGGCGCGCAACGGTAGCTCCAACCGTGTGATCCGGAGTCGACGTTGGCCGATCGTGTAGCCGTATGTGAAGGCCACGGCGATACCTGCCATACCGACATTCGCCAGCCACTGAAAAACGGGACTCATGCCGGAGACTGCCAGCGGACCGAGATGCGTCGGGCGCGCCTCCACCGCCAAGGCTTCCAAGAAGACGCGCACCGGCGCCCACAAACCGGCCAGCACGGCGAGGTAGCTGACGCAAAACAGACACGTGAAGGCCCCTGCAAAGTACAGACGGGGAAGAGGACCGACGCGCCGGCCGCGGCGCCGGCAGTCCGTCGTCCAGCGCATCAGGCTCCGGTTGGCACCGTACATCGCCACCGGGACGAGCAAGTAGCCTGCAAGACCAGCCTCAGCGAACGCTGGCCACAGCCACCAGAGCATGATGACCTGCGCCAGACTGATCGTGACGACCAGCAGACTGAAGAAGTTCGCAAAGAAAAGCGACGTGAGACGGCGGCGGAGACGATGCAGCATCGGTTCGAACAGTGCGCTTGCAACACGCCGCAGGAGTGTAACCGAATCCCGGTGCGTGTGCCAGAGAGGATTCGGCAAGCGCCTTACCTCACGGCATCGAGACCCCGAGCCGTTCGACGCGGTTGCGTGCAGACTTCCCGCTTCGTGACTTGCCAGCAGCCCAATGGACGGCAGCAATCGGCGCCCTTGGTCCCTTCTGCGGGGGCGATAGTGGCTCACAAGCTCATGTACTACGCAAAGTGACTTGGCAAGTATACACACCATCACCTCAACATATCAATTGGAGATGGTTGCAGCATCGCGAGCGCGCTCTCGCGTCATGCGGTAGGGGACGCTGCGAGCTGGCCGCGAGTTTGCTGAGCGGCACGTCAGTCCGCTGAGGGTCGCCTGATCACTGTCCACCCAAGGCTGGCGAATACCGAAAGGAGGGTCCTATGCACACCCAGAGGCAGCGTCAGGCGCATGCGCACGCAACGGTGCGTTGCAGTGGCTTGCGACTCGCCGATCTCAAGGCCCGTCAGCCGATGGCGGCGCGGTTGATGAACGTCAAAATCCCCATGGACGTCGCGGGCACCATCGATCTGGTCGCCGCTACGGTCGGTGCGTCGAAGACAGAAGCGGTGATTGCCCTGCGGAAGCAGCGCTTGGCGAAGACGCCGGCACGTCTCGCCCATGCGCTAATCCTATTCCTGTTGAGCCTCGGCGCAGGCTCCGCTCAGGCCAAGACCCTGTGCATGGTGAAGGTGCACGGGAAGGGTGGCTACGAGTTGTCCGATCCAAGCGGCTATTGGGCCGAGGACTATTGGGCGAATGGACAGTTCCAGTCCATCGCCCAACCGTGCGCGGGCATGCCGACGCTCACGACCCATGCCGATGGAACCTACGGCCAGGACGTCGCGTTTCAGCGCGCGTACTGTGGTTGCGGCATCGCTCGCTGGCAGGGATGTGATTACCTGTGGCGTCCCCAGAACGGCGTGACCGATCCCGGGATCAATGGACAGTGGCCCTCGTCATGGCCCAACGGCTGGGCGTCTGCCGACACGAATAACCCGATCAATCAGTGCGTACGCACGGGACCGTATTGGCCACGGCAATGGCCGGTACCGCCGCAGTACCAGGGCGTGTTGGAACAGATCAACGCGTTCCTCGATCAGACCGGGTGCGACGATCTGACGATCGTAACGCACTCGAACGGTGGGAACGTCATCCGCTATGGTTTCTCATACACGCAAGTCTACACGATGTCGCCATGTCGACAGGGAGGCAGCTCGAGCGGTGCGCTTGATCCCGGATGCGTCACGCTCCGGCAGCACCAGCTACGCGTGATCAATGCGACGACCAACGTGATCACGCTGCATGCACCGTCCACAGGGAGTGAGGCGGCGAACCTGGTCCAAACGCTCACAAGTGGGCAGTACTCGTGGGCGACTGGCTGGATCGCCGAATGGCTCGGCACGCCATACGACCGGGCGACGCAGGAGTTGACGAGCAGCGCGATGCTCGTGCGCAACTCGAACTTCATGTACGGCACGCGCACTCCGCTGCGGCAGTGGCCGATCGCCACCCAGGATGGCATCCCGCTGCGCATTGCGCGCTGGATTGCCATTGCTACCGGCCTGTCGACGACGCAGATGCTCGAAGATGGCACGCATGCCGAAGATTACGAACTGCTGGGCGCTGCTGGGGTCGTGCCGTTCGCCGGCAGCAACGACGGGCTCGTTACCTTCGCATCGCAGGCGGCAGTCTACACCGGGAACAGCGACATCTGGTCTGCGACGGGTCAGCACGACACGGCTGCCGCAGCGACGTACAGTGGCCTCGGGAACAACGGCAACAACCATCATCACGCCCGACTCGGCGGGGCTGCCGGCGGGTTGTGGCGACCGGTGTACTGGCGGTGGGAGAACACGACGCCGATGACGCTGTCCTGGCCCGGTCCGGCGTTTCCGGCGCCCGGTGGGCCGGGCAGCTGCAGTCGCGTCCGCATCGGTACGAATCCAGATGGGTCGACCGTCGACGCGATGACGTGTCCAACGTGGCCGGTGCCGAGCTACTTCTCGCATGGCGTGGCGGTCCCTGCGTGTCCGGATGCAAGCTGCCTTGCAAATCAAACGCGCGGCTATCCGGCCGGCGCCGACGTGGCATTCTGGATCTCAGCGTTCGTTGAGGCGAGGGCGGCTAGTTGGTGTGGACCGGCGCTTGCGAACAGCAGCAATATCCCGAGCGGTCAGTGGATCAACTATTACCGCAACACGCTCACCTGCGGCGGCAGCCTGGGGTTCGGTTGCGCGTATGGACCGACGTGGTCGCTCGTTGCACAGCAGACCATCTACGAAGGTCCATACGCACCGAACGCCGGCCGGCAGGTTTGCGCGTGGCAGTGTTGAAGGAGAACCCGATGAAACGAGTGATCGCAGGTATGGTGATCTGCGCGGCCACGATCGCGGGCGCGCAGCCGAAGGGTAGCAGCGTGCGGCTCGGCGCACCGCTGAGCACGCTCACTGCCACAGTCTCGTCCGCCGCCGATCCGGACCGGCCGTCAGCGAAACAGTCGTCGTCAGACACCGCCGTGCTCGACGTATCGCTGCCAAAGCTGTTCTTCGATGCGAGTGAGCCGGTAACACTGACGGCACACCTGCACACACGCGGCGGTGCGGACATCGACGGTGCCGACGTGGCGGTCGACGACCAGGTGCGCGCTGGACCGATGGAGCAGGACGAACCGAAGCCGCGGCGCAAGGGGTTGGCAAAGGGGAAGGGGCGGTACGCGGTGCCGCTCGACAACGCGCCAGGCGAGCATCATGCGATCGTGTTCGTCGACGCCGTGGTGAACGGCAACAGCGTGCACCGGGGTGTGGCGACGAGCTATACAGTGGCGTCGGGTGAGTTGCGGTTCCTCGATATCGGCAGTCCGCAGCCGCTAGGCAGCCTGCTCGTCATCCCGCTCAAGGTGGTCGCGCCGCTGGGCGGTATATTCACCATTTCCGCTACGATCGCCAGCGGGCAGACGGCTGTCGCGCGGGCCGACACGATGGCAACGCTCAAACCGGGTGCTGCAACCGTCGAACTCCCTTTCGCGCAGCAAGACATCGTGGAGCCGGGGCCGTACCGGCTCGTGAACGTCACGGCGAACGGCGGGGCGAACGGCGGGCTTGTGGCAGGGCCGTGCGATGTCGGGCAACCGTTCCAGGCAGCGCATGCGGCTCACGAACCGCCTCCGCTGCGCAACGAGTACGGCGAGATTGTGGGGGTCGGTCCCAAGTTCGATCCGAACGCAATCCCACCGCTGCCGACGCCGGCGCCTGTGGTAATTCCGGAGCCCGAGGGAGAACCGGTCTATCCCGACGGATCGCCACGCCCGCCCGGGCCGGTCATCTTGGAGCGTAGATGACCGTGCAACGCCACGGCGCCGTCCAATGCAGCAGAAAACGTACGACAGATACACCCATCCCGGCAGCACGCCCACAACAGGCGAGAGCTGTGCAGGTGGGTAACCGCACGTAGCGCGCAATCGGAACAGGTGCGTCCGCCGCCTCTTGTTCCCATTGTGCGCTGCGCCCCCCTAATTCTTGCCAACGCGAGAGCCCGTCGAGCTTATCAACGCGGCTCATTCACGCGGCAGCGCTCGTGTGTTAAAGTTGCTGAATGCTTTTGAGCCGGCCGCGCCGTAAACGACTGCCACGAGCGCTGCAACGCGCCAACGCCGCCCCACCGTTGGAGAACGTCTTGGCGAGCCTGGGCGACCCGGTGATCCTCACCGATGACGCGGATCACATCACGTTGTTCAACCAGGCCGCGGAGGAGCTGACGGGTGTACCCCGGGCGCACGTGCTGTACCGGTCCTTCGAAGAGGTGTTCAAGTCGAGTCCGCCGATCGTCGCCATCGTGCAACGAACGCGTACCTCCGGACAGAGCCAGTCGTGCGGCGAGGAGACGCTGATGATTGCGCAGCGCCGCATCCCCGTCCGCCTGAGCTGTTCGCCGCTCTGGGCCCCCAACGACGAGGTGCAGGGGACAGCGCTGGTGATGCAAGATCTCAGCTACCAGAAGAAGCTCGAAGACGAAGCGCGGCGCAGCGAGACCCTCGCCCGCCTCGGCGGCCTGGTGGCCGGGTTGGCACACGAGATCAAGAACCCGCTCGGCGGCATCAAGGGCGCTGCGCAGTTGCTCGCGCAACGCTTTGCCGAACAGCCGGACGTGCACGAGTATACCGGCGTGATGATCCGCGAGATCGACCGCCTCGCCCGCCTCGTCGAGCAGCTGCTCACCCTGGGCGCTCCGCCCGCTCCGACGCAGCAAGCGCTCAACGTGCACAAAATCATTCACGAGGTGTTGGCGCTGATGCAGAGCGAGCTGAGCGCCAAAGGCATCGTCGTGCGTCTGCAGATCGATCCCAGCCTGCCCGACGTGCGCGGTGATGAGGCGCAGCTGACGCATGTGTTTCTCAATTTGGTGAAGAATGCGATGGAGGCTATGCCCGAGCACGGAGCCCTGACGATTACCACCCGGATGGAAACCGATTTTCACATTCTTTGGCGGGCCGTGCGCGGTGGGACCGCCGGTGGAGCCGCGGGTTCGGGGAAGTTCTTGCGCGTCGAGGTGGCCGACACCGGACCGGGCTTCCCGGAGAGCGATTTGGAGCGCGTGTTCGAGCCGTTCTTCAGCACCAAGCCGCGTGGCACGGGCCTGGGATTGGCGATTTGCCAGCGCATCGTCGCCGCGCACGGCGGCGACATCCGCGCTGAGAATCGCCGCGGCGGCGGAGCGGCGGTCACGGTGACGCTGCCATTGGTGGGGGCATGAGTTACACAGGCAAGATCTTGGTGGCGGACGACGAGGAGTCTATCCGTTGGGTGCTGGCAACAGCCCTGAGCGGCGAGGGCCATACCGTGGAGCAGGTGGAAAGCGGCGGGGCGGCCCTGCAGCGCCTCGGCACTGAGCACTTCGACCTCGCCTTCATTGACATCAAGATGCCCGATCTCGACGGGCTCTCGCTGCTGTCGCAGGCGCGCCAGGCCACTGTGAGCACGCCGATCGTCATCATCACCGCGCAGAACACCATGGCCAACGCCATCGAGGCGATGAAGCGCGGCGCCTACGACTATCTGACCAAGCCGTTCGACATCGAGGAGGTGCGGCTGCTCGTGCAGCGTGTGCTCGAGATGCGCCGGCAAGCGGCTGACCTGACGCGCCTCGAAGAGCAGACGCGCCGCCGCTTCGAGTTGGGCGTCGAGCTGATCGGCAAAACGCCCGCCATGCAGGAGATCTTCAAGACCATCGGGCGCGTGGCCCACACCGACGCCACCGTCCTGATTCAGGGCGAGAGCGGCACCGGCAAGGAGCTGATCGCGCGGGCCATCCATTCGCATTCGCCGCGCTGGAGCGGGCCGTTTGTCGCGCGCAACTGCTCGGCGGTGCCGCGCGACCTGCTCGAGAGCGAACTGTTCGGACACGAGCGCGGCGCCTTCACCGGGGCCACCGAGCAGCGCGCCGGCGTCTTCGAGATCGCGCAGGGTGGTACGCTCTTCCTCGACGAGATCGGTGACATGCCGCTCGAGCTGCAAGCCAAGCTGCTGCGCGTCGTGCAGGAGCGGGAGCTCACCCGCATCGGCGGGCGCGAGGTCATCAAGGTCGATTGCCGCATCATCGCGGCGACAAACCAAGACCTGGAGCGCGCGGTGCAACAGGGGCGGTTCCGTGAAGACCTCTACTTCCGGCTCAAGGTCGTGCCCATCGTCGTGCCGCCGCTGCGGCAACGGCGCGGCGACATTCCGGAGCTGGTGGCCTACTTCATCGAGAAGGTCAATCGCGAGATGGGCACGAACATCAGTGGCGTGTCGCCCGAGGCGCAGGCAGTGCTGAATGCGCACGACTGGCCGGGGAACGTGCGCGAGCTGGAGAACACGCTGGTGCGGGCTGCGGTTCTGGCCCCTGGACCCACGCTGATGCCGCGCGATCTGGCGCTGGCGACGCGTGAGACGACGGTGGCGGCGTACGACGACATGTCGCTCGAAGAAGTCGTGCGCCTCAAGCTGAAGGAGTACTTCCGACAAACGCGCGACGTCGAGCCGACCGACTTGTATTCGCTCATCATGGAGCGCGTCGAGCGGCCGCTCATCGAGCTCACGCTGGAGCGCACCCGCGGCAACCAGCTGAAGGCGGCAGCCATCCTCGGGATCAACCGCAACACGCTGCACAAGAAGATCACCGAGCTGAAGATCACGCCGAAGCGGCGGCCGGAAGGCGTGTAAGGACAAATGGTGAATGGCGAACAGTGAACGGCGAGTGGTGCACGTCAGGACCAGCCCTCGACTGCCGCCATTCACCATTCACCATTCCCCATTCGCCATTCGGCAATGAGCTTCTCGTTCCCAGCGCGCGTCTACCCCATCGTCGACACGCTGAACGATCCGCGCCGCTCATACGTTGAGCTGGCTGGTGCCGTGCTTGCTGCAGGAGCGCCGTTCCTCCAGTTGCGGGCCAAGAGCGAGTCGACGGGCCGCTTCGTCGAGACGGCGCGGCAACTGAAGGCATTGGCGGACCGGCATCGCGCCCGGCTGATCATCAACGACCGCGCCGACATCGCCAAGCTGGTCGACGCTGCCGGTGTGCACTTGGGTCAGGACGACGTGCCGGCTGCCGCGGCGCGCCGGCTGCTCGGGCCGGACAAGATCATCGGCTTGTCGACCCACAACGTCGCGCAGGCAGAAGCCGCGGCGCGCGAAGGCATCGCCGACTACATCGGCTTCGGGCCGATCTTTCCGACGCGGAGCAAGGCGCACCCCGATCCGGTGCAGGGGCTCGACGGCCTGCAGCGCGTGCGTGCCCGGGTGGCACTGCCGATTGTTGCCATCGGCGGCATCGCCAGCCGCACCGTCGGCGAGGTTCTTGCGGCCGGTGCCGACGCGGTGGCGATGATCTCCGAGATTGTGCGTGCGTCGGACGTCGAAGCGCAGGTCCGTGAGTTGTTGGCAATTCAGCCCGCGACACGGCCGCCCTTGTAGGTGCCTGTTCGCTGCGCGTGTCCCGACGGCTGCGGTCCCTGGCGACGATCGACGATTGCGCGGTGCTCGAGACGGTTCTGCAACTCGGGCGGGAAGTAGGCGAAGAGGACGCCGGCGTTCATGTTCTCGGCCAATGTGTCGATGGACGCCGCGGCCAAGGCACGCTGCTCGCCCAGACGCGCAGCATGGCGGCGGAGTTCGCGCCCTTCGGCATCCGCGTG